>JAUXAI010000038.1 GCA_030619985.1 bacterium | reverse complement strand
AACCAGAGCCCTTTGTGGGAGTTACTGAGTTAGGGGATTCCAGCGTCAATCTCATCATCAGGCCTTGGGTGAAATTGGCAGATTATTGGAATGTCTACTTCGATCTCACAAAGAAGGTCAAGGAGGAATTCGACAAGTCGGGAATAGAGATACCCTTCCCTCAAAGAGTAATCCATATGAGAAAGGAGTAGTTATGACTACCATCCTTTTGATTCTTCCGGTAATCGTGGTCATCGTCTTCTCTACCATAGTGGTTAGGATTGCCACCATTGCCCTCAAGATGACTGGACTGGATGAGAAGAGGGCTAGATTCCAAGCCCTTTCGGCCTTCACAGGAACCGGCTTTACTACTAAGGATTCGGAACTCATCGTAGACCATGAACAGCGCCGGCGTATCGTCATGACCTTAATGATCTTGGGAAACGCAGGCTTGATTACCGTTGTTGCTACTCTGATCCTCTCTTTTACCAAAGGGGGCCTCTCACCTGCCCCTATTAAGTTGATCCTTCTGGGTCTGGCCATCTACTTCATCTATCGTCTCGCCTCCCATAAGGGATTGACCAGAAAGTTTACCAAGAGGATTGAGAAAAGACTGGCAAGAAGCACCATTTTTGTAAAAAGACCCCTAGAAGAGACTCTGCGTCTGGCGAAAGGATATGGAGTGGCGGAGATCAGTCTTAAAGAAGGCTCCCCCCATGTCGACCTTACTCTGAATAAGACAGACTTCAAGAAGAGGGGAATCATGATCTTGGCCATTGAGAGGGGGAAGGATGTTCTTCATACTCCAAAAGGTGGGGATAGGTTATGTGTGGATGATACCCTGATCTGCTATGGCAAATTACCTGAGATTAAGAGAATGGCGAAGTGAGAAGGCCAATAGTTCTAATCATCCTCGATGGCTGGGGAATAAATCCAGAAAAGGAAGGTAATGCCATCGCCCAGGCGAAAACCCCGGTTGTTGATGATTTATTAAAGAACTATCCTTCCACAACCCTCAGGGCCTCGGGAGAGGCGGTGGGCCTTCCCGAGGGACAGATGGGGAACTCTGAGGTAGGCCATCTCAACTTAGGAGCGGGAAGGATCATCTATCAGGAATTTAGTAGGATCTCAAAAGCAATTGAGGATGGCTCTTTCTTTAAGAATAAGGTATTGCTCTCTGCAATAAAAAGAGCAAAGGAAAATAATTCTAATCTCCATTTCATGGGCCTTTTATCTGATGGAGGAGTTCATAGTCACATCACCCATCTCTATGCGCTTTTAGAACTGGCCAAGAAGAACGAGGTGGAAAAGGTCTATGTTCATTGTCTATTAGATGGTCGGGATGTGGGACCAAATACTGCTCCCAAATATATTAAGGCTCTGGAGAAAAAGCTAGAGAAATTGGGCGTTGGTCGGATAGCGACCATTATGGGTAGATATTATGGTATGGATCGCGACCGAAGATGGGATAGGACAAAAAAGGCCTACGAGGCTCTAATTGAGGGCCAAGGAAGAAGGGCGAGAGACGGCCAGCAGTCCTTAAGGACTGCTTCTAAAAATAAGGAGAATGACGAGTTCGTTATTCCCACAGTAGTCGGAGATTATCAGGGGATAGAGGACAGAGACATCTTCCTCTTCTTTAATTTTCGGGCAGACCGGGCAAGACAGATCACCCGGGCCCTAACAGAAGAAGACTTCAAGGAGTTTAAAAGGGGAAGATTTCCTTCCCTTCATTTTGTCTGCTTCACAGAATATGATGAAAGGTTTGATCTACCCATTGCCTTTCCTTCCCAGAGAGCTAGACTTAAGAATGTCCTGGCCCAGGTATTAAGCAATCATAATCTAAAACAGCTCCACTTAGCAGAGACAGAGAAGTATGCCCATGTCACCTTCTTCTTCAACGGAGGGAGGGAGAGGCCTTTTAAGGGAGAGGATAGGATTCTTATCTCTTCGCCCAAGGTGGCAACCTATGACCTTAAACCAGAGATGAGCGCCGAAAGGATAGCGGATAAAGCAATAGAAAAGATAGACTCTAGAAATTATAATTGTATCATTATGAACTTCGCCAATCCCGATATGGTGGGGCATACGGGAATAATGGAAGCGGCTATTAAGGCCATTGAAACAGTCGACGGGTGTCTGGGCCGAGTCGTAGAAGCGATTAGAGAAAAAGAAGGCATTGCCTTGGTTACTGCAGACCATGGGAATGCGGAGAAGATGATCGAAGCTGGTGAGCCCCATACTGCCCATACCTGTTCCGATGTCTTTTTCATTTTAGTAGATGATTTAGCAGATATAAAATTGCATTCTGGGATATTAGCAGATGTTGCTCCTACCATATTGGATCTCTTAAAGATAGAAAAACCTAAAGAAATGACTGGAAAATCATTAATAGTCCACCTAATGCCCTAATCCAACTAATTTCCTTGTTATTATGCCCAGGAGAAAGGATGAAGGATAAGAAAAAAGTAGAAGAACTCATTGAGCAGGGGAAGTTTTACTTTCTCAATAAGCAGTATGATGAGGCTATTTTAGAATTTCAGAAGGCATTAAAGCTCGACCCAAGAAATGCCCGGATTTTGTATAATCTGGGGGTTATCTATGAGAGCAAAGAGGATATTGAAATCGCCAAGACCCTTTACCTAAAGGCCTTGGAGTTAGACCCCAAATTGAACGAGGCCCAGAAGCACTTAGATAAGCTAGTGGGAACCTCGGAAGAAGAGTAAAGGAGGTAAATGTGAAAGACCCGCGAATATTGGTTGTTGATGATGAAGCAGTAATTCGTGACCTCTTCAAGCGGATATTGGAGACCAAGGGACATCAGGTAGTCGCCGTAGAAAGTGGTTCAGAGGCCATAGACGAGATAAAGACAGAGCCCTTCGATATCATCTTTCTGGACATCGTCATGCCTGGCATAGGTGGTCTAAAGACCTGCCAGACGATTGAAAGTATTAATCCTGAGGCTAAGATCGTTATGATGACTGGTTATGGGACAGAAGTAGAAGAAGAGATAGAGAAATCCCTGAAGGCCGGAGCATATGAATGCCTCTATAAGCCCTTCACCGTTAAGAAGCTACTGGATACCCTGGAGAAGGTGTTAGAGAGATGAGGGTCTTTATCAAAACCTATGGCTGACCGTATGTACAAGTACCGAGAGATGATTTTAGGGATATTAAAGAAGTTAAGTGTTTGTGAATAAAGAGATTAAGAAGAAGATAAAGAGCGTTGATTATGTTTGACTTATCCAAAAAAAGATACAGGTTCAGAATTGTGATTCCAGTCTATCCGGCGTTTAATATTTATTCTGCTATCGCTAAGAGGACTACGGCTTTGGGACCGGTATGTGTGGCTAGTGTTGCGAATGAAATGGAAAGATGGGATGTTGAAGTTATCGATGAAAATAATCTTCGTAGGTATGGACCCAGAAGTGACTCCGGCGGAGCCGACCATGAATTTTTACAACGATTGAGGCCGGCAGATGTTGTGGGATTTTATGGTGGATTGACAAGCACCATACCCCGACTCTACAGAGTAGCTCGCTTTTATAAAGATAAGGGGGTTATAACTATCGCTGGAGGCCAGCATTTTGTTGAAGACAATATAGCCGAGGCATTGCTTTCTAGTATTGACTATGTGGTTATTGGCGAAGGAGAAGAAACCATTAAAGAGCTTCTATGGGCTATAGAAGGCAAACGAGATGTAAGTGAGGTCAAAGGCATTGCTTATCTAAAGAATGGGGAAATTATCTCTACTCCAAAGAGAGAGCCTCTAACAGATTTTGACAGGTTGCCCTTACCTGATTTCTCCTTAGTGCGCTATGCTAAGATTAAACTTTATCCTGTTGAAAGGATACGAGGTTGCGGAATGGATTGCGAGTTCTGCACCGTTAAAGGTAAGCCAAGATATACTTCCCCTGAACGGTTGCTTGAGCGTATTAGCTTTCTTCTGGAGACAAAGGATGCTAGGCATTTTTTTATCGTTGACGATCTTTTTGGACAACAACGAGATGAGACAATAAGGTTTTGTAATATACTTAGGGATTATCAAAAAAGTATAGGCAGAAGGCTGGATATCACCGTTCAGATGAGATTGGATAAAGCTAAAGACCCCGAGCTACTTTCTGCTATGCGCCAGGCGGGTATTAACACAGTAGCTATCGGATTTGAGTCACCCATTGAAGAAGAATTAAAGGCTATGAATAAGCGCATAAAACCTGAAGATATATTATCCCTCACAAAGATATTCCATAAATTTGGATTTTTGGTGCACGGCATGTTTATCTTTGGTTATCCCTTAAAAGAAGGTGTGAAATTCAAAATGTTAGCGAAAGAGCGGGTAAAGCATTTTAAGAATTTTATCAGGAAAGCTAAAATTGACACTATACAGGTATTGTTGCCAGTTCCTTTACCTGGGACAAGATTGAGATATAGGCTTGCAATGCAAAACAGAATTTACCTAATTCAAGATGTAGGTTGGGAATATTACGATGGTAACTTTCCTCTTTTTGAGCCTGATGAACCGATGAGTGCTGAAGATATGCAGGCTTCCGTTAGGAAAATTATGGGTAAGTTTTATCAGTTTAAGTATATGTTTATGATAGGTTTAAATATATTTTCTTTCTCCACTTTAATTTTCTTTTTGCATAATATTAGATTAGGATGGAGAAGGTGGTATCGCCCCTGGCGTAATTACTTGATTCGTTTTGGCGGTTGGATTATTATGAGAGAGTGGACCTTAGAGTTTAAAAAGGGTAAGTTTTCGCGGAAATTGCAAAAGGCAAAAGGGCATCTAAAGAAATAACCAAAAATGAGTATAATTAACTATAATAAAAAGGCTTACATTAAAACCTACGGATGCCAGATGAACGTCCATGATTCAGAAATTATGGCTGGATTGTTGTTAAATAAAGGTTATGAAGTCACAGCGAATATGAATGAGGCAGATGTCGTACTTTTAAATACTTGTGCTATTCGGGGAAAGGCAGAGGATAAGGTTTATAGCCAGTTGGGAGTCTTAAAAAAACTTAAAGAAAAAAGACCAGGCCTCATCTTGGGAGTGGGAGGATGTATGGCCCAGAGAGAAGGAGAGAAGATATTCAGGAGATCCCCTTCTGTAGATCTGATTTTCGGCACCCATCAAATATGTAATCTGCCCACTTTTTTGAATGAGGTAATTCGAGAAAGAAGAAAAGTCATCGCTATTAAAGAAGGAAAGATCAGCCAGGAAGGAGTCAAGGCTTATCGAGCAGATAGGGCAGAGGCATATGTCGCCATTATGAGAGGATGCAATAATCACTGTACCTACTGCGTGGTCCCCTCTGCCCGGGGAAGACAAAACAGTAGACCTCCAGAAGAAGTTATTAAAGAAATAGAGGATTTGGTGGAAGAAGGGTATAAAGAAGTCACCCTTTTAGGTCAGAATGTCGTTGCCTATGGAAAGGACCTGGGAGGAATCGACTTTATCGATTTGTTAGAAAGGGTAAACGAAATAGAGGGAATAGAGAAGATAAAGTATATCTCTTCTCACCCCAAGGATATGAGCGATAGACTAATAGAGACCTTGCCCGGACTCTCTAAAGCCTGTGAAGACCTCCATCTTCCTGTCCAATCTGGCTCCAATAGAATATTAAAGGCCATGAACCGTGGCTATACCAGAGAAGAGTATCTGAAAATCATTGGGAAAGTCCGTTCTCTTATTCCAAGGATAAGCATCACTACAGACATCATTGTTGGCTTTCCTGGAGAAGGAGAAAAGGACTTTGCCGATACCCTAAGCCTGATGAAGGAAGTAAGGTTCGCCAGCGCTTATATGTTCAAGTATTCTCCTCGACCGGGTACTCCGGCAGAAAAGATGTCAGAACAGATACCGGAAGAGATTAGGCTTAAGAGGCTACATGAGGTAATCGACTTACAAAGAGAAATTTCTGAAAAAATCAGAAATTTCTGATTACAAGATTAAATAAGAAAGCCTTTCGCTTCGCTCAAGAACCTTGTTTTATTCACTTCGCCCATAAAATACCGATTACACAGATTAGATTCTTCGGCAGGAAAATCTGTGTAATCACCCTAAAAATCTGTGTAATCAGAGGGCTCTGAAGATTTTTCAGAGACCTCAGGAAAGGAGGTGGAATAATGAAGAAAGTAAAGTTCATTATCTTGCTCATCGTTCTCTTCTTGATAGTGGCCTTTATCTGGTCTAACCAACAGCCGGTGAGCATAAAGTTCTTCGGCAAGGCCTCTCCCGAGATGCCATTCATCTTCGTTCTTCTGGGGACATTAATCTTAGGGGCAATACTGGCCTCTATTATTGACCTCGGCCGCATGACCAGGCTTCAACTTGAGAGTAGGAGGCAGAAAAGGATTATAAAGAGGCTGGAGCAAGAGCTAGCTGCTCTTCGTAAGCTACCGGTAGAAGAGGTGGAGAAGGAGATAAGAGAGGCAGAAGAGATAGAAAAGACAGAAGAGCCAGAATAGTCGATGAGAAGATTTGCTATTCTTTTAATGATACTCATGTTTTTTATTGTCCCATCTCTTTGGGCTCAGGAGGAGCCCATTGAGTATGTAAGGGGAATGAACCTTTACAGAGAGGGCAGGCATGAAGAGGCAAGAAAAGAGTTTAAGAAGTTCTTAGCCCGTTA
This sequence comes from bacterium, assembly GCA_030619985.1. Classification (GTDB taxonomy): domain Bacteria; phylum UBP18; class UBA7526; order UBA7526; family UBA7526; genus JAUWXM01. The sequence goes on along the minus strand of JAUXAI010000038.1, from coordinate 5,234 downwards.
TCCTAATAGTGCTCTTGCTCCTGAGGTCCATTTTAGGATGGCGGAAGCAACAGAGGATTTCTGGGAGGCCACTCGAGAATATAGAAACTTAACCCTCAGGCATCCAGATAGCCCTTTTGCCCCTCAGGCCCAATTCAGGATTGGGCAGTACTATTATCTAAAAGGGGATTATGAGCAGTCTTTAAAAGACTACCGCAAACTTTTAGAGCTTCATCCTCAAAGTTCTCTTGCTCCTGCCTCTCAATATTGGATAGGAAGCATGCTCCTCGCTCAGAAGGAGTATGGTGAAGCAAGAACAGAATTTGAAAAGATCTTAGAAAATTATTCCCAGAGTAATTACCTTGACTGGGCTCAAGTAGGAATTGGAAACTCTTATACCAGCGAAAGAAATTATTCTCTTGCCTTAATAGAATATATAAAAGTTATTGAAAACTACCCAGAGAGCAATATCCTGAACCTTGTCTATTTTAATCTGGGAGAATGCTATCAAAGGGAAGGAAAGGAGAAGGAGGCCTTAGAAGTATATCAAAGACTGATTACCGAATGTCCGGATTCTTTAGAGGCTTCTAAAGCACAAGAAAGGGTTAGCGCCCTTCAGAGGAAGTTTCTTCCTTCCGCAGGAAGATACAGCGTTCAGGTGGGAGCATTTAGTGAAAGGGCCCGGGCAGATAGGTTGGCCCAGAGATTAAGAGATAAGGGCTATGATACCTATATCATGACCATTACCATTGAGGGAAGGCGATTCCATAGGGTGAGGGTGGGAAGACTGGCTACAGAAGCCGAGGCCCAAGAACTGGACAGAAGATTAAAAAAAGAAGAGAACCTACCTACCAGAGTCTTTAGCGATTAAAACACGAAACTACACGAACACAGGATGCGGATTATTTACATTAAAAACACGAATTTACACGAATTTGGAAGTGGAGGTTTAAAATGAAAAGAATTATAGGTATAAGTTTAACAATTATTGTATTATTCCTCTTAACAGGATGTATTCATTATCCTTCAATTTCCTGTTCTTGGTCACCTGATAGCAAGAGAGTGGCCTACACTACTCGCAGAAATGGAGAAAACTTTGCCCTCTGGATAGCCGATGCAGATGGGAGGGATAATAGACCCCTAATGATTAGCGAGAATAATATCCTCTGGCCAGTTTGGTCACCGAATGGAAAAAGAATTGCTTTTAAATTGGGTAAAAGCGATAGTTTCAATCTCTGGGTTATGAATGCTGATGGAAGTGGCAAAAAGCAGTTAACCACTGATGGCAAATGTGATGATTCGTCACCCAGCTGGTCACCGGATGGCGAGAGGGTTGCCTACTCTTCAGGGAAAGATATCTGGCTCTTGCATCTTGCTACCAAAAGTAAATTCAAGTTAACTGAGAAGGGAAAAAACTCTCGGCTTGCCTATTCACCGGATGGAGAAAGGATTGCCTACACCTCAACAATCGATATTGAAACAGAGGAAAATAAGCATAAGAAGTGGAAAAGTATTTGGGTAATGGATGAATATGGAAGCAACAAGATACAGTTAACTACAGATAAAAGCGAAGACTGGCATTCTCCTGTCTGGTCTCCAGATGGGGAGAAGATAGCCTACTGCTCAGAGGATGACATCTGGGTTATGAATGCGGATGGAAGCAATAAGATTAAGATGGCTGAAGACAGAGCATTCCCCACCTGGTCGCCAGACGGAAAAAAGGTCGCATTCGGCACATGGGAAGGATTAGAAAATATAAATGGTGATGGAACTGATAGGCAACTATTAGTTGAAGAAATGGGATTGATTACATTTCCTGCCTGGTCTCCAGATGGTCAGAAGATAGCCTATATTGTTGAAATTGAAGGGGGGTATTATCTGGCTTACATAGTAAATGCTGACGGAAGCAATAAGATAGCATTGGCTGTCGGCCCGGAGAAAACATTTGTCAAGGGAGAAATCTATTATCAAAAGGGTAAGTATAGACGGGCTATCAGAAAATATAAAAGGGCTATCTTCAAGCGCAGGTTTTTTGGCCTATTTAAAACCTCCCAGCCCACTGAGATAGCTGATGAGGCAATATCCAGAATTAAAGAATGTTACCAAGAATTAGAGGAAAGAAAAGAGTGAGATTTATAATTCCTGTGATTATATTAGGAATAACTTCGGGAGGAAATATTATGGCACAGGAAGCGAAAAAGACAATTATTTTGCCGAAACCGAAGATAAAGGGAACTGTTTCCTTAGAAGAAACGATTAAGAGAAGGAGGTCGCGGAGAAGTTTTCTAGCCAAGCCCTTAACTTTAGAACAGGTCTCTCAACTTTTATGGGTTGCGCAGGGGATTACTGACGAAAGAATCGGCTTTCGGGCCTCTCCCTCTGGTGGGGCCTGTTATCCTTTAGACCTTTACTTAGTAGTAGGAAGAAATAGTGTGGAAGGGTTAGAAGCCGGGGTCTATCACTATATAGTAAGCAATCATTCCTTAGAAGTGCATTTAAGAGGAGATAAGAGAAAGTTTCTTGCCCTGGCCTCTTTTGGTCAGATGTTCATCGCCCGGGCACCGATCTCCATTGTTACTACTGTGGAATATAGCAGAATCACATCGAGATATGGCCAGAGGGGAATAAGGTACGCCCATATAGAAGTAGGCCATGTGGGAGAGAATATCTATCTTCAGGCAACCGCCTTAGATTTAGGAACCGTAGCCATAGGTGCCTTCTCAGACGGCATGGTATCAAAGTGTCTTAACCTTCCCAGGGAGCATGAGCCTCTATACATCATGCCTGTTGGCTATCCCAGACACGAATAAACGCGAATGGAAAAAAGAACGCAAATCATCGCGAATAAAAAAGGGTCTCTGATCGTGATTGTGGGGCCGACTGCCGTTGGAAAAAGTGAAGTAGCCATAGAGTTAGCCAAGAGAATAAAGGGCGAGATCGTTTCCTGCGACTCTCGTCAAGTCTATAAATATCTAAATATCGGAACAGCGAAGCCAACTAAAGAGGAGAGAAAGAAGATCCCCCATCATTTAATCAATATCATAGAGCCGGATGAGGAGTTCAATGCTTTCCTCTATGCCCGAAGAGCACATAGGGCAATCTCCAGAATTCATAGAAAGAAGAAGATCCCCATATTAGTTGGTGGCGCTGGGTTATATGTCAGGGCAGTAATCGATGGCATCTTTCCTGGTGCAGGAAAGAATAAAGAGATAAGAAAGAGATTAGAAAAATTTAGTAGCAACCAGCTATATAAAAAGTTGAGAAAAATAGATCCCCTGGCCGCTTCTCGCCTCCATCCTCATGATAAGGTGCGCATCGTCCGTGCCCTGGAGGTCTATGAATTGACCGGTCAACCCGTCTCAACCCTTCAAGAAATCTCTAAAGGAAGAAAACCCAATTATGATCTAACGATGATCGGCTTAAAAAGAAGAAGAGAAGAGTTATATCAGAGAATCAACCAGCGGGTAGAGAAAATGATTGAAGAGGGGCTGGTGAAGGAAGTAAAGGGCCTTTTGAAGAAAGGATTTTCAAAGGATTTGACCGCCTTAAAAGGCTTAGGTTATAAGGAAATAATTGGTTATCTGGATGGGGAGTATGATCTCAAGGAGGCGATTCGTCTCTTAAAGAGGAATAGTAGAAGGTTCGCTAAGAGGCAACTGACCTGGTTCAATCAGGATAAGAGAATTCACTGGATAGAAATAAGGAAGGAAAATTCAGCAAGTAAAGTCACTTCCCAAATAGCCAAAATGTTGGAATGTTAAAAGTAATTAGGTCCTTAGTAATTTTTCTGGTTTTATTTTCTCTTATCCTGGGATGTGCGCCTAAGAAGGAGGCTCTCTTACCAGAAGAAGCAAAAGGAAAGGTCATTACTCGAGAGGAATTCGCTTATCTCTTAGTCACCAGATTAAATTGGGAAGGAATCGAGAAGAGGCCAAAGAAGGTAATCATTATTGATATCTCAAAGAGCCCCTATAGGAATGAGATAAAGAAGATGGCAAAACTAGGGATTATGGAAGTTTATCCCAACCATACCTTTCTGCCCGATAAGACTTTGAATCGGGGAAATTGTGCTAAGATTGTTGAAAATATTTTGGTTGCGGTAAAAGATAAGAAGAAATGGAGAAGAAAATACCTTGGTAAACCCTCCCCCTTCCCTGATGTTCCAAACTATCATCGCCACTTCAATGCCATCGTGCTCGCCACAAAAAAAGATATCATGAAACCTTATCGAGATGGAACATTCAAGCCCGGTCTTCTCCTATCTTGTAGAGGAGCGAAAAGGGTGATCAAGAGACTGGAGCGCCATTTCAAATGAGGGTTCTTTCTTTATTCCTGGCCATACTCCTTTTCTCCTCCTCTGCTTTTTCCCAGCCCAGTATCTATGATGTAGTAACCATCAAGAAAGAGATTAAGGAGCTTAAAGAGAAGTATAAAAGAGACCTGGTTACTGGGAAAGAGTACGAAGAGATACTCACTCTTCTGGAGAAGAGATTGACGGTAGCTACAGAGTATCAGAAAAAGAGAGAAGAGAAAAGCTACGCTCAGAAGGAGTTTGAAAAGGCACAAAAGTTATCCGATTATGGAGATTATGAAGGAGCGGGCCAGATCTATGATAAGCTCTTGAAAAAATCTCATCCCCAGAAACAGTTTGAATATGCAAAAAGCCTTTACGAAAAGGGAGACTATGATCAAGCTCCCGTTGTCTATCGGAAACTATTAACCAATTATCCAGAAAGTGAATGGGCAGATGATGCCCATTTTGGCTTGGGAATGGTCTACTATGATTTGGGTAAGTTTGATAAAGCAATAGAGGAGTTTACCAAGGCCTCTGAAGGTAGATTTAGAAGTGAATTATCCTTCCAGACAAAGGATATGATTCAGAAGAGCCTCTTAGCGAGTTATGAAATTCCCCAAGCAATAAGGGTGCTTATTCTCCAGGGGGTTCCCAAAGTAAAGATTAGGACCCTTAAAGGACTTAAGATTATTGATCTTAGCAATGGAGAAACAATAACCTTTGTTTCTTTAGATAAACCCCTCTCCTTCAAAAGAACCCAGGAGGGAATAAAGATAAGGGGTAAGAAAGTCCATAGATTTGTCACTGTTCCCCTAAAAATTATTACCCTTAAAGAGAATGATCTCTTAAGGATAAATGGGAGAAAGTATCGTGGTCAGGTAGTGATCCGCAGGGATAAAAGAGGGAGGCTCAATGTTATAAATGAGGCTAATATCGATGACTATCTCTGTGGCGTCTTGCC
>JAUXAI010000066.1 GCA_030619985.1 bacterium | reverse complement strand
TATGCTCTATGGCGCTTCTTTAACTGGGGCAAGGGCCATGACCTCTTCCTCTTCTCCTGGAATAAGTTTGATGCAGGAAGGGATCTCCTATATGGCAGGAGCAGAGCTCCCCTGTGTCATAGTCAATATCCAGAGGGGAGGCCCGGGACTGGGGAATATCTCCGGGGCCCAGGGAGACTACTTCCAGGCAACAAGAGGGGGCGGGCATGGAGACTATCGCACCCTAGTTTTGGCTCCCCATTCCGTTCAAGAGATGTTTCATCTAGCGAAAGAGGCCTTTGATTTAGCGGATAGGTATAGAAATCCGGTCATTATTTTAGGAGATGGGGTTCTAGGCCAGATGATGGAACCAGTAGAAGTAGTCCAAAGTCCAAAGTCTAAGGTCCAAATCCCAGAGAAGGATTGGATATTGAATGGATGTCAGGGAAGGGAACCAAGGAGTATAAAGTCCCTTCGCTTAGGAGAAGGGGTACTAGAGAAGCATAATGAGAAACTATCTAAGAAGTATAAAGAGATGGAGAAAGAGATAAGATATGAGGCTATAGGAATAGAAGATGCTCAGGTGATCCTGGTGGCCTTCGGGACCCCAGCCAGAATAGGCAAGGAGGCCATGCATCGGGCAAGGAAAGAGGGATTAAAAGTGGGGCTCATAAGACCCATCACTCTCTTTCCTTTCCCCGAAGAGATCATTTTAGAGAATGCCTCGAGGATAAAAGGGTATCTTACTGTAGAGATGAATCTGGGACAGATGGTAGAGGATGTGAGATTGGCAGTGAATGGAAGATGTCCGGTCCATTTCTATGGTCGGCCAGCAGGTAGTCTGCCAGAAGTGAAAGCAATTATCAAAAGGATAAAGAAAGTCTTAAGATGAAACGAATATTTGGTCGGCCAGAGAGTATGCAGGATGTACCGACTATCTACTGCCCAGGATGTGGCCATGGCATCGTTCATAGGTTAATCTATGAGGTAATCGATGAGTTGGGGATAAGAGAGAAAATAATTGCTGTGGCACCGGTAGGCTGTGCTGTTTTGGCTTACCAGTACTGGAAATTCGATACCACTGAGGCCGCCCATGGCCGACCTCCGGCAGTAGCTACGGGAATAAAGAGAGTCCTACCGGATAGGATAGTCTTTACCTATCAGGGAGATGGGGACTTAGCAGCCATCGGAACAGCAGAGACGGTTCACGCTGCCAATCGAGGAGAGAATATAACCGTGATCTTTGTCAATAATGCCGTCTATGGCATGACGGGAGGGCAGATGGCTCCTACCACATTGACTGGCCAAAAGACCTTAACTACCCCTTCTGGTCGGGAGCCAAAAATAGCAGGCTATCCCATAAAGATATCCGAGGCCCTGGCCCAGCTCGATGGAACAGCCTACGTTGAGCGAGTAGCGGTCAACGGTCCAAAGAATATATTAAAGGCAAAGAAAGCCATCAAGAAAGCATTCCAGGTTCAACTCGAGAATAGGGGGTTCTCTTTAGTGGAGATACTATCCATGTGCCCCACTGGCTGGTGGGTAAGCCCCAAAGAGGCCCTCAGGTGGGTAGAGGAGAAAATGCTCCCTGAATTCCCCTTAGGGGTCATCAAAGATACAAGTTAATTAGTTGACAAGTTAATAAGTTGATTAGTTGACAAGTTTTTCCTTGTTAACTTGTATCCTTATCAACTTGTTAACTATATCGCCTTACAGGAGATAATATGAGAAAGGAAATAGTCATCGCTGGCTTTGGAGGCCAGGGGATCATGTTTACTGGAAGCCTGCTTGCCCAGGGGGCCATGTTAGAGGGGCTCCAGGTCACTTTCTTCCCCTCCTATGGAGCAGAGATGAGGGGAGGTACGGCGAACTGTAGCCTGATTATCTCAGATGAGGAGATCGGCTCACCAGTGGTGGCCCATCCTTCCTCTTGCCTCGTCCTCAACCAACCCTCTCTTGATAAGTTTGAAGAAAGGATGAGGGAGAAAGGCCTCTTGATTCTCAATTCCTCCTTGGTTGATAGGGGGGTGGAGAGAAAGGATCTGGAGATAGCCGAGGTCCCGGCCACAGAGATGGCTATAAAATTAGGGAACGTCAAAGTAGCCAATATGATTGTCCTCGGTGCTTACTTAAAGAAGAGCAAAATAATCCCCCTGAAGAGTATAATAAAATCTCTTCCCCAAATTTTAGGAGAGAAGAAGAAAGACCTATTAGAGATAAATGAGAAGGCCCTTGAGAAAGGAAGCGAGCTCGTTAAATGATTAAGAAAGCAAGGTTTTCTGACATTGAAGGGATACAGAGGCTCATCAATCACTATGCTCGGGAAGGTGCCCTCCTTCCCCGCTCCCTGAACGAATTATATGAAAATATGAGGGATTTCTTCGTCTGGAAGGAGAAGGGGAAGCTCTTGGGATGCTGTGCCCTCCATATTAGCTGGAAGGACTTAGCAGAGATAAAATCCCTGGCAGTCGATAGGAAAGTAAGGAGGAGGAGGATAGGAAGCAGGCTCCTTCAAAGCGCTCTTTCAGAGGCAAAGGATTTGGGGATAAAGAGGGTTTTCGCCCTCACCAATCGAGAAAAATTCTTCAAGAGGAATGGTTTTAAAAAAATTAAGAAAGAAAAATTGCCCCATAAGATATGGGGAGAATGCATTAGATGCCCAAAGTTTCCCGATTGTGATGAAGTAGCCATGATCTTTCTCATTGACAATTAAATCCTGTTTATGCTACTATCAACAGAGTGAGGTATCGGAATTTCAATCACGAAGTGATGGCATAGTCATAAATTTCGAACCCAATGCGCTTCGCTGGCATTGAAGAGAGCATTAAATTGATTAATATTTAATCATCAACGGCGGAGAACGAAGTGCGCCGTTTAATATTAAGCATTTACCGATGATTAGGGGGTCTGTCTTTGCCCATAATCTGATTTCCCCTAGGGGGTAACAGCGGAGTCCCGATCCAGCGAATCGGGACGGAACGCTTGACCCCGCACCTAATAGGTGCGGGGTATGGAAGTAACTCCGAAGGGGTTATCTTGAAAGGAGGTGACGAAGATGATTGGGTTCTTAATCGTAGGGATCTTTGCCTTAATTCTGGCCCTTCTCTACTTTACTGTTCCAGACGTAGTGATCAAGATTAACAATGCTATGAAGAGAGTTCTATTTGAGGATCGTTGGTCATTTACCCATCGTTTAGCAGCGGGAAGCTTTTTCCTCATCGGGGCCATCATTCTCCTCTGGGCCTGGTGGGCTACAAGGGGTCCGAAATAACAAAGGCCAAACCTTTATTCTTTTAAGAGGAAGAGGTCTATTTTAAGGTATCGGAACTTCGATAAGTAAAAGACGGCGGAGAGCGAAGCGCGCCGTTATTTTAAGGTATCGGAACTTCAATAAGTAAAACAAGGTTCTGACGAAGTCAGGTTCTTATTTTTTGACTTTTTACCTTCCCAAGGCCTTTCTTTTATCGAGATGAATATTTATAAGATAGTAAAAGAGATCGCTAAGCCAGCAGAGATATATCTAATCCAGGCCCACTCCCTTACTGTTGAATTGAGTGACGAAAAGATAGAGAGCATAGAGCATGCCTCTGCAGAGGGCCTTGGCCTGCGTGTCATAGATAGAGGAGGTCTGGGCTTTAGCTATACCACAGATCTTGGGCTAATAGACAGGACAATCGAAGAGGCTTCTCTAAATGCAAGATACGCTACTAAGGATAGGTATAATCTCCTGCCCCAGAGAGCCTCTTCCTATCCCAAGGTCAATATCTATGATAAGGACTTAAACAGAGTATCTTTAAAGGAGAAGATTGAGAGGATAAAGAGGGCTTCCCGGGCTGCCTTAGAATATGACAGAAGGATTAGAAAGGTCTATAAGACCGCCTATCATGATACTACCTATAGGATAAGCATCCGCAATTCTGAGGGGCTCGAGGTCTCTTATTCTGGAACCTCTTGCTCTATATCACTTATGGCCATTGCTCAAGAGAAGAGAGAATCTCAGAGCGGGTTGGAGTTCGATATCCAAAGGTTCTATGAGAAGTTAAAGATAGAAGAGGTGGGAAGGAGAGCGGCCCAGAAGGCCCTCTCCCTTCTAGGGGCTAAGAAGATAAAGACCCAGAGGATATCGATACTTCTAGATCCCTTAGTAGGAAGCAGCTTTGCAGGATTAATCGCTAACGCCCTAAGTGCCGAGGCGGTCCAGAGAAAGAGATCCCTGTTCCGGGCTAAATTGGATAAGAGGATAGGCACACCTGAATTGAATATCATTGATGATGGCACCTTAAAAGAAGGCTTGGGGAGTGCTCCCTGTGACGATGAGGGAGTGCCAACATCAAGGAAGACCCTCATTGAGAAGGGAATATTAAGAGGCTATCTCTACAATACCTATACTGCAGCAAAAGAGAAAAAGAGTTCTACGGGAAATGGGATGAGGGGCTCTTTCAAGTCCCTGCCCGGGATTGGAACCACCAACCTATTTATTTCACCCGGCAGAAGGTCGCAAGAAGAGTTAATCAAAGGGATAAGGAGGGGCCTCTATGTTACTGAGACCTTGGGGATGCATACCGCAGATCCCATCTCTGGCGACTTTTCCATTGGAGTAAATGGTCAGTGGATTGAGAAAGGAGAGGTCTCTTATCCTATCTGCGGGATAACCATGAGCGGCAACCTGATGGAACTTTTGAACTCTGTAGAAGAGATGGGCAGTGACCTGCGCTTCGTGGGCAATATCGGTTCACCCTCTATCTATATCTCTGGGATGATGATCGGCGGGAGGTAAAAAATGAGGATCAATGGAGAGACAAAGATAGTGGGTCTCATTGGTTATCCCATAGGACATACTCTCTCTCCAGCAATGCATAATAGGGCCTTCGAATACCTGGACCTTAATTATATCTATCTTCCCTTCCCTGTTGAAGAGAATAATCTAAAAGGGGCCCTGAAGGCTCTACCCGCCCTCGGCATAGTGGGAGTGAATGTCACCCTCCCCTACAAGGAGAAGGTTCGCGAATATCTGGATGAGGTGACTGAGGAGGCGGAACTTACTCGAGCTGTAAATACCATCTTGGTTAGAGATAATAGACTAATAGGATATAATACAGATGGGGAGGGATTCATTACTTCCTTAAAGAAAGGGGCAGGGGTCGATCCCAAAGGCAAGAAGGTAGTGATCATCGGTGCTGGAGGTGCTGGCCGAGCGGTGAGCATCCAGCTTGCCAAGGAGGGAGTAAAGGGAATCGATCTTTTCGATATCATCTTTGATAAGGCTCAGGATCTCGCCTCTCACATCGAAAAGAATATTCCCGAAGCGAAAGCCACAGCGCTCAAAGAAGAGGGGCTGGAGAAAGAGATTAAGGAGGCAGATATCCTGATCAATGCTACTCCAGTTGGAATAAAGCCGGATGATCCCCCACCCATCGATCCCAAACTCCTTCATCCAAATCTTTTGGTCTATGATTTAATCTATAATCCTTCGAAGACTAGACTCTTAAGCGAGGCAGAGGAGATAGGGGCCAAGACCTTGAATGGGATGGGGATGCTCCTCTATCAGGGGGCTCTGGCCTTCACCATCTGGACCGGCCGGGAGGCACCGATTGAAGTAATGGCTCGGGCCTTGGAAGAAGAACTCAAAACTCAAGTTAGTTAACAAGGAAACAAGTCAACAAGAATACAAGTTACCAAGAAACTTATCAACTTGTCAACTTATTAACTTATCAACTTAAACGAGGAGGCATAATTGATATTCAGAGCAATTGTCGCCTTCATTTTCGGGACCTGTATGGGGAGCTTCTTGAACGTCTGCATCTGGCGCCTTCCTCGGAATAAATCCATCATTACCCCTCGCTCCTTTTGCCCTCACTGCCAGGCCCCTATTAGGGGATATGACAATATCCCCCTGACAAGTTATCTTCTCCTCAAAGGAAGATGCAGAGACTGCGGGAAAAGGATATCGCCACGCTACTTCATAGTTGAACTTTTAACCGGGGCTATCTTCGCCCTTTTCTAC
>JAUXAI010000020.1 GCA_030619985.1 bacterium | reverse complement strand
CTTGATTGCTTCGCCATACTTCCCCTGTTTCTTATAGATATCAGCCAGGCTCTTGCTATAGCGCTCCCTCTCAGGATCAAGTTCCATGGCCTTCTGGTAAGCCTCTATTGCCTCATCATACATCCTGTTCTGAGAATAGATACTTCCTGCCATACTATACGCCCAGCCACTATCTGGTCTTATCCCGATAAGACTATTTAGAGCAGAGATACCCTCTTCCTTCTTCCCCAGCTTGAAGTAACAGCTGGCCAGACTCTGGTAATAGGAGGTGCTATTCGGTTTTAGTTCTACTAATCTTTTGAATTCAGCCAGGGCCTCCTCATACCTACCCTGGCGCTCATATACCCTGGCTAAAGAGTTACGGATCTTCTCATCTGTGGGCTCAATCTTTAAGGCCTTTCTGTAGATATTAATGGCCTCTTCATACTTTTTCTGCTTTTCGTATATTTCTCCCAGGAACTTATAGGAACTGATATCCTTTGGCCTCTTCTTAATTCTCTTCTCATAATCCTGGGCGACCTTGAGTCCTTCCCCGGTTTTTATATAGGTCTCGGCCAATCCCCTCTGGGCCTGAGTAATGACCCACTCCGAGGTAGCAGTCTCCAGAACCCTCTTATATTCCGTTATTGCTTCCTGGTATTTTCTCTGCTTGCTATAGACTTTGGCTAATTCCAGCCTATGGCGCTCTTCTCCAGGTCTAAGCAGAAGCATCTTTCTATACTCCTCAGCAGCCTTCTCATACATCTTTCTTCTATTATAGATCTGAGCAAGCTCTTTATGAAGTTCAATATCCTCTGGAGCAATCTTCAATGCCTTCTCATAGACTTCAATCGCCTTCTCAAACCTCTCCTGCTTTTGGTAGATCTCCCCCAACATCTTGTAATCTTCTAAAGCCCCTTTGGGAATTGGGGCCTCCTGTGCCCAGAGAACTACTGAAAACGATAGAATCAAAATGACCACCCCAAAAAACTTTTTAAACTCTTTCATTTGCTTTCTCCTTTCTTAATATCCTTCAATTTCTTCTCCAGTTCTTCGGCCAGTTCATCTAATCTTCCTGTCTTCTCATATAATTCAACCAACTCTCTTCGTATCCACTCTCTCTGTGGCCCATAACCGATTAGTTTTAAAGCCTTCTCATAGCAAGCAATCGCCTTATCGTAGTCTCTCTGTTTCTTATAGGCTCGAGCCAGAGCCTGATGGAAGTAGGCAACATTGGGGTTTAACTCTATGGCCTTCTTATAGGCGGTCACTGCCTCATCATGCATCCCCTGCTCTCCATAAATTCTTCCTAGCTGAGAATAGGTGTAGGAATTATAGGGCTGCATCTCTATCATCTTTTGGCAGAGTAACTGGGCTTCCTCCTTCTTCCCTGTCTTATAATAGAGTTTTGCTAATTCTCCATAGAAGTGGCTGCTCTCTGGATGTAGCTTTATCAGCTTCTTGTATTCCAGAATGGCCTCTTCGTACATTTTTTGCCGACTATATAGATGAGCGAGGCTTTGATGAAGATGAATATCGTTGGGAGCAATCTCTAAAGCCTTTTTATAGGCATCGATAGCCTCTTCCACCCTTCCTTGCTTACTATAGAACTGACCCAGTGACCTATAGAGTTCCACCACATACTGAGGATGAGATTTAACGATCTTAGTTATCTCTTTAACTATTTTATCTATATCCTCCGTTTGGGCCCAGGCAGTAGAGACTGTGATACTCAATATCAAAACCAACCCAATAGTAATCCCAATGACAATATTTTTTACTCTGTGCATACCGTTTCTCCTTACAGAAATTATAACATAATTTAGGTCTTTAGTCTATCTTAACTTTGATTAGTCTCATCAATTGCTCTGAAGCGTCTGGGATTAGTCGGGAGGATTTTCCTACTGCCTGGGAGTGGGTCATAGGATAAGGAGTGGTAGTCATTATTCCATCTATTCCATGCTTATAGACTTTTTCAACACCCTCACCGACTTCTCCTACGATGGCCACTACCGGGATATTATATCTCTTGGCCAATTTTGCCACTCCAATGGGTGTCTTTCCATAGATTGTTTGGGAATCCATCTTTCCTTCTCCAGTGATGACTAAATCAGCATCCTTTAAGCGCTTTTTTAACCCGACGGTCTCAATGACAATATCCACTCCCAATCTTATCTTGGCATCTAAGAATGTAATCAAGCCTGCCCCTAATCCTCCTGCTGCTCCCGTTCCTGGGACATCTTTGATGTCCTTCTTTAAATCTCTCTTGATAATTGAGGCGTACCTCTTCAGATTCTTTTCCAATCTCTTGACCATGGATGGAGTGGCTCCCTTCTGGGGAGCATAAACCCTGGCAGCTCCCTTCGGCCCAGTCAAGGGATTGTCGACATCTGAGGCTACTAATACCTCTGTCTTTTTGATTCTCTCATCCATCTTAGAAATATCAATTCTCTCCAGATTTCCCAATGCTCCGCCACCAAAGCCGATCTCTCTTCCTTTTTTATCCAATAATCTCACTCCCAGGGCTTGGGCCATTCCTGCTCCGCCATCTACCGTAGCACTTCCTCCAATGCCTACGATGATCCTTCTACACCCTCTATCCAGAGCGGCCTTTATCAGTTCTCCTGTTCCATAGGTAGTAGTTAACAAAGGATTCCTCTTATTTTTTGGAACGAGCGGAAGACCTGAGGCAGAGGCCATCTCAATGATTGCTGTTTTCTTGTCTCCTAAGATCCCGTAAGAGGCCTTTACTTTTCTACCCAATGGCCCGGTCACTTCTTCTCTTATTATCCTTCCTTTTGTAGCATCTACTAAAGACCTTACCGTCCCTTCCCCACCATCCGCCATAGGAACCTTAATAATCTTTGCCTTAGGATAGACCCTTCTTATCCCCTTCTCTATTAACTTAGCCACTTCTAAAGCGCTCAGGTTTTCTTTAAATGAATCGGGCGCAATAGCGATCTTCATCTCTTCTCATTTCATTCGGATAGTTTACAGTAACCAGCGAACAGTAACCAGCTTTTTTACTGTAAACTGTAAACTGGTTACTGGTTACTTTGTAAGCAAATTGCTCAACCTTGCAAACTCTTCCAGGCTCAGCGTCTCCCCCCTTCTCAAAGGCTTGATATCCGCTTTCTCTAAGATTTCCAAAACCTTCTTCTTGCTTAATCTTAAATCCCTTGTCCGACTTAGAGCATTCTTTAGTGCTTTTCTCCTTTGTTCAAAGGCGGCTCTCACCACCTTAAAGAATAACTCCTCATCCTTGACCTCGACCGCGGGCTTCTCCAGGACCTCTAAATTCACTACACAAGAATCGACCTCTGGCTCGGGAAGGAAAGCGCTCCTGGGCACTTTGATCGTAATCTGGGGCTTGGTATAATACTGAACCAATAGAGACAAAGCCCCATAATCCTTAGTGCGTGGTTTGGCCACCATCCTTCTCCCCACCTCCTTCTGAACCATAATCACAATCTTAGAAAGGATTTCCCTTGCTTTCAGAAGATGAATAATGATGGGAGTGGTGATGTAGTAGGGAAGGTTAGCAACTACTTTAACCTTGTCTGCCAGTCTGCCAGTCTGCCAGTCTGCTTGTTTTTTAAACCGGGTAACCGGATAACCGGATAACCGGGTAACCAATTTCTTGAGATTTATCTTGAGAATATCAGCATGGATGATTTCTATATTTTTAAAGGGAGCTAAAGTCTCCTTTAGAAGTTTAACCAGATTCTCATCAATTTCTATAGCCAGAACTTTCTTGACTTCTTGGGCCAATTTCTTTGTCAGGGTTCCCATTCCTGGTCCAATCTCAATGACGATATCATCTTTACCAAGATCGGCTACTTCTACTATCCTATTTAGTATTCCTTCATCAATGAGAAAATTCTGCCCCAGTCTCTTCTTTATCCTTATTCCATGTTCTTTCAAAAATTCCTTCGTTACTTTAGGTAAAACCATCTCATTAGACATAATAAGGTACCCGTATATGCTAAATTTCTAATATCTAATATCCAATTTCTAATAAAATGTCCAATTCTTAAATGTTCAATGTCTAATTTAGATCATTGGAAATTAGGAATTGGCAATTGGAAATTCTCTCACCTGCCCACTTTCTCACTTTCTCCGATTCCCCGTTTTCCCGATTCACTGCCTCCCGCTCCTTGTTTTGGCTAGCTTTGCGGCTAATTTTATGGCTTCTATTAGGCTCTGGGGGTTGGCCACCCCCTTTCCTGCAATCTCGTAGGCTGTTCCGTGGTCAACAGAGGTCCTGATAATGGGAAGGCCTAAAGTTACATTCACCCCCCTATCAAAGGCAAGCATCTTCAAAGGGATTAGACCTTGATCGTGATACATACATACCACACAGTCAAACTCGCCTTTTAGAGCACGATGGAAGATAGTATCTGGAGGAATAGGTCCTTCTGCCTTTATTCCTTTCTTCTTTGCCTCTTTTACTGCCGGGATAATAAACTTTTTCTCCTCTTTGCCGAACAACCCTTCCTCTCCCGCATGAGGATTCAGACCCGCCACTCCAACCCTCGGTTTTTTTATCCCAAAATATTTCATATTATTCCAGGCCAATTCTATGGTCTGATAAATCTTCTCTTTTCTCAAAGAGGAACTTACCTTACTTAGAGGTAGATGAGTGGTTACCAAGACCACCCTCAAGGGACCACCCACAAGCATCATGGCATAATTCTTTGTCTTGGTAAGATGGGCTAAGAGTTCTGTATGACCAAGAAACCTAAATTCCGCCCTTTGTAATCCTTTTTTATTTACTGGAGCAGTAGTAATAGCGTCGATCTCACCCTCTTTTGCCAAAGAGACCGCCTTCTTTATATAGTCTACTGCTGCTTTGGCAGCCATCTTATTAACCTTTCCTATCTTAAGCCTTTCCATCTTGATGTTTTTTAAATCTATCAGATTAATGATCCCAAACTTAAATTTCGCCTCCCTTATTTTGCTAATAGAATTAATTTCTAACTCCGAACTCCGAACTATTAACTCCGAACTTATCACCTTCCCATCTCCGATGACTAATGGGGAGGAGATTTTATAAATCTCTTTTTCGCTTAAAGCCTTTATAATAATCTCTGGCCCAATCCCTGCTGCATCCCCCATAGTAATCCCAATCACTGGCTTAACCATCATCTAAAGCTCCTTAACTGAAAAAAAAGAGAGCTTCCATCCGCTCTCCTTAGCTATTTTTTACAATCAGAGTCGGATTTCGATCTCCTGTTTTGCTTTTAGTTCTTCCAGATATTCCTTAAGCTTCCTCTCCATCCTCTGTGAGGAGAGAATATTCCTGATTTCCTCTCTTACTTCAGAGAGTTTCTTTAATCTCGCTTTCTCTTTCTTCTCCAGTTTGATGATATGATAGCCGGCCTCTGTCTTAATTATCGAACTTATCTCTCCCTTTTTCAGACTAGAGGCTATCTCTTCAATTCTCCTATCAAGCTGGCCCCTTTTAAAAGAGCCCAGATATCCTTCCTTTACTATCTCTTCAAAAGGTGCCCCAGACTTTAACTCTTCCAGTATCTTGCGAGCCTGAGAATAATCCTTAAAAAGAGCGTGTCTTATTTTCACCTTCTCTTCTTCTCTAAACCTTCCTTTGTTCTTCTCATAATAGTCTCTAATCTCTTTCTTTGTTACCTCAACCTCGGGCTTCACCTCTCTATCAATGAGTTTTTTAATCATGAGTTCTTCTTCATATCTTTTTTCCAGATCCTCTATCTTTATTCCTTCTCGTTCCAGGGCCATCTCAAAGGCCTTCTCAGAAAGAAACCCTGCTTTCACTCTCTCAATATTCTCCTGGATCTCTCCTTTTGATACCTTAATCCCCTCTCTCTTTGCTTCCTGGAGAAGGAGTTTGTTCTCAATCATCCTCTTCAGCAGCTTCCCCTTAGAAGGCATTCTTTCCCCTTCAGGGAGAGCGCTCTTTAATTGCTGGTAGGCCTCCTCCAGTTCAGAGAGGGTAATGATCTCATCGTTTATCCGGGCAACGACACGCTCCACGATCTTTGCCTGAGAATAACTGACGAAAACCAGCATCAAGAATAGTAAAAATAGAAAAGATTTTTTGTTCATTGCCCTATTCACCGTTTACATATAAATTACAATACACAATGACTAAAACAGTCTTTGTTTTGGACATTTGGTAATTGTGATTTTGAATTTGTTTGTGATTTATTATTTGGAATTTGGTGCTTATTATTTCAATGTCCTTTATTATCTAAGCAATTCCTCATTGATCTCAATTTCTGCCCGGACACGGAGACCCAAGAGCCACTCCTTTAATGCTCTCTCTCTTCTCTCAAGGAGGAGTTTCTCTTTAATCTCCTTTCTGGCTTCTTTCAAGCTCAGTATCCGGGGGGATTTTATCTCTTCCAGCTTGAAGATGTGCCAGCCATAGGGAGATTCTACAGGATAGCTCACCTCACCCGGAGAAAGCTTACCCACCGCCTCCTCCCATTCAGCGAGCATCTCTTCCTTAGAGAAATAGCCCATATCCCCTCCCCGCTCTTTATCCGGACTCAAAGATTTCTCCCGGGCCAGTTCCTCAAATCTTTCTCCCTTTCCCAAGGCCTTGAGAATCTCCTCTGCCTCCGTTTGGCTCTCCGCCAAGATCTGGCGGATCCTGAACTTCTTTGGTTCCCCGAATTGGTCTTGATGCTCCCGGTAATAAGCAGTAATTTCTTTCTCGCTCACCTTTATGGGAAGATAGACCTGGGAGGTAATGAGTTTCTCAATCAGGATATCCTCTCTTATTTTTTCCTTCCATTCCTCAAAGGTCGTCTTCTCCTTAGCTAAAAAAGTAATGAACTCACTCTTGGGATAGGAACCCATGGTTTCCCTTATTCTCTGGTTTAACTCCTCATCAGTAACCCTCAATCCCAACCTTCGCGCTTCCTGAAGCTTGAGCCTCTTCTCAATCAATTGATCGAGAACCCTTCTCTTTAGGGCGGGAATCTCCTCTCTACTCGGAGAATAGGGTAAGAAAGCCTTATTGAACTCCTCTAAGGTAATGGGTTCCCTATTGACCCGGGCAACTATTCCCTTCTCCTCTGGTCTTTTTCTGCAGCCAAAGATCAAAAGAAAAGAGACTAAGCATATAAGAAAGAGTTTTTTCGTCATTAATTCTCTCCTTTCTGTCAGTATCTGCGTTAATCTGCGTTGTAATCTGCGGCTATCGGCGTCTATAGTTTAACATATCAGAGGAGTCTTTGCAAAATATTTTTCAGGGCTTTGATACTCTTTCCTTTCAGGAGAAAAGAGACTCCATTTTCTTTTTGGAGCAGCCTTCTTTTAATGAGGTCTTTAATATTCGGGGGGATTCCTCTTTCCCACTTCAAACTTGCTCTTTCTCCTTCTTTAATGATCTCTACAATTCCCAGCCTCTGGGCTAATATCTTCAAGTCCATAATCCCTAATAGATTCTTTGCCTCTTCTGGTAGAGGGCCGAACCTATCCTTTAATTCCTCTTCTAAATCCTTAATCTCTTCTTCCTTTAGAGAAGAAGCCATCCTTTTATAAAAAACAATTCTTTGCGTCTGATCTGGAATATATTCTTGGGGGAGATAGGCTTTAATATCCAGAGTAATCTTGGGAGAAGGAAGGGAAGGAGTAGGCTCCTTCCCCTTTAGTCTCTCCACCGCCTCTTCCAGTAACTTACAGTATAAGTCAAAGCCCACCTCCATGATATAACCCGATTGCTCGGGACCTAGGATGTTTCCCGCTCCCCTGATTTCTAAATCCTTCATGGCGATCTTAAATCCAGAACCCAATTCCGTAAAGTGGGAGATGGTGGCCAGCCTCTTCGTCTGAACTGAAGAGAGGGGATATCCCCTGGGATAGAAGAAGTAGGCGTAGGCCTTATTGCGTCCCCTTCCCACTCTACCCCTCAGCTGATAGAGCGTAGAAAGCCCGAAGTCCTGGGCATCCTTAACGATGAGAGTGTTGACATTCGGGATATCGAGTCCAGACTCCACGATGACCGTAGAGACTAAAATATCGATCTCTCTTCTCACAAACCTTAGCATCACCTCTTCTAATTCTCTTTCCGCCATCCTTCCATGGGCTATGGCAATCCTTGCCTTGGGAAAGACCTTTTTTAAACTCTTGGCTAAGCCAGGGATATTTTCTATTCTATTATGGACGAAATAGACCTGTCCCTTTCGGAAGAGTTCAAATTCAATGGCCCTCTTTACTATCTTCTCATCATACTCTGTAACATAGGTAGCGATGGGGAGCCTTCCTTCTGGTGGAGTGTTGACAATACTCATGTCCCAGATCCCGGATAGTGAAAGATGTAGTGTCCGGGGAATGGGAGTGGCACTTAAGGTCAAGACATCAACCAGCTTCCTCAAAGCTTTCAACCTTTCTTTGTGCCTCACCCCAAACCTTTGCTCCTCATAAATAATTACCAAACCCAGGTCCTTGAAGTCCACGTCCTTCTGGATGAGCCGGTGGGTTCCGATGATGATATCGACCAGTCCCTTCTTCAAATCCTTTATGATCTTCCCCTGCTCGGTCTTGGTCCGGAATCGGGAGAGCATCTCTATTCTCACTGGCCAGTCGGCGAACCTCTCTCTGAAAGTACGATAGTGCTGCTCTGCTAAGATAGTAGTGGGAGTTAATAATGCCGCCTGTTTCCCATCTATGGCCGCCTTGAAGGCCGACCGCATGGCGATCTCCGTCTTTCCATATCCCACATCTCCGCAGATTAGCCTATCCATGGGGTGGGGATCCTCCATATTCCTCTTCACCTCTTCTATGGCCCTTGCCTGATCCGGGGTCTCGGAATAGATGAAGGCAGAGTCAAACTCCATCTGCCAGTGGTCATCTTTAGGAAAGGAGTAACCTTTAAAGGCCTTCCTTGAGGCATAGAGGTTCAGAAGTTCCTCTGCCAATTCTCTCACCCTCTCCCTTACCTTCTCTCTCACCCTCTCCCAGGAAGTCCCTCCCAATCTATAGACCTTTGGTCGATAACCCTCTGTTCCAATATATTTACTGACGAAGTGACTCTTATCTATAGGAATATAGAGCCTATCCCCGCCGGCATATCTCAGAGATGAGAAGTCCATCTCTCCTCCCCCCACCTTCAACCTCTTCAGACCCTCATAGATTCCGATGCCATAATCCTGATGGACGACATAGTCTCCTTCTTCTAATTCAAAGAAGGTAGAGATAGGAACCCCTTCCTTATATCTAAACTTCTCTAAATACTTCCTCTGGCCATATCTTCCGAATATCTCCTCATCTGTAAGAATAGCTAATTTTAACTCTGGGGCTAAGAAACCAGCTGAGAGGGAGCCCACCCTTATCTCCAATTCCTTCAAATCTTTGAGGAGATCAAGGTATCTTTCTTTTTGACCCTGGTTATCAGCAAAGATGAATATTCTATAATTTTCCCTCTGCCATTCTCTTATTCTTTCCCTTAAGAGATCGATCTTGCGATGGAAGTTCTCCATAGGCTGGGTAGCGAAATCAATCGCTCCTTCCTGGAAGAAAGGAAGGAAGCGAAGCAATTGATAGTTCGGAGTTTTGAGTTCGGAGTCGCCTCTTCGGCGACCTGCCGATGAGGCATGGTTCGGAGATTCTGTGGCGATTAGGGTATTCTTTGGTAAATAGTCGAAGAGGGTGGCCTTTCCCTGAGAGGTAAAAGGAATAATCTGGGCTTCCTTTATCTTCTTAATTGACCTCTGAGTAAGAGGATCGAACCTTCTCAGGGACTCTATTCTTTCTCCGAGCAACTCTATTCTTAGAGGATTCTCATCCTGGGATGACCAGATATCTATGATCCCTCCCCGGATGCTGAATTCTCCCCTCCTTTCAATCATAGGGGTTCCCTCATATCCCGAAGAGACCAATCCCTTAATAAATCTTTCCCGTTTTAGGTCTTCATTTACCCTTATCTTAGAGGAAAATTTTAAGAAATCATTCGGTGAGATTATCTTCTCTTCAAGCACTTTCCGATCCGTTACCAGAAGAAACTCGGTGGAAGAAAGAAGAGAGGAAAGAGAAAATAGTCTTTTATTCATCTCCTGTGAAGGAAAGGAGAGAATAGGGACTTCTGTGCTAAAGATACCAAGGTCTTCTTCCACCTCGATTCTCTTCTCTTCATCTGAAGTAATAATTAAGATAGGGTGAGATAACTTCTTAGATAGAGAAGAAAGAAGAAGGGCCTTAGCACTCCCCCAGAGTCCAGAGACTCTGACTTCCTTCTCGCCCTTTTTTAAATCGTTTAAGACTCTCTTTAATCCTTTTGACTTACCAAAATCCATTTATATCCTCATTAATTTTGCTGTTGAAGTTTTAATCTGCTTGCCCCGTTAGATAGCAAGCATCTAAGGGGGTGAATAATCTTGTCTTTAATCAGTGTAATCAAAGATTTCTGATTTTTTCAGAAATCACCTTTAATTTTAGCACAATATCCTCAAAAACACAAAAAGCAGGAGCTTTTTAAAGCTCCTGCCCTAATTCATTCTCTAGCGGCGAAGAGTGATAGTGTGCTATTAGATTGGATTTAGTACTAGATATTAAACACTGATGTTAGATATTTTATAATCACCTAAATTTTAACGAAAAAATACTTTGTTCTTAGACATATCTTCACCAGCATTAACATCACCGGAACTTCAATGAGCACCCCCACAACTGTTGCCAGGGCTGCTCCCGAAGATAATCCAAACAACATCGTGGCGGTAGCAATGGCTACTTCAAAATGATTGCTGGCCCCGATCATGGCAGAGGGTGCGGCATCTTCATACTGGAGTTTAAGAATTCTTGCCAGTCCATAAGTGAGCCAGAATATAAGATTCGTCTGAATGAAAAGCGGGATAGCTATCCATAGGATAGTGAGGGGTTTGGTTAAAATTATGTTACCTTTAAATGAAAAGAGTAAAACAAGAGTAAATAAAAGTGCAATAATTGATACTGGTGTGAGTAGATGTAAAAATTTCTCCCTGAACCACCCTTCACCTTTTACCTTTATTATCCATTTTCTTGAAAAATATCCGGCAACAAGGGGTAGGGCAACATAGATACTGATGGAAAGTAATAATGCCTGCCAGGGAACAGGTAATCTGCCTATACCAAGTAAAAATCCACCAAGAGGCCCATAGAGAAGGAGCATTGTTAGAGAATTTATTGCTACCATAACCAGGGTATGTCCGTCATTACCTTTTGCCAGAAAGCCCCAGACGAGAACCATTGCCGTGCAGGGGGCAATCCCCAGAAGAATACATCCGGCAAGATAACTCCTCCACAGTGGAATCTCAAGCATTTTCAATCCGTTATGCACAACAACAGTGCCCGCACCATGAATCGCTCCCACTATCCAACCGGTAGCACCGGGTGGTAGTTTGACATAATCAACTGCGTTGGTTCCAATAAATTTCTTGAAAAGAAACCCGAGAAAGAAAAGAGAGATAGCATACATAGTAAATGGCTTAACAGCCCAGTTGGCAAATAAGGTTAATCCTACTGGCTTGGGAGATTTCCCGGCTTTAAGTACCTCGGCAAAATCTATCTTAATCATAATGGGATACATCATAAAAAATAAACAGACGGCAATGGGAATGGAAACTACCGGTGCTTCCTTAACATAAATTGCTAGTTCATCCAGAAATTTCGCCATATTCGGTGCAACTTTACCAATAATAATGCCGGCACCAATGCATAACAAAACCCAGAAAGTAAGATATTTTTCAAAGACATTAAGTTTTCTTTCTTCTTTAGCCATAATTATTTCTTCTTCAAACGTCCCAGATTAATTATAATCCTTCCCTGCAACCGCTATTAAGATAACAATATATTCTCTTAAAGCAACTAAACCCGCTTTTAATAACATATTATCTCTTCTTGCATTTTTCTCTTATCTTCTCTTTTTTGCATCTATCAAGATTCCTTAAATCCTGAGTTGACAATTTTAATTCATCTCTTAACCCTTGAATAATCTTATTCTTGCTTATCTTCGGATTTACCGAATAGATAATCCATTTACCTTCCCGTCGGTCATCGAGAAGGCCCACTTCTTTCAGAATCCTTAAACTATGCGAAATCCTTGATTGTTCCATATTCAGTATATCTACCAATTCGCAGACGCACAGTTCTCCCTTCAATAGAAGTAAATAAATACGCAATCTAGTTTCATTCGCTAAAGCGCTGAATAATTTTCTCATCTTCTCCATAATTTTCCTCCATTCAATCAATCTTATGAACATATTAACATATATTCATATAAATGTCAAGAAAAATTCTGCTCCCCAAGTAATCTCGGACAGCAGAAGATTTTCCTCGGAAACAAATAATGATGTTTATCCAACTAAGTGGTAGCGTATCCTTACATTTTAGAGAAACCGTATCCTAGGATTAAGGACAAGGCACAGATAACGAGCAGATAGAGGAATAGGATTCTTGTGCCAAACTCTTTCTTAACAACCAAGATAGTACCAAAACTGGTGACCGGTCCCACAATTAAAAGGACCATGCCTGCTCCGATATTCATCCCTTGGGTTAAGAAGGCATGAACTAAGGGAACGCTCGCTGTAGAACAGATGTACATGGCCAACCCAAAGGGAAGGGCAAAGAGATAGCCAAATCCTCCGCTCAGGTAATTTCCGATTAACCTTCCTACAGGAGTGACAACCATGATAAGAGCCGCTAGGACTAAACCCAGGGCTAACTCCGGGCCAATCTCTTTTAATAAGTCCCAGAAGCCAAATTTAAAGACAGACTTTATCCTTTCTCTGACCCCCTTTCTATATCTACTCTCTCCCACATACTTCTGAGGCTCCCTTTCAAAGATTTCCCGGCAATGAGGAGAACAAAAGTAGTAGGTTCTTCCTTCATACTCTCTCTTCAGTCCCTTCTCTCTATCCACGCACATCCCACAGACCGGATCCTCCTCATGGAGGAGGTGAGGAGTAGGGGAGAGTCTAAAGAGATTTCCCATTAGGCCAAGGGTTAAACCGATTAAGATAACAGAAAGAGATAAGAAAAGGGTGAAGTTTAATCCCAAGAGGCGATAGGTGACCAGAAAGGCAGTGGCTGAGGTAGCGGGAGTAGCGACAAGAAAGGCTAAAACTGGTCCGAGACGTGCCCCTTTTTTGAAGAAACTAATGGCCACCGGTAGAGCACCAAAGCAGCATAGAGGAAGAAGTGCCCCGGAAATGGTAGCATAAATAATGGGTCTTATCCCTCTTCCTCCCAGGTGCCTCTCCACCCAAGCGGTGGGAAGGAATTCATGGATGAGGCCGCTTAAGAAAAATCCAAGGGCCAGAACAGGAAATAGTTCAATAAGATAATCTTTGAGAACGACTAAGAATTGAATCATTTATTTAATTATTTTAGTAATCTTGGAACGATAGATGTTTCTGTCTCTTGTTTTCTTGTTGTAAAGCCAGCTAAAAACGAAGGAGAGGATGAAGAAGGAAAATCCCAAGATGAGACCCCCTGTCTGGAGATTGGTAATCTTTATTCCTAATATCATACCCAGGATCAAGGCTACCAAAGGAAGAATATAGAATAGAAGGGCGCCCTTTAGTATTACAGAAGAGGGAATCTCTATTCTGACTCTCTCACCCACCTTGGCCCCGATAGTATTCTCTACCTCTGCGATCATGGTATTCTTTCCTACCAGGCTACAGAGACCACAGGCCCGGCAAGCGCTCTTCCTCTCAACCTCCACCTGGGTAAGATTCCCTTCTACTTTGATTACCTTTCCCTCTTCCTCCATTACGTTTCCTTACAAAAATTTTAAATTATTCTCCCTTTGTGAGAATAGATATTCATCCTCTCTTCCCGGGTGAAGCCCACTATTGTTATTCCTAACTTTTTAGCCAAATTGACTGCTAAATCGGTGGGTGCTCCGGGGGAGACGATAATAGGAATTCTTGCCCGCGCCATCTTGGTTATTGTTTCACCCGTTATTCTTCCTGAGGTTAGCATAACCTTATTCTGAAGGGAAACATTCTTTAAGAGAGATTCTCCGATAATCTTATCCAGAGCATTCTGCCTTCCAATATCTTCGGTGAATAAAATTATCTTCTTTCTATCTGTCAGGCAAGCGCTATGGACTCCTCCCGTGGCCCGGAATAGTTTTGATCTTTTCTCTGTCGCTAAAGCGAGACCGAAGACGGATTCCTTCTTTATTCTTAGATTCGATCTAACCTTAAGAAGTCTTGGACCTTTAGAAAGGGGAATCTCGACTTTCACAATCCCTTTCTTCCTGTCCCATCTTAAGGACTTTAAGTCCTTCGGGTTCTTTAGTCTCCCTTGAGAATAGAAGAACCCTAAAACAAGTTCTCTAATCTTATCTGGACTACAACATAATCTCTTCACTCTCTTCCCATTCAGAAAGATGGTAAGGGATATTTCTTTAACAACAATATCCTCTATCTCTTCTCTTTTCTTCCCTGAAATACGGGTGATTTTGAGGTTCTCAGTTAGATCCATCCTATCTATCTCAACATCCCCTTGACCACAACGTCGATGGCCTCTTCTTTGGAAAGCCCCCGGGCCATTACCGTCTCGAGTTGCTTCTTATCGATACTGCCGATGGCTGCCTCATGGGTCACCCTTGCTCTATCATCGATTACTTGAACAATGGGTAAGGCCTTTGCTTGCGCCTTTCCCTGAACGATCTCAATGCAGTCCACATGTCCCCTACAGAAGGGAGCATTCCCCTCTGTGATCCCGATGGCCATGGTCTTTGCTCTATCCTTAACCGCTACTCGAGCCTTGATGAGGCTCTTGGCATAAGGACCATCCAATATCGCCTTTTCCTTTATTCGGATGTCATCATCCCCCTTTCCATATACCTTGACCACCAGTTCTGCTACTGCCTTCTCCTTTGCCCGGGCCTCATAGTCAATCCTTAACTTACCAACCTTTCCCTTAATTAAGGTGAAACTGGTATCGAGCCTTCCTCCCTTATCAATATATATCTTACCCTGAGGGATGACCTCTGCTCCCCCGCTCTCTCCATGGTAATGGGTCTCGTGATAGCCTAAGAAGGCTCCCTTCCCGATTCGGAACTCGGCGCTCATGATATGTTTGATTTTCACTGCATTGGGGAAGGTGCAGTGGGCAATTAGGGTAATGCTCGAGCCATCCGCTATCTTTACGTCAACATAAATCTCCTGCAGTCCCCTTTTGGGAAGGATGCCGAAACAGAGATAGACTGGTTTCTCGATTCTATATCCCTTTTGAGTAATAAGGGTTATCTTTACCCCCTTGGGTAATTCCTCTGCTCGAAAGACCTTTATTCCCTCTATCTTCTTCTTTCCTAAGATCTTATTCTTATTTACTACCAGAAAAGCACACTTAGGGTCTCTTAAGACTCTGGGGTCGCCACCTGCTTTTCGATAGGCCCTAACCATGCTCTCATAATCGCTCATCTTCTTATTCCTTTGCAACCACAGAGGTCACAGAATTGTAAACACAGAGTTCACAGAGAACTTCTTTTACGGCTTCTGCAATTATCTTTGTGTTCTCGTTAGTTTCTTCTCTGTGTTCTCAGTGGTACCCTCCTTTAGTTTGCCCGGAAACTTATGGGTGGGACATGGCTTACAATGCAACTTAAAGTAATCCATCTCCTCTTTTGGCTTTCCGGTTTTAACGATGAGGCCATCGCACATTAAGGATACCCTATCCGAGATAGAAGCCATCTCCTCACGATGGGTAATGAGGAATATGGTGCTCCCTTCTTTTTTCATACTCTTAATGACATTTAAGATATCATCGAGAGAGAGCATGTCGATCCCAGAGTCTGGCTCATCGAGTATAGCTAATTTGGGTCTCATGGCAATTATGCTGGCAAGCTCAATCCTCTTCCTCTCTCCACCAGAGAGGGTCTTATCTACTGCCCGGCCTAAGAACTCTTTAGGATTTAAGGCAACCAACTCTAAGGCGTGAGTTACTCTTTTGCTATCCCCCCTATTCCTCATTCCCAAGGAGAGATACTCCCTTGCTAAGAGGCCTTCGAAGCGAGCCGACTCCTGCCAGGCCAAGGTCAATCCCATTCTCGCCCTCTGGGAGATGGAGAGATTGGTAATATCATTTCCTAAGAATCTAATCCTTCCTTCCTGTGGCCGATACCCCTCGCTCCCCATGAGGCAATAGGCCAAAGAACTCTTTCCGGCACCATTCACTCCTAAGATGGTGTGAATCTCGCCCTTCTTTACCTCAAGGTTTATTCCCCGCAGTATAGGATGTCCGTTTAAGGTCAATCTCAAACCCTTTATCTCAAGCATTTTTAGCCCCCAGCGATAGGGGGAAAGATGTGAAGAATATCCCCTTCCTTTAAACCGGTCTTCTTGATCTCTTTCCTATCGATGCTACGACCGGAGAGGAGGAGGATGTAATAATTCTTTATTGTTCCATTGGGATTATAGAGTTGATCGATAAATCGGGAACCAAACTGCCTCTTCAGTTCTTCTAATGCCTGGGCCACGGTGTGGACATTTGAGAGGGCCTTGCTCTTCCCTACCTTCTCCCTTAAAGTAGTATAGAAACGAACCGTAATCTGAGCCATTAGACCGCCTCCACTCTTTTGACTTCCGGGACCTTAGATTTAATGGCTTTCTCAACTATTCCTACCACGGTCATCTGAGCCGCTGGACAACCGGCACAACCCCCGGTTAATCTCACCTTGACCACGCCTTCATCCGTCACTTCGATTAATTCTACATTTCCCCCATGCATGGCCAGCATGGGCCTTACCTCTTCTGCTAAAACCCTCTCAATCCTATCGCGCATTTCTTTAGACCTCCTTTGCAATCGCCAAGACGCTAAAAATCCGCTAAGACGCTAAATTTTTGCGCTTTTGCGTTTACTCTTTTTAAGCTCCTCTCCTATCCAATTCAAATAATCCTTATTTCCGCCCACAATGGGCAGGGCAATTATTTCGGGAACCTCATAGCTATGTATCTTCTTGACCAGGGTGATAATCCCCCTAAGCATTTTCTTCTTTGTTTTGGCTAATAGTAAAACCTCAAGAGAGGAATCTATCTTGCCTTTCCACCAGAAAAAAGAGTTTACGCCAGAAATGATATTTATACAGGCTGCTTTTCTCTTCTCTAATAATGCTTCTTTGATTTTGACGGCTTCTCTTTTTGAGGAACAGGTAATCATGACCACAATAGTATCGGTCATTCTTCCTTCTCCAAGATTATTCTTTCTCCAGAAGAGACCTTTTTGAACTCCTGAGGATCACCCAAAAGACGACCCACCAGATTAACCCCGCTGGCTGGCCTGATCTCCTCTCCTTTACTTATCGGTGTAGGACCGAAGAAGATGCAGAACGCCGATTCCGGAGGCCAATAACCTAAATCACCCTTCTCCACCACCTCTCTGGGATCATCCAGTTCTGCCTTTACCGGTATGGAGAAATAGATCTCGTCACCCCAGGTATTGACTCTAGCCTTAATGGGTAGAGCGTCCCAGATAAGGGAGGCGGTCTTTGATTCGTTCAATTCCGCTGGCATCTCTATTCTGCCTGCTTTAATTCGGATTCTCTTAGCCATCTTATTTACCCTCCGATTTCAATTCAATAACCTCTGCGGTGCCCTCTTTGGCATCGAGATATAATAAACGATTGCGTAGGGGCTTCCCAATACCAGTTAATATCTTCACCACCTCCTGCACCTGCCAGGAGGTGATCATGGTGGGGGTGGCAGAGGGGTTACCAGCAGTGACCTCATCTCCTCTCTGGGGATACTCTTTTTTCTTGCCATAGATGAGAGAGAGCCCCTCATCCTCTGGAAAAATAGTCATTATCTGGCCAACGAATCCCGCAATGGCACCATAGACAAAGGGGATACCCAGTTCCCGGGCTGCCTTCTCTACCATAAAACGGGGAGGGAGAAGATCCAGCCCATCCACCACCACATCCGCGCCCTTCAGGACTTCTTTTACATTCCCTTCCGTAATGGTGTCAGTATAAGAGGTAACAATTAGACTGGAGTTTATGGCCCTTACCCTATCTGCTGCTATCTGGGCCTTATACTTACCGATATCTCCCTCAGTGGACATGAG
>JAUXAI010000080.1 GCA_030619985.1 bacterium | reverse complement strand
TCCAGATAAAGAAATCAAGACCTTCCTGGTAGGGATAGATATCGGGGAAGGAGAGCTCCTCTTGGCAGATAGATTGCGTGCTCAAGGAAAGAAAATAGACCTGGCTCTCTCCCATCACCCTGCGGGCCGGGCCTATGCCTCCTTCTATGAGGTAATGGGCATGCAGGCCCAGATCCTATCCCAGTATGGCATTCCCATAAATGTGGCAGAGGATTTATTGGAATCCAGGATAAAGGAAGTGGAAAGGAAGGTCCTTCCCGTCAATTATATGAGGGCTGTGGATATGGCCAGGCTTCTGGATATCCCCTTCCTGTGCATCCATACCCCGGCAGATAACATGGTAGCCACCTATCTGAAGAAGATTATGGATAGGGAGAAACCGGATACTGTGGAAGAAGTGATGGAGATCCTGAAGAGAATCCCAGAATATAAAGAATCCTTCAAGAACAATGCCGGCCCCAAGGTGATCATTGGAAAAAAGGAGAGGAGCGCGGGGAAGGTATTTGTCGATATGACCGGAGGAACGGAAGGATCGGAGAAGATATTTGAGAAGTTATCTACTGCCGGGGTGGGAACCATTGTGGGCATGCACATCTCTGAGAAACATTATAAAGAGGCGGAGAAGCATCACATCAATATCATCGTTGCCGGCCATATGGCAAGCGACACCCTGGGAGTGAATCTTCTTTTAGACGAGATAGAGAAGAAGGGAAGACTCACCATCATTCCTTGCTCTGGATTCAGAAGATATAAACATAAGAAGTAAGAAAGGACTGCAATGAGTAATCGGATTTCTGATGCTCTCTTAGATAGAATCCGGGAAGCAAACGACATCGTCTCTGTAATCGGAGATTACGTTGTCCTGAAAAAAGCGGGAAGGAACTTCAAGGCTCTCTGCCCCTTCCATACAGAGAAAACTCCCTCCTTTATGGTCAGCCCGGAGAAGCAAATCTTTCATTGCTTCGGCTGTGGAATCGGGGGGAATGTCTTCAACTTCTTAATGAAGTATGAGAATATCTCATTCCCGGAAGCGGTGAGGAGCCTGGCCAAGAAGGCCGGGATTTCCCTCCCAGAGATCACTAAGACAGGGAAAGAAGAGATCCTGGCCAAGGAAAAAGAGAGACTCTATCAGTTGAACGGATTGGTTGCTAATTACTTTCATAATCTTTTCTTAAAACATCCTTTAGGGAAAAAGGCTTATGAATATCTCAGAGGCCGGGGAATAAAGAAGGAATCGGTTGAAAAATTCAAGTTGGGCTATGCTCCTTCCTCTTGGAATAGGCTCCTATCCCGGCTTAAGGAGAAGGGCTTTGACCAGGAATTATTAGTAAAGGGAGGTCTCTTAACATCTCAAGGGAAGCCCTACTTCTGGAATCGAATCATCTTCCCCATCTTTGATCTTCAGAATAGGGTGGTGGGATTTGGAGGAAGAATATTGGGTGATGGTGAGCCGAAGTATCTCAACTCTCCCCAGACCCCGATCTATGATAAGGGAAGGATACTTTATGGTCTAAATTGGGCAAAGGAGGTCATCCGCTCTAAGGGAGAGGCAGTCGTGGTTGAGGGCTATATGGACGTCATCCTACCTCATCAGGAAGGATTTAGAAATTTTATTGCCTCTATGGGGACTTCTTTGACTCCGGGCCAGGTCTATCTTTTAAAAAGATTCTCCACTCAGGTCACCATGCTCTATGATGCCGATGTGGCTGGAATTCAAACAACCTTAAGGGGATTGGATCTCTTTCTGGAGCAGGGAGTAAAGGTAAAGGTAACCTCCCTTCCCAGAGGCTATGATCCAGATACCTTCGTTCAGGATAAGGGTAAAGGGGCCTTCTCTAAGCTCCTCTCCCAAGCCCTCCTTTTTCAGGCCGTCCCTTTAATTGAGTGGAGATTTCAGCTGGCCAAGGACAGGTTTGACCCCAAGAAGGTAGAGGGAAAGATTGCTATAGTAGAAGATCTTCTTCCCACCATAGCCAAAGAGAAAAGCCTCATCCGCCAGAGGGAAGAGATAAGGTGGCTCTCCCAGAAGCTTTCCGTAGAGGAGGAGATTCTCTGGTTAGAGTTAAAGAAGATAAAAAGAGGCCGCCCTTTCTCAAAAGAGGCCCTCAAGGTCGGCTCCCAACCCTCTGATCTTCTCCGCAAAGCAGAGGCCTCCCTCATACAACTTCTCCTGAAGGATGAGAGCCTTACTCCTTTAGTGCAGGAGAAGCTCGCGCCCTCCGATTTCGTTCATCCAGAGTATAAAAGGATCGCCCAGGTAATCTTCGATTTAAGCACCAGAGAAGAATCCCTTTCCCCGGCCAGGATAATGGACCAGTTGAAGGATGAGAGTTTGAGCCAGATGGTCACCTCCCTTCTCATGGAAAAGAAAGAGTATCCTAGGAAAGAGAAAGCACTCAATGATCTAATAAAGACTATTAGGGATAGTAAGCTGAAGTTGGAGTATCAGAGATTAGAGAAAGAGATTAGAGAGGTTCTGGAGAAGAAGGGGGCTATCAGCCAAGAAAAGAGGATGCGCTATCTGGAACTTTTAAAGCACCTCCACGGCTAATAACACGGATCATCATAGATTGTTTACGGATAGACACGGATTACAGATTTTGATAAGTAATCTCACTAAAACGAATTTTTTCTACCATATTGACCGATCTGTGTCTTAAGGAGGGAGAATGGTTAAGAAGAAAAAGATACCTTCCCGTATTCTAAAGAAACTGGTTAGCTTAGGTAAGAAGAAAGGGTATCTCACCTGGGATGAACTGAATGAGGCCCTCCCCGCAAAGGTCATCGCCTCCCGCGAAATCGATGATATTCTAATTGCTTTAGAGAAGAAAGGGATCGTGGTCAGGGATCTAAAAGAGAGGCCTATTCCTTTAGAGAAACTGCCCCCGGCAGAGGGAAGGATTGAGGATCCGGTAAGAATGTATCTCACCCAGATGGGCAGAACCCCCCTTCTTACTCGTCCCCAGGAGCTTGCCCTGGCAACGCGAATAGAAGAGACCCAGGATAGATTGAAGGAGATTGTACTAAAGATCTCCCTTACCCCGGATGAGGTCCTCTCCACTGCGACTCGCCTGGAAAAGAGAAGAATGAGAATAGAAAACTTCTCTCACCTTCTGGTGAGGGCTGTTACCATTGAGGAAGAGGAAGAGAAGATGATCCAGAAGGTCTTGCAATTGACAAGAAGAATTAAAAGGGCAAAGAACGCTATTGCTCGAGCCAATAAGCGCCTCCTCCAAGAAAGGATGGGGAAGAGGAAAGGGGAAGAATTAAAAGAGAGAATAAAGGTAGAGAAGAAGAGGATCGCCCAGAGTCTAAAGGAGCTCAACCTTCGACCCCGGGAAGTAGAAAGAATCGCTCAGAAGGTGCTGAAGTATGTCCAAAGAATAGAAGAGATGGAAAAAGAGATTAAGAAGATTGAGAGAAGATGTGGCCTTTCCTATGAGAAGATGGAGAAGCGCCTGAAAAAGCTAAGGAAAAAACCGAGGAAGAAAATAGATTATGAAAAACTTAAGAAAACGAGTGGTGAGATCAAAAAATTTCTGGCCAAGATCCGGGAGGTAGAAAGGAAGACCGGCCACAAGGCCACTACCCTAAAAGAGCTGGCTAGAAAGATTGAGGTTGAGGAGGAGAAGAAACATAGAGCAAAGACGGCCCTGGTCCAGGCCAACCTGAGATTGGTGGTCTCCATTGCCAAGAGATATGTGAATCGCGGACTCTCCTTCTTAGATCTCATCCAAGAGGGGAATATAGGTCTCATGAGGGCGGTGGATAAGTTTGAATATCGGCGAGGATATAAGTTCTCTACTTATGCTACCTGGTGGATAAGACAAGCCATCACCAGAGCAATTGCCGATCAAGCGAGGACCATAAGGATTCCGGTCCACATGATCGAGACCATCAATAAACTGATCCGCACCTCACGCCATCTGGTTCAGGAGCTGGGAAGGGGGCCCACCCCAGAAGAGATCGCAAAAGCCATGAAGTTCCCCTTAGTCAAAGTGCAGAAGATACTGAGAATCTCCCAGAACCCCATCTCCCTGGAGACCCCTATCGGAGAGGAGGGGGATAGTCTATTCGGGGATTTCATCGAGGATGAGAAGGCTGCCTCCCCAGCCAAGGTTACCGCCTTCTCACTCTTC
>JAUXAI010000016.1 GCA_030619985.1 bacterium | reverse complement strand
CTTTAGGGAGCGTAAAGGATAGGATCGGGGTGGCCATGATTGATGAGGCAGAGAAGGAAGGGAGGATTACCCCAGGGAAAACAACCCTCATTGAGGCTACCAGTGGTAATACAGGCATTGCTTTAGCCTCTCTCTCTGCTTTCCGTGGCTATAGACTAATCCTCACCATGCCAGAGAATGTGAGTGAAGAAAGAAAGAAGATCCTCTCCTTTCTGGGAGCAGAGATAGTCTTAACCCCGAAAGAGAAGGGAATGAGGGGAGCCATAGAAAAGGCAAGAGAATTGGCGAAGGAGAATCTAGATTCCTTTATTCTGAATCAGTTTGAAAACCCAGCCAATCCTTTAGCACATGAAAGAACTACCGGACCAG
Organism: bacterium; assembly: GCA_030619985.1. Classification (GTDB taxonomy): domain Bacteria; phylum UBP18; class UBA7526; order UBA7526; family UBA7526; genus JAUWXM01. The sequence goes on along the minus strand of JAUXAI010000016.1, from coordinate 18,361 downwards.
AGATCTGGGAGGATACCAAAGGGAAGATAGATATCTTAGTGGCGGGAGTGGGCACGGGAGGAACGATTACCGGCACCTCACGCTATCTGAAGCAAAAGAAACCAGATATTAAGATAATTGCTGTCGAGCCTACTTCTTCTCCTGTCCTCTCTGGAGGCAAGCCCGGTTCCCACAGGATCGAGGGAATCGGTGCCGGATTCATCCCCAAGGTTCTGGATAGGTCATTGATTGATGAGGTCTTCCAGGTGAGTGATGAAGAGGCCTTTAAAATGGCAAGGAGACTGGCGCAGGAGGAAGGGATATTGGCCGGTATATCATCTGGCGCTGCTATCCATGCTGCCTTAGAGGTGGGGAAGAGAAAAGAGAATAAGGAAAAGTTAATCGTTGTTATCTTACCAGATACTGGAGAGAGATACTTAAGTAGCGAACTATTCGAATGAGGTGAGAGATGGCCAAAACCATAAAAGAGATAAATGAGAGAATAAAAAAGGGCAAAGCGGTCGTAGTTACTGCTGAAGAGATCATAGATCTGGTGAAGAAGAGGGGAATAAAGAGGTGTGCCAGAGAGGTGGATGTAGTAACTACCGCTACCTTTGGACCCATGTGTTCAAGTGGTGTCTTTATCAATTTCGGCCATACCAAACCAAAGATTAAGGTAGGAGGGGGTAAGGTCTATCTCAATGATGTCCCGGCCTATGGAGGCCTGGCAGCGGTAGACCTCTATCTGGGTGCCAGTGCTTTACCAGATGATGATCCACGCAATAGGGTCTATCCCGGGGAGTTCAGGTATGGGGGAGGACATGTCATAGAGGATCTGGTAGCAGGGAAGGATGTGAGGTTGGTGGCCTCTGGCTATGGAACGGACTGCTATCCCAGAAAAAAGTTAGAGACCAAGATCAATATAAAAGATTTGGATAAGGCCATTCTCTATAATCCCAGAAATGTCTATCAGAATTACAATGTGGCGATTAACCTATCGGATAGAGTAATCTATACCTATATGGGCGTCCTGCAACCAAGATTGGGGAATGCCAACTATTGTTCCGCTGGTCAACTCTCCCCTCTCTTCAATGACCCTTACTATGAGACCATAGGCATCGGAACCAGGATCTTCTTAGGAGGAGGAATAGGTTACGTTGCCTGGAGTGGAACTCAGCATAACCCAAGGGTGAAGAGAACCAAAAAAGGGATTCCCAAGGGACCAGCAGGGACCTTAGCCCTAATCGGGAATCTGGAGAAGATGAGCTCCAAGTGGCTGAGGGGGACTTCTTTTACCGGGTATGGGGCTACCTTGACGGTAGGAATAGGAATACCGATACCTATCTTGAATGAAAGGATACTGAGGTTCACTGCGGTAGAGGATTCCCAGATATATGCCCCGGTCATCGATTATAGCAAGGCCTATCCCCTGGGCAAGGAGACCATTATAAAAGAGGTGAGCTATGCCGAGCTTCACTCTGGCTCTATCAAAATAAAAGGGAAAGAGATTCCTACCTCCAGTCTATCGAGCTATTTCAAGGCGAGGGAGATCGCCAATATCTTAAAGGGCTGGATAAAGAGAAAAAAGTTTTTCTTGACACAACCGGTTACTCCCCTCCCCTGAGACGCAGATGCCGGATGCGCTGCACTGGCATCCGAGAGAGCATGAATATCAAGCAATGGCTGCAGATCAAAACGCAGATTGTCGCAGATAAAGAGACTCACAGAAATGAAATATTTGGAGAAGATTAAGAGCTTTACCTTGACTCGGGTGATAAACGCCTTCCTCACTCTCTTGGCGAGGAATCCAGAGAAGAATATCATGCGCCTCACCTACTTGGCAGAAAGAATCACCAAGAGGAGGCATTATCTGGTCTGGATTAGAAAAATAAGGAGACTCTACAGGATGGGCCACCCCATCTTAGAGATTACTAAACGCATCATCAATTTCAGCCACCCCCATCACCGCAAGAGAATCATCAAGGCCTTTGTCATCAATCAGATGCTCAAAGGGTCCAATGAGAGGAAGAAATTCAGTGAGGAGAACGGCTTCTATCCTCCAGGATTTTTTGCCATTAGTCCCACCATGAGGTGTAACCTCCACTGCCATGGATGCTATGCCGGGAATTACTCTAAGAAGGAAGACCTGGATGCCGGAGTTATCGACCGGATAATAACAGAGGCCAATCAAATGGGTAGTTATTATGTGGTGGTCATCGGTGGGGAGCCCTTCTTAAGAGAGGACTTATTCGATATCTTTGCCCGGCATCCAGAGACCGCCTTCATGGTCTACACCAATGGGACCATGATCGATGAGACCTTTGCCAAGCGTCTTCTCAAAGTGGGGAATGTCCTCACCATCCTGAGTCTGGAAGGATTCAAGAAGGAGACGGATGAGAGAAGGGGGGAAGGGGTCTTCGATAAGGTGATGGAGGCCATGGATATCCTGAAGGGGAACCGGGTCTTGTTTGGCTTCTCTGTTACCCATACCAGGAAAAATGCTGATGTGGTCGTCAGCGAAGAGTTCATTGACATGCTTATAGAAAAAGGCTGTATCCTTGGCTGGTACTTCTCCTATGTTCCCATCGGCCGCCATCCCCATATGGGACTCATGGCCAATACCCAGCAGAGGAAGGAACTCTTAGATAAAATAAATTACTATCGGGGAACGAAGCCCATCCTTTTGGCCAGCTTCTTCAATGAGGGGCAGATCGTGGGAGGATGTATGGCTGCCGGGAGAAAGTACTTTCATATCAATAATCAGGGAGAGGTGGAGCCCTGCGTCTTTTTGCACTTCGCTACGGATAATATCAAAGAAAAATCTTTAAAAGAGGCAATAAACTCTCCCTACTTCAGAGCCCTTCGTTCTAAAATGCCCTTCTGTGATAACTTCCTCCGCCCCTGTCCCTTGCACGACCACCCCTGGATCCTAAGAGAAGTGGTGAAGGAGGCGAAAGCCCATCCTACATATGAAGGGGCAGAGCACATTATCAATGACCTTGCCCCTTCGCTGGACAATTATGCCCGGGAATGGAAGAAGGTGGCGGATCCCATCTGGGAGAAGGAGTATAAGAAAAAGGCAGAAGCGAAAAAGAGGAGGAGTACTTAAATGGTAAGAAAGAAAAGAGTAGTCCTGACCTTTCCTCATTCCTTAGTTGATAAGCCGATTACCTATCATCTGGTGAAGGACTATGGATTGGTCTTCAATATTTTAAAGGCTCGGGTCACTCCCCGGGAAGAGGGTCGGCTGGTTCTTGAGATAGAAGGGAAGAGGGAGAACCTCAACAGAGGGATCAAGTTTTTGAAAGACCTAGGAATAAAAATAGAGCCTCTGGCCCAGGATATCAGATGGATTGAGGAGAGGTGCACCCACTGTGGGGCCTGTCTTGCTATCTGTCCCACCCGGGCCTTTATCATAGATCCCAAGACGTATAAGGTCTCTTTTAATAAGAAAAAGTGCATCGTTTGTGAACTATGTATCAAGGCCTGTCCCTATCGAGCCATGGAAATAAAGTTCTGAGGAGTAGATATGCGTAAGGCAGATGCTTTTCGATATCTTGAAGAGAGGAAGAAGGGTGAAAAGAAAGGGCTTCTAAACGAAGTGGAGAGAAAGGACTGTTATCATCTCAAGTGGGGAAAGAGTATCGACTGCGCTACCTGCGGCCATATTAGGGATTGCTATGCAGTAATGATCCATGAGGTGAAGGGAAGGAAGAGGGGGGATTAGATGAAACCGAGGAAGGGGAAGGCTAAGTGGCCGAAGGGAATATCCCATGGAAAGAGAAGAAAGAGGGATAGGGCTCACCCAATAGAGAAGCCTTCCTGCTACCATCTCAAATGGGCAAAATCCATAGATTGTGCCAGTTGCCTTAAGATAAGGGACTGCTACAGGATATGGTTCCACGATATAAAGAGAAAGACTTAGTTGAAGCATCGGAATTTAAATAAGTTCCGATGCGAGGATTAGGGGGTCTGGGGGAAAGAATCTGCTTGCCCCCCAGGGGGTGACAGTGGAGTCCCGATCCAGTGAATCGGGACGGAACGCCAGAGGGGTGAAACCCCTATGGAAGTATCTCCGAAGGAGATATCTTGTGGTTGAGGAAGCGATTAAGAAGATAAAAGAGAAAGAGGCTTCTTGCGCCAAGGCCTTAGAAGAGGCGAAGGAAAAAGCGAAAGAAGCGATAAAGGAGGCCCAAGAGAAGGCAGAGAAGCTAATAAAAGAGATTGAAGCCAAAGCAAAAGAAGAAGGAAAGAAACTAATTGAAAAGGGAGAGGAACTGGCAAATAAAGAAGCCCAAAAGATAAAAGAAAAGTCTTTAAAAGAGAGAGAGAAGATAAAGAAGGCGGCCAAAAAGAGGATGAATAAGGCCGCCTCTTTTATTGCTCAAAAGATCGTTAAATAGATAGAAATGTTTAGCCAGTTAACCTGTTGTCCAGTTAAAACTGGCAAACCGGCGGGCACCCCGACAGATGTCGGGGTCGGGCCAACCGGTTAACGATAAAGAGACTATGGAGAGGTTAAAGTGGCAATAACATCCATACAAAAGATAGATATTATCACTCATAAAGAGCACCGGAAAGGAATAGTAAAATACCTGCAGGATAGAGGATTAGTCCAGATAACAGATGTGAAAGAAGAGAAAGTTCCTCTTCTTTTTGAAGAGGAACGGGACATCGAAAAGGAACTGGGGAACCTTACCTATATCCTTAAGTTCTTCTCCAGGTTCGAAGAGAAGAAAGGGATGCTAGAAAGTTTTGTCAAACCAAAGTTTCTCTTATCCAGGAAAGAGTTTGAGAAGATTATTAAAGAGTTCGATTACCAGGAAGTCTATGAGAAATGCCAGAGGTTGGAGAGACGCTTAAATAGGCTGAGACATACCTTTAGAAAACTCCACAGCTGGAAAGAGGAGGTCCTTCCCTGGCTCGATCTTGAGATGCTTTTATCCGATGTCCATCCCACCCTGAAGACAGAAGTAGTTCTGGGCGCTATCTCCTTCCAGGTGATAGAAGACCTATTAAAGGATTTAAAGAAGGCAACAGAGGAGAGGCTCTTCTTTAAGATAATAAGCGAAAGCAAGATCAAAAGGTACATCCTTTTAATCTATTTAAAAGAAGATAGTCAGAAGATAAGCGAGACCCTAAAGAGATATAACTTTGAACAGGTCCTCTATCCCCATCTGGACATCACTCCTCTTCAGCTTAACTCTTTTATTGATGGGAGACTGGAAAAAGCAGGAAGAGAGAGGGGAGAACTCATAGCCAAGGGTAAGGTACTCTTAGAAAGGTCAAAGGTAAAGGTGGTCGCTCTATATGACTATCTTGCCAACCTCAAGGCCCAGAGGGACATCCAGAGTTCCTTTAGCCAGACCTATGGGACATTTAGGATTTCGGGCTGGATAAGAAAGGAGGATGTCAGAAAATTAAAGGAGGAGCTAGAGAAGAGATTTAAGGAGATCGAGGTTATTACCAAAGATCCCTCTCCAAAAGAAAAGGTTCCCATTGCCTTGGAGAATAGAAGAGCGATTAAACCTTTTGAGATGGTGACCAGACTATATGGTTACCCTCAATATCGGGCAGTAGATCCCACTCCTTTTCTTGCGCCCTTCTTCTTCCTCTTCTTCGGTCTTTGTCTGACAGACGCTGGATATGGAATAATTTTGAGTATCTTGAGTCTGATCGGTCTCTGGAAGGTAAAAGAGGGGAGACGACTCTTCCAGTTACTCTTTTTGGGAGGACTGGCAACCATAATCTGTGGCGCTCTGACCGGTGGCTGGTTTGGAATAGAGAGAATCCCTCACTTTTTGGAGAGAATAGTGCTCTTCGCTCCCTTAAAAGACCCTATGATCTTCTTCATCCTTGCTCTGGCATTGGGTTTTGGTCAGATCGTCTTTGGAGTAATAATCAAAATGGGTAAGGAGCTTTCAAGACATCAGTTTAGAGAAGGTCTCCTGGGAGAAGGTTCTTGGATAGTCATATTTTCAGGAATCCTTTTCCTCATCCTGTCTTTGATCTTGAAGAACCAGCAGATAACAGCAATAATGGGGGAAGAGCAGGCAAAGAGAATCGGTCTTTGGCTTTTAGCCTTTGGTGCTTTCAGCCGAGTCGTTCTCTACGGTCTATTCAGCAAGAGAAAGATTGTTGGGATGGGCTTAGGTCTCATTCTTCTTTTGGACGGGGCGAAGAACTTCTTGGGCAATGTCCTATCTTATTCTCGCCTGATGGCTTTAGGCTTAGTCACTGGTGTCATCGCTATGGTAATAAACATCATGGCTCAGGTAGCTTTTGAGACACCGGTTATCAGATATGCCATGATAACAATTGTTCTTTTGGTTGCGATAGTAGTTGTCAAAAAATTCTCCAAGGCCAAGTATATTATAGCAGTTGCCCTATTGGTTATTATTGGGGCAGTTTTCAAGAAAATTCCCATTGGAGGATATGTGGCGATGTTGGCTATCCTTTTAGTGGGGCATCCCTTTAATCTGGCCATTAATACCTTGAGTGGTTTCATCCACACTATGAGGTTACAGTTCGTGGAGTTCTTTCCTTACTTCTTTGAAGGAGGGGGGAGACCATTCCAGCCCTTCAAAAGAAAAGAGGAATATACCATAATAAAGTGAAAATGCAAAATGCCCGCCAAAGGCGAGGTCTCGCCCCTTTGGGGCGGACAAAATTAACAATGCAAAATAAAAAAAAGAAGCAAAAGAGTGTTAAATATTTAAGACTATCTGTGATCTGTGGCCATCTGTATTAAATCTGTGTGAATCTGTGTTTAAAGGGGGTGAGTTAAATGGAGTTAGGATTGGCAATCGCTATTGCTGGGGCAGCAGCGGCAGCATTATTCGCCGGGATCGGCTCTGCTATTGGGGTAGGCCTTGCCGGACAGGCCTCTGCCGGAGTGATGAGCGAAGATCCAGAGAAGTTTGGCAACCTATTGGTTCTAACCGTTCTTCCGGGAACCCAGGGTTTCTATGGCTTCCTGATCTTCTTTTTGGTGATCATGAAGATCGGTTTCTTGGGTGGGGAGGTTCCTGCCATTTCTGTCTATCAAGGCTGGCAGATCTTTTTCACTTCTCTACCCGTAGCCTTCTGCGGTTTATTATCTGCCATCCACCAGGGTAGGGTATGTACCGCGGGGGTAGCCATGACTGCCAAACAGCCGGCAGACTTTATGAAGTCCGTGGTTATGGCAGTTATTGTTGAGACCTATGCTGTCTTGGGACTTCTGGCCAGCTTCCTTTTGCTTCGGGGAGTAAAACTCTAAAAATAAGGGTTAATGTGTGGGTAAGTTAATATCGGTTAACAACGGTTAAAAACAGTTAAAACCGGTTACATTATTTAAAAAGGTAACTGATAGTAACCGTTTGTAACCTTCAGTAACCGTTAGGGGTCAAAGATGCCTTTAGAGAAGATTATTAAGCGCATTGATGAGGAGTTTTCCCTTGAGATAGAGAAAATCAAGAAAGAGACTCAAGGTAGAGTGAGTGAAATCCTAAAGGAGGCGAAGAGAAAGGCAGCCTCCATTAAAGAGGAGATCCTAAAGGCTGCCTCTTTCGAAGCCCAAAGGAGACGAGACCGTATCCTCACCACGGCTAACTTAGAGGCAAGGAGAATAGTTTTAGAAGAGAAGGAGCGCTTGATGGAAGAGGCCTATAAGAAGGCCTTAGCAAAACTTAAGAGACTCGGTAAAAAATCTTATCAAGATATAATTAAGAAAATGCTTCTCAAGGCAGCGAAGAGTGGGCCGGGTGAGGTCATTATATCAAGGGAAGATAGAAAAAGGATTACGCCTTCTTTTATTGAAAGCATCAATAAAGAATTGAAGATTTCAAAGGAGGAAAGAGGAATTAGCGGGGGATTCATCCTGAAGAGAAAGAAGATAGAGGTTAATAACTCCTTCGAAACCCTCCTTCACTCTAAGCGCGAGGAACTGGAATTCAGACTGGTAAAAATGTTATTTAAGAAGTAACCAGTAACCAGTTTGCAGTTTATAGTAAAAAACTGGTTACTGTTCGCTGGTTACTGTAAACTTCTAATCGTTGGCTACTGAGGGAAAATGGACATAAGATATGCCTATATCACAGGAAGAGTAAGGGCTCTTGAGGCGCGACTTCTCGATAAATTAAAAATGGAGAGGATGATTGCTGCTACCTCAGCAAAAGCCAGCCTCTCAGAGCTTGAAGAGACAGATTACGGGCCATATGTTTCACAACTAAAGGATATCCATAATTTTGAAGAACTACTTCACGATGAATTGAGGAGACTCTACTCCTTCATTGATAAAGGGTCTTTAAACAGGGAATTGACCGACCTATTCAGGATGCGCTATGATTTCCATAACCTGAAAGTCTTTTTAAAGAATAAGTTTAAAGAAAAGCCCCTCCCTTTAGAGGAACTGCCCTTCATTAATCTGGGGACCATTGAGCCCCTGAAAGTAGGGGAAGCAAAGAAGTTTCTCCAGATTCAGAAGGAGACAACGAGAGCCTTTGAAGAGAACAAGAATCCCCAGGATATTGATATAATTCTAGATAAAGAATACTATAGACTCTGTGTCGAAAAGGCAGAAGAGTCTGAAAATGAATTTGTAATAAACCTTTTTCGAATAGAGATTGACCTTGCAGATATAAAAATCTTTTTCCGCTGTCGAGCTTTAAAAAAGAATAGGGCATTCTTCTTAAAAGTCCTCATTGGGGGAGGGAGTTTAACCAAGAAACTCTTCCTGGAATTCTATGAGAAAGAAGAGGGTGCTTTCTTAAGAAAGCTTTCCTTCACTCCTTATGCCAAGGCTATTATGGGGTATGAAAAAGAAGGCTTGAGAGAACTTGAGCTTTCCTGTGATAACTTTCTCTTGGAGTATGTAAAGAAGACAAAACTTGTTACTGCTGGTCTGGAAGTGCTTATTGCTTATTTGATTGCTAAAGAGAATGAAATAAAACTCTTAAGGAGCATATTGACGGGAAAGATAAACGAGATTCCTGTCCAGATGATCAGGGAGAGGATGAGAGAGACCTTTATCTAATGGAGGAAGGTGCGGGGTGAAGATTGCCATAATTGGTGAGAAGGATGCTATCTTAGGTTTCAAGCCCTTAGGGATTGAGATCTATTCTGTAACCGATTCCAAGGGAGCAGAAGAGAGATTAAAGAGTCTCGCCCAAAATAGGGATTATGCTACCATCTACATCACAGAGAACCTCTCTTCCCAAATTAAGGATCTGGTAGCAGAGCTTAGCAAGTTCTCAAATATCGTCATCATTCCAGGAAAGGGTGAGGCTTTGGGCCTGGCAAGAGAGAGGTTAAAGAAGATATCTGAGAAGGCATTGGGCACAGATATCCTAAAGGCGGAAGAGAAATGAAGAAGGCTAATATTCTCGCCTATTTCTTTTTACTTCTTATTCTTTTCTTCCTTCTCTATCTTAGTATAAGGACAAGCCAGGGGGTAGGCCTCTTGGAGAAGAGGATTACTACTTTAGAGCAAAAGGTCATCTCTCTATCTCTCCAAAAGCCTGAAATGAAAGAACCAGAGGACCCCCCCTTCAAAAAAGAGGAATTAAAGGACTTATTGAAAGACTTGAGGGAAGAAACCAAAGCCCTTTTTATGAAGATAGGGAATAGCCTCTTGGCTATAGATAAAGACCTCAAGCATCTGAAGAAGGAAAACGCTATTATCCAAGAAGCAATAATCTCCCTTCAAATGGACACAGAAGAGACAATAGGGAAGATTGACAAGATAATGGAATTTTTGGGCATAGGGGAAAAGGTTCCCAAACCACCCGAACCTGAGATTGAAAAACCCTTTAAAAAAGAAATAGAGAAACCTAAACCAGTGATGGAGAAGAAAAAATGGAAAGAGTTACAACCTCTCCAACCAAAGCGAGAATAATCAAGGTCTCTGGTCCCTTAGTAGTTGCTGAAGGGATGGAGAAGGCCAGGATGTACGATATGGTGAGAGTAGGAAGGATGGGCCTCATCGGTGAGATCATCGAGATTAAGGAGGATAAGGCCTCCATCCAGGTCTATGAGGAGACCTCTGGTTTAGGACCCGGAGAACCGGTAGAGACTACCATGGCCCCCTTGAGCGTTGAATTAGGTCCCGGTTTGATGAGCGGGATATATGATGGTATCCAAAGACCCTTGGATATTATCAGAGATAAAACAGGTAGTTACATTACCCGTGGGATTACCCTTCCGGCAGTCAACAGAAGAAAGAAGTGGGACTTTGTTCCTTTAGTAAAGAAGGGAGATAAGGTAAGGGCAGGTGATATCTTAGGTACTGTCCAGGAGACCCCTCTTGTTATTCATAAGGTCTTAGTCCCTACGGGGATCGAGGGAGAGATAAGGGTAATTAAGAAAGGAAAATTCACCGTCACTCAAACTATTGCTAAAGTGAAGACCGTCTCGGGACTGAAAGAGATCAGGATGCTCCAGAAGTGGCCGGTGAGAATGGAAAGAATGGTCCAGAAGAAGCTTCCTCCAGAGACTCCCTTGGTCACTGGTCAGAGAGTAATCGACACCTTCTTTCCAGTGGCCAAAGGAGGGACGGCCTGTATCCCCGGGCCCTTCGGAAGTGGTAAGACAGTGATCCTCCATTGTATCGCTGCTTGGGCAGACGCCCAGATCATCGTTTATATTGGATGTGGTGAGAGAGGAAATGAGATGACTGATGTTCTATTAGAATTCCCCAAACTAAAGGACCCCAAGACAGGAAGGCCCTTGATTGAAAGGACGATCATGATTGCCAATACCTCGAATATGCCGGTTGCGGCAAGGGAGGCCAGCATCTATACCGGAATCACCATTGCCGAATACTATCGGGATATGGGATATAATGTTGCCGTAATGGCTGACTCCACTTCCAGATGGGCTGAGGCCTTGAGAGAGATTTCGGGAAGATTAGAGGAGATGCCTGGTGAGGAGGGATATCCTGCCTATCTGGGAACCAGGATCGCAGAGTTCTATGAGCGAGCAGGAAGGGTCATCTGTCAGGGAACAAAGAACCGGGAAGGGACGCTTACTGTGATGGGCGCTGTCTCTCCCCCAGGAGGGGACCTATCAGACCCTGTTGTTCAGGCAACGCTAAGGACGGTGAAAGTCTTCTGGGCCTTAGAGGATAGGTTGGCCTATATGAGGCACTTCCCGGCCATCAACTGGCTCAATAGTTATTCCCTCTATCTGGACAATATAGAGGGATACTTGGGAAAGGAGATCGCCAGCGACTGGATGAAGTTGAGGAATATCGCCATGGCCATATTGCAGGAAGAGGACTCCTTACAAGAGATTGTGAGATTAGTGGGGCGGGAGGCCCTCTCTTCAAGGGAACAGTTGGTCCTGGAGACCTCCAAGTCCATCAGGGAGGATTACCTTATGCAGGATGCCTTCCACGAAATAGATGTCTATGCCCCATTGGCAAAGCAGTATCGCATGCTAAGGGTGATTTTAGAGCTCCACCGTTCCTCTAAACATGCCCTGGAGAAGGAAGTGCCTTTAGAGAAGTTACTCACCTTGAAGGTTAAGGAGAGGATTGACCGGATGAAGTATATAGAGAAGAAGAATATGAAGGAATTTGATAGCATAGAGAAAGAATTGAAGAGAGAAATAGAGTCCTTAGTCGAGAGGAAGGAGTAATGGTAAAAGAATATCTGACTATATCCCATATCGCTGGTCCCTTGATCTTAGTGGAGGAGACAAGTGGGATTACGTATGGGGAGATTGCAGAGATTGAACTGGCTACCAAGGAAGTGAGAAGGGGAAAGGTATTAGAGGTTACTGGTGATAAGGCCTTGGTTCAACTATTTGAAGGGACCACGGGACTGAACGTCTATCAGGCAAGGGTGAGGTTCTTAGGAAAAGGGATTGAACTGGGAGTATCCACCGATTTATTAGGAAGGATATTCGACGGATTGGGAAGACCCATAGATGGTGGTCCCAAGATCATTCCGGAGAAGAGGATTGATATCAATGGTAACCCCATAAATCCCACGGCAAGGGACTATCCCACAGAGTTCATTCAGACCGGGATCTCTGCCATAGATGGCATGAATACTTTAGTGAGAGGACAGAAGCTTCCCATATTCTCTGGTGCAGGATTACCTCATCCCCAGATCGCTGCCCAGATCGCCAGACAAGCAAGAGTCTTGGGCAAAGAAGAGAAATTTGCAGTGATCTTCGCTGCCATGGGCATTACTTTCGAGGAGGCAAATTACTTCATCACCGACTTCCGGAGGACAGGAGCCATTGAGAGGGCGGTATTATTCGTTAACTTGGCAGATGATCCGGCCATCGAGAGGATTGCCACTCCCAGAATGGCCTTAACCTGTGCCGAGTATCTCGCCTTCGAGAAGGATATGCATGTCTTGGTAATATTAACCGATATGACCAATTATGCCAATGCTTTAAGAGAAATCTCGGCGGCAAGAAAAGAGGTTCCCGGAAGAAGGGGATATCCGGGCTATATGTATACTGATTTATCTACTATATACGAGAGGGCGGGAAGGATAAAAGGAAAGGCGGGCTCCATTACCCAGATCCCAATACTCACCATGCCTGAGGATGATAAGACCCATCCCATTCCCGATCTGACAGGATATATTACAGAGGGACAGATAATTCTCTCTCGACCACTACATAGAAAGGGGGTCTATCCTCCCATAGATGTCCTTCCTTCATTATCGAGATTGAAGGAAAAGGGGGTTGGAAAGGATAAGACCCGGGAGGACCATGGGGATGTCACCAATCAGTTATTCGCCTGCTATGCTCGGGGAAAAGAGGCCAAGGAATTAGCCATCATCCTTGGTGAAGCCGCGCTAACAGAATTAGATAAACTCTACGCTAAGTTCAGCGATAAATTCGAAGAGGAGTTCCTTGCCCAGGGCGAGGAAGAGAATAGAAGCATTGAAGAGACCTTAGACCTCGGATGGAAGTTACTCACTATAATTCCCACCAGTGACCTGAAGAGAATAAGAGACGAATATATTAAGAAGTATCTTAAGCAAAGTAACCAGTAACCAGTTTACAGTTTACAGTGAAAAGACTGGTTACTGTTCGCTGGTTACTGTAAACTATCTGAATGGAGTAAGAGATGCGGCTTTCTGTTAGTCCTACTAGGATGGAGTTATTGAGATTAAAGAAGAGGATCCTTCTGGCCCAGAGAGGCCACCGACTCCTAAAAGATAAGCAGGATGAACTGATAAGGCAGTTCATGCCTTTAGTCAAAGAGGTGATAGGCTTAAGAAAAGAGGTAGAAGAAGGCCTGAAAAAGGCATTTCAGAGCTTCGTTACTGCTCGGATGCTTATACCTCCAGAGTTCATTGAAGAAGCCTTGATGTGGCCCGGAGAGAAAATAACTCTTGAGGTTTCTTTTAGGTATATCGTAGGTGTCAAGGTCCCAGAGTATGAAATTAAGAAAGAAGGAGACATCCATAATTATGGATTAGCAACTACCTCATCTGAATTGGATATCGCCCTAAAGGTCTATTCAGACCTATTGCCTTCTTTGGTAAAGTTAGCCTCTTTAGAGAAAACGTTAGAACTTTTGGCTGCTGAGATAGAAAGAACACGCAGAAGGGTGAACGCCTTAGAGTATATCTTCATCCCCAACTTAGAAGAGACCATAAAGTATATTACCATGAAACTTAGTGAGATGGAGAGGGCAGATTTGACCAGACTAATGAGGATTAAAGAGATCGTGAGAGCGCATTAATCTGGATCCTTGATATTAAATGTTGAAATCTGGAAGGAGAAGCGATGAAAAAGAGAGAGATAAAGCGAACAAGAAACATTACTGTATTTGCGGTCATAACAATTACGCTGGCTGTTGTACTAACTATATTGTCCATACTTATGTATCTGCACCCACGCACATCAAAAACCTATACAGGAGGTGATTGGTTTTTGCGCATCTTGCCGATTCTATATCTCGTTTGTGGAGTTGGTATTCTAAGACTTAAGAACTGGGCTCGCCGAGGTATTATTATTTTAGCAGTGGTCTATTTAATACTTTTTATTCCCGCTACAGGTATTATTTTATATATTATGTTAAAAAGCCATAAGATTCCTTCCTTTGTTGAATTAGGAATAACATCAGGAATAATATTATTCATAGTATATAATGGGTTAATTGTTTGGTTTTTCAATCAAGACCCAGTTAAAAAACAATTTCAAAGGGCTGCTAAAAATTAAAAATGAAAGAAATGAAGATTGATAGTGAAAGAGTGAAAGAGAAGCTTGTTGAGTTTATTCGGGCACAGGTAAAAGAGGCAGGCTTCAGCAAAGTAGTCTTTGGATTATCTGGAGGATTGGATTCCGCTGTTATTGCCTATCTGGCCAAAGAAGCCTTAGGGGCAGAGAACGTCTATGGAATAGTTTTGCCTTACGAGACAAGCAATAAGGAAGATGTGGAAGATGCCAAAGGAATAATAGAGACCTTAAAAATTAACCTTATTGAGATAGAAATTGCTCCTACAGTAGATAGCCTCCTGACCTCTTTAAAGGATACAGATAAGATTAGAAAGGGAAATATGATGGCCCGAACGAGGATGATTCTCTTATATGATCAGGCAGCAAAGTATAAAGCACTTGTTCTAGGGACAAGCAATAAGACAGAATTACTCTTAGGATATTTCACAAAGTATGGTGATGGTGGAGTGGATTTAGAGCCTCTGGGGGATTTATACAAGACCCAGGTGAGGCAACTGGCTAAGGATTTAGGGATATCAGAGAAAATCATCAAAAAAGTCCCTAGCGCTGGCCTGTGGGCCGGCCAGACAGATGAAGGGGAACTGGGCTTCACCTATGAGGAAGTAGATAGACTTCTTTACGCTATGCTCGATGAGAAGAAGGACAATGAGGAACTGTTAAAACTAGGATTCAAGAAAGAATTCATCGAAAAAGTAAAGAACAAAATAAAAAATACAGAGCACAAGAGAAAACCAGCTCCTGTTGCCAGATTGTGATGAGATATGAGATCAGGAACTCTCTACATAGTGGGAACACCTATTGGGAACTTAGAAGATATTACCCTCAGAGCCTTAAGAATCTTAAGGGAAGTTGACCTGATTGCCTGTGAGGATACCAGAAGGACGAGGAAACTATTAAGTAGATACAACATTCATAAACCTCTCACCTCTTACTTTGAGCATAATAAGATAGTTAAGGCTGATTTCCTAATTGAGAGATTAAAAGAGGGAAAGAATATTGCTTTAGTCTCTGATGCCGGAATGCCCGGAATATCTGATCCGGGCTATTTTATTATCCAGAAAGTATTAAAAGAAAATATTTCTATCATTCCTATTCCGGGACCAACTGCTTTTATTCCTTCTTTGGTCATCTCTGGTCTTCCCACGGACAGTTTTGTCTTTGAGGGATTTCTTCCTTCCAAGAAGAAAGCAAGATGTGATAGGTTAAAGGAATTAAAGTCTGAAAAAAGAACTATTGTCTTCTATGAAGCACCCCATAGATTAATCGCTACTCTAAAAGATACATTAGAAATTCTGGGAGATAGAGAAGTCTCTTTGACCAGGGAACTCACTAAGAAGTTTGAGGAGACATTCAGGGGAAGGACAAGCGAAGCGATAGAGAAATTTGTTAAGCCAAAAGGAGAATTCACCATTATCTTAAAAGGAGCTCAAGAAAAAGAGATCCTAAAAGAGAAGTGGCAGAATTTACCAATCCTCGACCACTTAAAGTTAGTGATGAAAGAAGAAAACCTCTCTAAAAAAGAAGCCATCAAAAGAGTTGCCCAATTACGCAGCATCCCAAAAAGAGAAGTTTACCAAGCAAGCCTGAAGATGGAGAGATAGTATGGCTATTACCAGTCTGGTATTGGGCATAATTGGGGTACTCTTAGGATGGATGCCGCTCATTGGTATAATTGGAGCCATCTTCTTTTCTACGCCGGCCATCATCTTGGGTGTGATTTCTCTGCGTAGGAAGAAGAGAGTCGGTATCTCCCGGGCAGGAATCATCCTGGGCGCCATCGGTATCGCCTACTTCCTCTACATCATCATCGCTTCCTTAGTAGAGATTACCTAAAATCTAAAGGAAAATGAAAGGAAATATTAAATGTGGGAAGTTGCCTACCTGGCACCGAATAGGTCGATTGCTGAGATGTTGAAAGATTTATTGGAGAAGAATGGGATTCTGGTAATGCTTCGTTCCGCAGATATCCCTCACTTAGGTCCTATGGGCAAGGTAGATATTCTAACTTCAAAAGAGCAGGTAGAAGAAGCAAAGGCATTGATTGAGAGCTACATCAATTCTCTCTAAGGAATAAAGATGAACCCCGCCCCTTCCTTGTCCGCGGTTAGGATTTGGAGAGGAGAGGGTGCGGGGTGAAGATGGTAGAAGGTGCGGGGTGAAGATTATTACTATATCTGGGGCGCATAAGGGGGTGGGAAAGACCACCCTGGCTTGCAAGATACTTAAAGGTTTAAAGGATTTCGGAGCAATAAAGACTATGGTTTCCAAAGAGAATATCTCCATTACTTCTAAGGATGAGGCGATTGAAGTTCCGGGGAAAGACACTTTCTTATTGAAAAAGGCAGGAGCGGAGAAGGTAGTTTTAGTTAGTTCTCCTAGGAAGGATTTGGGCTGGGCACTTAAGGTTGCTTTGAATATGGTCTCTGGATGCAAGGGAGTAATCATTGAGGGAACGAGCGTCTTGGATTATATTAAGCCAGATGTTGCCATAATGATTAGGGCCAAAGGAAAGAGAATAAAGGAGAGTGCTAAGAGAGCACTAAAGAAAGCGGATTTAATAATCTTATCTAATGAATTTGATAAAGCAGTAAAGTTTGTCAAGGAGAAGATAAGATGATTAAGAATGAAGTTTTGAAAATCGCCCAGGATAAAAAACTTCCCTGTATTAAAGCTTTGGCTCTGGCTAAAAGGTTGAAAGTACAACCCATAGAGATTGGCAAGGCAGCGAATGAGTTGGGGATCAAGATTACTAACTGCCAGTTAGGCTGCTTCGGTAGACGCAGATGACCGCAGATGAGAACCACAGATGATCACAGAAAATGACCGCAGATGAGCACAGATTATATTTATAAGGACTTAACGTATAAAATCATCGGGATCTTATATGAAGTGCACAAAGAGTTAGGGGCAGTACATAAGGAAATCATTTATCATAAGGCCGTAGCCATAGCGTTAGATAATAGGAAGATACCATTTAGCGAAGAAAAATCAATAGATGTTAAGTATAAAGGGAAGAAGATAGGTGTATATAGGCCAGATTTTATCATAGATGATAAGGTCATTTTAGAGATTAAAGTAGCACCGGCCATAACCAAAGCGATGCGGGATCAGGTTTACTACTATGCTAAGGGAACCAGATATAAACTGGTCCTTCTTGCAAATTTTGGAACAAGCAAGGTTGGCATAAAAAGATTGATTCATACGTAAAAACACAGATGACCACAGATATCTGTGGTCATCTGTTCAAAATCTGTGATAGTCTGCGTGAGAAAAATCTGTGATCATCTGTTTATAATCTGTGATGATCTGTGTCCAGGAGGAGGTAAAAAATATGAGAAGAAGATACCTATGGATTGGGGTTCTGGGGTTAGTTATTCTCTCTGTTCTATTTTTGAGCGTAGCGAGAAAACAAGGTTCTCCGCTGAAAGCGGAGGCTTCCTTATTTGGTGGGGTTCAGACCCGCCTTCGCTCTTCGAGCTTCGGCGGACAGGAGGTCTTTGCTCAGCTACCTAAGCCAAAGGCCTGCATCATAGATATCGATGGAACGATAGCTAATGAAAAGGAAAGACGAGCAATGGCCACCAACCCAGATGGCAGCACAAACTGGAGGAAATACTTTAATCCTGAACTGGTAAAAAAAGATAAACCAATCCTCAAATCCCGGGAAGTTCTGAGATGGATTGAAGAAAAAGGGGTTAAGATATTCTATGTAAGTAGCAGAGAGACCACGGTCCTCGAGGCGTCCAAGTGGTGGTTAAAGGCACATAACTTCCCAGAAGGAGAGGTATATCATAGAAAATCTTTTGCTCAAAGCCTGGAATATAAGATTGATACTATCAGAACCATTCAGAAAAGTTATCATGTCATCTTTGGGGTTGGCGATAGGGATCGTGATATCACCGCTTACCAGACCTGCGGAATAGCAGCCATTAAAGTCGCTGAATCCTCTGAGGAAGACTGGATAAGGGTAAAGAACGAGATAGCAAAACTGATAAAGTAATTCTTGACAAATCCGAAAAATTAAGTTAGACTTGATTTGAAAACTGAATATTGTTCCGACCCCAATGTTCTAAATCCCAATTAAGGGATATGATATCGGGGCGATAGGGCATGGCGGGAAACGGCCATACCTCCCGTGTTTGGAAAGGAGATTTAAACCAGCTTCTTTAAACCCACGGGAGCTGGTTTTTTT
>JAUXAI010000004.1 GCA_030619985.1 bacterium | reverse complement strand
AAGCACGCCGCCAGCGTTAATCCTGAGCCAGGATCAAACTCTCCAAAATGAATTGTCTTTCGACAATTTCTTATGGGTTTGGGGCAATGCACCTTATTAAGTTTTCAAAGAGCAGACATAAAAAAAGCCCGCTTACGGGCTCTTTTTGGAATTTTCACTATTAAACCGTAAGCCAAAAATCTATCAAATTTTCAAGAGGAATCTATACTCATTAACAGCCTCTCTTTTTTCTCACATTTATAATATAGCACGTTTTTAGGGCCTTGTCAAGTCTTTTTTTAAAAACACGGATTAGCACGGATTTATTACGGATTTACACGGATAGAAACAGGAATTGTATAATATTTTTTACTTCTTTTTCAGGTATTTTAAGATAGCATCTAAGAGAAGGGCGGCCCCCCCAGAAAGAAGGACATCCGCTGCCGGAAGAGAAGAGAGTTTCTTAACGATCTCTACACTCTCTTCCCTCTTTTTTTCTCCTCCATAAGTAGCAATCCCTACCACTTTCGCCTGTGAACTTCTGGTTAATCTTTCCACTACTTCAATTTCGTCATTTAACCCAGCAATCGGCCAGTCAAAATAGGCTAACTTTTTTCTCCGCGGATCGTGACACATGATGAGGCAGTCTGGCTGACTGCCGTGTAATAGGGCTAAAGCAACGCCAGAATATGCTGGATGGCAGATAGCACCCTGCCCTTCGACAAAGATGAGTTCTAAGCCCTTATCTACAGCATCGAGAATCGCTTTCTCAAGCATTCCGGCCATATAATCAGCAGGGAAATGGTCTATGGCTATTCCGCTATCACAACCGAGCATCAAACCGGTCTGTCCCGTGGCTACCCAGCCTGCTTTTATTCCTCTTCGCTGCGCTTCCCTGGCAAGAGCCAAGGTAGCAATGCGCTTGCCGATAGAGGAATCGGTCCCCACCAGGGTAACAATCTTTGCCTTATCCTTGATTTTCCTGATGCTTCCATCAAAGATGCGTAGTTTCTTTGGGGGTCTTCTCAGATCATGAATGGTCACCCCCTTCTCCTTAGCAATTCTAACAAACTCTTCATCGTCATTGAAGAAGGTATGTAAACCATTTATAATGTCTAGGCCATTCCACATGGCAAGGATAACGTCTTTACGCCATTCTGTGGGCAGCCTTCCTCCTGGAGGGGCGACGCCGATAATGAGGACCCTGGGCTTGTGTCTTAAAGTCTCTGTAAACATTTTATAGATAGGGATATCTCTTTTGGCTTTGGGTAGGAATTTCTTAGTTGTCTTACCGGCTTTTGTCTCATCGATGACTGCTACTGGTTCGAAGATCTCTCCCTGGATAATGAGGGAGTTAGCCGTCTTGCCCGCCATGGTCCCCAGTTCACCTCGAGCAAGGATAACGGCCTTCGTTCCTTTAGGATAAATATCACTTAAATATTTCATTTTGTATCTTCTTCAATCCTTCTAAACTCGGCTCTACGAGAAATGGTTCTCCGGCTATTTTCATACTGGAGTCTATATCCTTTAATCCATTCCCTGTGATGAGGCAGACTATTCTCTCCTTCTCGTCAATCTTTCCCTCTTCCCTTAACTTCTTATATCCCGCATAACTGGTCACCCCGGCTGGCTCACCAAATATCCCAGTTGCTCGAGCAACGATCTTAATGGCTTCTAAGATTTCTTTATCCGAGACTTCTACTGCTAATCCCTTCGATTCCTGAATGGCTTTTACTGCTGCCAATCCATCCCTGGGCATATTGACAGAGATAGAATCTGCAATAGTAGTTGCTTTCACTGGCTCTATCTGGATTCTTGATCCTGGATGCTGGATACTGGTCTTTACTGCTTTAACTACTGCATTGCTTAGTTCTGACTGTACGGCAACCAATTGGGGAAGTTTATTTATAAATCCGATCTCTTTGAAATCTTTAAAGCCTTTCCATATTCCACTGATGATATTCCCATCCCCCACGGGGACGAATACCTTATCCGGAGGGATCCAGTCTAACTGTTCGCATATCTCATAGGCAGCGGTCTTTTTTCCCTCCCGGGTATAAGGATTATACCCCGTATTTCGATTGTACCAGCCGTATTCCCTGGTTGCTTCCAGGCAGAGATCGAAGGCCTCATCATATGTTCCTTTAACCATAATAACTTTTGCCCCAAAGATTAATAACTGGGTGATCTTGGCTTTGGGTGCCTTCTGAGGAATGAAGATGATGGCCGGAATTCCTAAACTTGCTGCTAAGCAGGCCATGCTCGAGCCCGCGTTGCCCGTTGATGCCCCAGTAACTATTTTTGCTCCTAACTCCTGGGCTCTTACGATGGCCACAGCACTTGCCCGATCCTTAAAAGAAGCAGAGGGATTCTTTCCATCATCCTTCAGGAATAGATTCTTGCCCAGCTTCTTCGCCTCATATAGGGGTGTCCAGCCGATCTGAAGAGGAGGGATCTTGCTCAAATTCTCAATGGGCAGAAGCGGTTCATAACGCCAGATGGAATAGTCCTCACTCTGGGAGAGATTTTTCTTATTAAAGGTTTTTTTTATCTCTTCATAATCGTAGACAATATCTAAATTTTCAGAACAGGAGGGACAGTTGTACTTCACCTCTCCTTGGCTATATTCCCGGCCACATCCCAGACACTCCAATCCCTTTATTTTCTTCATTCTGTTCTTTCTTTAAGGTATTTTTACTTTTCTTTCTTCTCCTTGGCTACCTTCTTCTCCGCCATCTTACCCTTGACGCCAGAAATCCCGACCCCGATGGCGATAATTCCCCCAAGGATTAAAGCCGGAGGGATAAAACCCTTAAGTACGGTTAAAAAGGGAGCTCCCCAGGCAATTCCGAAGAGGGTTCCGGTAAAGAAGAAGATCCCCATCAAAGCAGCAATTATTCCCAGAATTAAAGCAACCATTCCACCTCACCTCCTTTTTAATCAGGCACTATAGTAGTTCCTGCTTCGCCCTTCAAGGTCTTCCCGAAGAGTTTGGTTAGAGAGATATAGGCAATCTTTCCTCTTCCTTCCAAGAAGTCGATAATGGACTTTACCTTGGGGCCCATACTTCCCGGAGGGAAGGGACAGGGCTTGCGATTATATAATTCTTTGGCTTCGCTCAAGGTGAGACGCCTGAGGTCCTTCTGATCCGGCTTCTGATAGTTCAGCTTTGCTCCATCCTCTGCAGTAAAGATGGTGAAACTCACCTCTAACTCCTCTCCTCTTTCCTTAGCCCTCTTAATCAGCATCCTTCCCAATAGAGAAGTAGCATAGTCCTTATCAATTACTGCCTCTACCCCGGTATAGATCTTGGCCTTTGGCTGGCCCTCGACATAGGGTCTGGTATAGGTAATCCCGTAGTTACATTTATAGACCTCTTTTCCATCAACGATCTCTGGCTCCACCTGGACTACCGGAATCCCTCCCCCACCAACACTGATGGGGATGATGCCTGCTTTCAAGGCGGATTCTACTGCGTCTATCTCCACGATATCTATAGGTATCGGCGAAGGAACTACCCTCCTCCAGATTTCCTTCCCCTGCTCGTCTTTCGAATATAATTTTACTGCCCAGCCATACTTCTCCTTCCTTTCCAGAGCTTCCTCTTTACTATAGGAAGGGCCGATAAACTTGGTGGGATCCTGAAAATCAGGATCATCCTTATTGACCACCACCTGGGTTACCGTCTCGGCCACAATCTTATCTATCCCCCGATTCCTCAATTCGTTCCCCAGCATGGCAATCATATACCCCATTGACCCTTGAGTATCGGCACCGCAGACGTCTAAAGGCAAGGTATGCAGAATCTTATGGGAATACTCGGCTCTCAAAAGGATGTTTCCCACCTGGGGACCATTACCGTGGCTTATTATATAATCGTCCTCTGGATGGGCAGCAATGACATCGGCAATTTCCTTACAGGTCTTGTCTGTCCTCTGCCATTGCATGGGGATGTCGGGAATAATAGATTTTCCCTCCTCATCGGTCAAGTCTGCCGGAGAAACCTCATTTCCCCCAAAAGCAAAAAGCCTTATTCTTCTTGCCATCTCTCTACCTCCTTATAGTCGGTTTAGTTCGGAGTACGCTCGGCTTCGCCTCGCTTGAGTTCGGTGTATTTTTTCTCCGAACTCCGAACTTTTAACTCCGAACTTTTCAGATGTGCGTTCTATTTTGCCATAGTAAGAGCCATGATGGCCTTCTGGACGTGGAGCCGATTCTCTGCCACATCGTAGATGATGGAACGAGGACCACTGGCCACCTCATCCGTTACCTCATGCCCCCGATCAACGGGCATGGGATGGATGAATAATGGGTTATTCCCCAGTTTCATCTTCTCAGAATCACAGGTCCATTCCGTATACTTCAGAGCCCTCTCAATTTCTTCTTCTTTACGAAGTTCTCCACCTCGATAAGCCTCGGGGCTCATCCAGTTTCGGGAATAGACAACATCCGCTCCCTTGTACCCTTCTTTAACATCATGAGCAATCTCAAACTTTGCTCTATTCTCTTCACAATTCTTCTTAGTAGCTTTTATTACTTCTGGATCGAGATCATACCCTTCAGGGTGGGCGATGGTGACATCCATCCCAAAGCGAGAATAGAGTAGTGCTGCCTCCTGAACGCTACACCAGGAACGGGCTAGAGCACCATGGGCCCAGGTAAGGAGTAGTTTCTTACCCTTCAAATCCTTCCCCAGATGTTTTCTCAGACCCATGATATCTGCCAGTCCCTGGCAGGGATGGTACTTATCATGAGCCATGCTGATTATGGGAACATCGGCCCACTTGGCATACTCCCGCAATAGCTCATCCCCTTCTCCATATCTGGTGATCTTATCTTCTAACATCCTAATCCCAATCCCGCAGGCATATCTCGACATAATCTTTGCGGCATCCTCCACCGTCTCTCCAGCGGTCTTCTTTGTCTTCAACCTCATGGCCTTGGGCTCCAAGAACTGGGCATGGCCTCCCAGTTCTGTTGCCGCACACTCAAAGGACTGTCTGGTTCTCACCGAGGGATTATAGAAGAACATGAAGAAGGTCTTGTCCTTCAGGATAGAGGTATACTTGGGAGAAAACCTATCCTTCTGCATTTCTTCTGCCAACTCTAAAACCTTAACCAATTCCTCCTTTGACCACTCCTGGGTGCAGATCAAATCCTTTCCAAACAATTCTGACTTAGGCATACTACTCTCCTTTCAGGCATAAGCATAGAATACAGCGGTTACTATTGGTTACTACGTCCCGATAAAATCGGGACTGTTGCTATTTTATTCTTCTCTGTATTACAATCTGCCTCCCATAAGTAGAGCCATGATGGCCTTATGGGCATGGAGTCTGTTCTCTGCCTCATCAAAGACCACGGACTGGGGACCATCGATTACTTCATCCGTTACTTCCATATCCCGATCCGCAGGCAGGCAGTGCATATAGATTCCGTTAGGCTTGATGAGCTTCATCTTCTTGGCATCGCAGATCCAGTCTTTGTTCTTATCGAAGAGTTTCTTCATCCCATCCAGGTTTTCTTTCTTGACGATTTTGCCTTTTTTATCGACTTGGGCGAAATAATCCATAGCTCCCCAACATTTGGGATAGACCACATCAGCGTTTTCAAACGCAGCTTCCATATCGTCTGTTTCTGCGAAAGAACCGCCAGTCTGTTTAGCAAATTTCTTGCACTGTTTGATGACCTCAGGGTCAAGTTCCAAACCTTTCGGCCGGGCAAAGACCACATTCATCCCCATCTTTGTCGGCGCCAAAACCAGACTTTGTGGTACGGCAAATGGTTTATGTGTAGAGCCAGAGTAAGCCCAGGACATAACGAACTTCAGTCCCTTAAATCCACCGAACTTCTCTCTTACGGTGAGCATATCTGCCAAAGCCTGCGTGGGATGATATTTATCGCATTCCATATTGATAACCGGGTTCTCCATATAATAGGCGAATTCCTTAATGGTGGCATTGGCGAAGCCGTAAATCCACTGGGCAGGTTCACCATACATACGGATGGCCATAGCCTCCCCTACCCGGTCCAGCATCTGAGCCACATCACAGATACGTTCTGTCTTGTAAGGAATTTCATACCCCTTACGGGCCGGGGTATAGGTTTTGCTCGGTTCCAGATCAACAAGAAATCCTCCTAATTGCTGAATCCCGGCTGCAAAAGTGCTCCGGGTGCGAAGGGACTGGTTAAAGAACATGGTAAAAAGAGTTTTACCTTTGAGAATATGCGAATGGTCTTCCCCCATCGCCCAGCGGCGCTTTAGCTCCAAGGCTACATCAATCATGGTTTCCCACTCTTCTCTGGAATAATCCAACTCCGCATCGATCCAATCGCGTCCCAAGAATTTGTTCGTCTTCATACTTACCTCCTTTGTACACGGATACTCACGGATTTGAAAAAACAGATGATCACAGATTTATCCGTGCCTATCTGTATTGTTATCTGTGCTAATCTGTGTTTACATCACCTCCTTCACAAAAATTATATCTGATACTGCCCCATTTTGTCAAGTCCCGAAAAGAGGTTTTTAAAAAATCTTCAGAGCCCTCAAATCTGTGTAATCTTATTTTTTAATCAGCGTAATCAGAGATTTCTGACTTTTTTAGAAATCTCAAGAATAGAGGGAAATAGAGCATAGAAAGAGACAGCCGGCGCTAAGTCATCTGCTTCTATTTTCTCATCTATACTGTGGGCATACTTTGGGTCACCAGGACCAAAGCCCATGGTGGGTATTCCCTTCATTCCCATGGTATAGGAGCCATTGGTACAGAAGGGCCAGGTCTTTATCTTAGGCTTTTTGCCAAATAGAGTTTTATAAGTCTCAATTCCGGCTAAAATTAGAGGATGGTCTTCTTTCAATATCCACGCCGGATAGTATCTCTCATCCCCATTCTCATGTTTGAGAACCTCTACCTTAGCCCTTGAACCACCCAGAAGAGATTTCAATTCCTTAATTACTCTCCCCTTCGTCTCTCCCAAGGTCGTTCTTCTATCAAGATAGATAGCGCAATCATCAGGAACAGTATTTAGAGAGGTATTCTCTGTCTCAATCTTGGTTACTGCAATCATTCCTTTCCCCAGAGGTTCTTTTGCTTTTAATTTCTTATTCAGTCTCTCTATCCTGGAGATAATTGGTGCCATCCCATAAATAGCGTTTTTCCCTCTTTCCGGAGTAGCAGCATGGCAGGATTTACCCTTGGTAGTAATTTTGAGTTCTATCCTTCCCTTATGCCCATAACCAATATTCAGGTTAGAAGGCTCGCCAATGAGGACATAATCTGGCCTAATTTTTCTCTTCTCTATGATCTGGCTTAGGGCCAATCCTTCGTGAATCTCTTCCCTTACGCTCGCTGTAAAGTATAGAGTATAGTCTCCTTCTAACCCCAACTCCTTGATCAGTCTCCCTCCATAGAGTATGGATGCCACACAGCCCTTATCATCGCAGGCTCCCCGGCCATAGATAAATCCTTTCTCATACTTTCCCTTGTAGGGATCGAAGGACCATTTATTTCTATCTCCAATATCAACCGTATCTACGTGAGCATCATAGAGGATTTTAATTCTTCCCTTACCGATTTTTCCTACAACACTTCCCAGTTTATCGGTAAAAACCTCATCGAATCCCACCCTCTTCATCTCCCGGGCAATACGCTTGGCAATCCTTTCCTCTTCTCCAGAAGGGCTGGGAATAGCAATGATCTCCCGCAGAAATCCAATCAGTTCTTTTCTATAACTCTGCGCCGCTCGGATAATTTTCTCAGTCGGAATCATTCTTTTCTTTCATCAATCACCAATTAGCGCACACCTGTTCACTTTCTCACTTTCCCGTTTTCTCACTTTTGGTATTTCTTTAGCAGCCCCGTCTTCTCGTTGAATTCCTTTATGAGTTTATCCCACTCTTTCCAAGAGCCCAGTTTTTCCTTCCAGTAGTTATCATCATACCACTGGCGGTCTAACTCCTCCACATCCTTGCCCTGCTGCTCTATCCAGGTAAAGTACTTCAGGTTATGCATCCTTCTCTTGTCCCAGTAGGAGAGTTCCAGCATCCAATCTATACTAATACCCATCAGGCAACTATCAAAGTCAGCCGCCGCATCATACTCTCTATACTCTCCCTTTTCTTCTAACAATTCTTTTAACCTGGACTGATAGAGCTCCATGGAGTCTGTGGCGATGGTGAAGATGATGTCATTCTCATCCATCTCATAGTACTTGGCCATCTTAATGGAACCAATGATATTGGCAATAGAGGAGATGCCAAGGAGGTCGAGTCTATCTACAATCTCTGGGTCAACCCCCTTCTTCTTCAAATACTTCCTTCCCTCTGGTTCATTGAAGAGTCTTATAATCCTCATACATTGTTCATCATCGATATCTGCCACCATATCCATATTCTTTACATTGTGTATCCAGGGAACATGTTTATCACCGATCCCTTCAATCCTGTGGCCTCCATATCCCGTAAACAATAATGTGGGACACTGTAGGGCCTCTCCGGCACAGACCTTTATGGTGGGAAACTTCTCCCTTAAGTAATCGGCACAGCCCAGGGTCCCTGCAGAACCTTGGGTTAAGAATAGCGCTTTCAAGCTCTGACCTTCTTTCTTTTCTTTTTCATAGACCTCTTCTATGGCCTGACCAGTGCACACATAATGCCAGATGGCATTCCCGATCTCATCGAATTGATTTAAGACTACTATCTCATCCGGTCTCGCATTCTTCAGCTCAGCAGTCTTGTCATAGACTTCTTTTACATTCGATTCTACTCCCGGGGTAGCGTAGATTTCAGAACCCACCTTCTTCAACCATTCAAACCTTTCTTTAGACATCCCCTCCGGCAATACGGCAATAGAAGGACAAGCAAGAAGGTAGGCATCGTAGGCTCCTCCCCGACAGTAGTTTCCAGTTGAGGGCCATAACGCCTTCTGAGTAGTGGGATCGAATTCTCCTTTTACTAAACGGGATACTAAGGGACCAAAGGTTGCTCCCACTTTATGGGAACCGGTGGGAAACCATTTACCAATAAGGATAAATATCCTAGCCCTTACTCCAGTCAATTCCTTAGGAAGTTCCATGTAATTTACCCCATCAAACCCCCCGCCAGATTTTACTGGCTCATTTTTCCAGGTAATTCGGAACATATTTCGGGAATGTAAATCCCAGAGGCCGATATTCTTCAACTCATCCTTAATGCCCTGGAGCACCTGCTCCGGATGCCTCATTTCCTCATAAGTGGGAAGAATGATATCCCTCTCCCGACACCTCTTAATAGTGTTCTCCAATACCTTCTTCTTGTCTTTCATTCCGTTAGACCTCCCTTCTTTTAGTCACAGATTAGCACAGATTTGGAATACTGATTAGCACTGATTCGATCCGTACTCATCCGTATTATTATTCGTGCTTATCCGTGTTGATTAGAAACGGCTCCAAAGTTTTTGGGCTAACTCTCGGGATTTGACAGTTATTTTCTCTTCATCAATGCCGACTAATTTTTTGTTCTCCATTAAGACTTTGCCATTGACAATGGTAGTATCTACTATAGCATCAACCAGACCAAAAATCAAATGTCCCAAAAAGTTATTCTCATTCAAAGGTGTAGGTGGAAGATAATCGATGAGTATTATATCAGCTAAAAAGCCGGCAGAGATTTCTCCTAATTTTCCAAAAGGTGTTACTTGACCCACAATCCTGGGATTATTCTCTAATAGCATCTTCGGTGCTTCCATAAAGGCCACCCGGGGGTCTTTCTTCTCGTTGCGGGCGATGAGGTAGGCGCACCTCATCTGAGAAAGCATATCGGATGACATCCCATCCGTTCCCAGGCCAACCAGAACTCCCTTCTTTAGCATCTTCAGGACATCCGCCCAGCCCACGGCATTATTCATATTGGACTCTGGGTTATGGACCAGATTGGTCGCGGTCTCTTTTAAGATATCCATCTCCTCCTCATCGAGGTGAACACCGTGCACCAGGATACTCTTCGCTCCCAACACCCCCTTATCCCTGAAGCGCTCCACTACCCGCTTCCCATACTTCTTTATACTATCCTCTTCATCTGCCTCATCCTCTGCACAGTGAACATGGATCCCCACATCATACTTCTTTGCTAATTCTATCGCCTTTTCCAAGGTATCATCATTTACAGTAAAGGAGGCATGGAGGCCAACCATTCCACTAACGAGTGACGAGTGACGAGTGACGAGTGACGAAAGGAAGCGTTCGCTCTCTTCGAGGCCTTCTTTTCCCTTATTATACCTATCTGATATCCCTAAGCAGAGACAGGAACGGATACCGATCTCTTTGGCTGCCTTTTCCAATTCATCCAGACTCCCTAACTGATAGGCCTGGCTCTCGTGATGATCAATAATAGTGGTGGTTCCATTCCTCACGCATTCTATTAATGGAATTAGCGCGCTATAGTAGATATCTTCCTTATTTAAGATCTTATCCAATGGCCACCAGAGTCTCTCTAATATCTCAACAAAGTTCTTGGCTGGCTCGCCAGGAATGGCCATTCCTCGGGCAAGGGTAGAATAGAGATGGTGATGAGTATTAATCAGTCCCGGCATCACTACCTTTCCCTTAGCATCAATAATTTTGCATTTTGCATTTTGCATTTTGCATTTTGCACTGATTTCTGTGGTTGTGCCTACTTCTTTGATCGCGTTCCCCTCAATATAGACCGCTCCATCTTTAATGATCTTATTTTCTTTCCCCAGAGTAACTACCGTTCCCTTCTCAATCAGAATTTTCATCTTTTAACCTCCTTTTGGACACGGATTTTTTATATTGCTTAATGCTTAAGTTTATGAAACACGGATTAGCACGGATAAATTAGATTCTCATCTCTTTTGTTCTTTGGTATCTTTAAACACTTTCCAATTCGCGCGAATGGTTTAGTGTTTCCTTATTAACTATTTCAATTTTTGAAATTGTTCTTTTACTATTGCTCGATTGAAGTACCAGAGGATTAGAATATAGAAAATAGAGCCCGCGCACATAGTAAATATCAGAATTCCTCTGCCTCTAGGAGTTGCCCATGCAAGATTTACCGGTATGGTTAAGCCTATAGTAAGACTAATAAGGCTACGTAATATTATTATAACTGATATTCCGAGAACTAACTTACGCGCCCAGCTTTTTATCTTTAATAGTCCAATGCCAGAGATTAGGAGTAAACTACTTATGATAATTCCTATTGTAACGCTTACTCTGAAGTATGGTAGGGGAAGGGGAGTAGCATTAACAATCGTAGTCCATTGGGATGACTTCTGAATCATTCCAATTGCCAGGGGTATTCCCTGAAATAAACCTATTCCAGCGAAGAGAATGGCTACAATACCAAAGGCAATTATTCCTCTCGATCGTCCCCCAACTTTCTTTTCCATTTCAACCCCCAATGAATTCTTTTGCTTTGTCTGAGAGGATTTTTCTTCGGCACCTAGGGCAGACCTCAAGCGCCTCTTCTGGTAACTCTATCTCTTCAAAGGATTTTATTTTATCTTTAAGGTATTCTAATTCTACTAAGGGAATAAAGTATCTACCGCAAATTTTACACTTTTTTAGTTCCAGTTTGGTATTCCAGAAGTCTAATCTACGATATTTTATAACATCCTCAATCTTAATTACCCCTGTGGGACAGAGATAGGCACAGGCCCCACAACCGATGCACTCTGAAGATTCTATCTTGAAGGGAGTAGTCACCTCTCTATCTGCTCCTCGATTAACAAAGCTGATGGCACTCTTGCCAATCATCTCTTCGCAGACTCGGACACAGAGGCCACATAGGATACATTCTTCTTCCTCTTCCTTAAATCTTGTTTTCTTTACCTCTAACTCTAAAGCAAGTTCTCTCACCTTCTCTGAAGTGGGACAGCGGGCCAACAAAAGTTCGATACTGAGGCGCCTGGCCCTTTTCACCCTTTTAGTATCTGTCCTGGCTACCAGTCCTTCTTCTGCGGGATAGGTACAGGAGGCGACCAGTCCCACTCTGGAACCCTTAATAACCTCTACCAGACAGACCCGACAGGCACCATAGGGCTTAAGTGCTTGATGATGACAGAGGGTAGGGATTTCGATACCCAACTTTTGCGCCACTTCTAAAAGAGTAGTCCCTTCCTCAACCTGAATTTTCTTATCATCAATAGTTAGTTTTATCACGGCCTTACCCTTAATTGGTTACGGTTAAGGTTACGAAGCCCGTATCGGTAACGTTAAGGGGTTAGGTAATAACGTAACCGTAACCACTAAACGAAACGGGCCTCTTGACCGTAACCCTTCCACACTTAACCTCTATTCTGATATCTATTCTCTTACTCTACCCTTATCGCCTCAAACTTACAGGCTTCCAGGCAGGCACCACACTTGATACATTTCTTCTGGTCGATTCTCTGGGGCTCTTTCTTCTTTCCACTTATTGCTTTCGTAGGACAGACCTTATTGCAGAGCTGACAGCCGATGCAGTTTTCTTTAATGACTGAGTAGCGAATCAAGTCCTGACAGACACCAGCCGGACATCTCCTATCTTTGATATGAGCCAAGTATTCGTCTCGAAAGTATTTTAAGGTAGTAAGAACCGGATTGGGTGCCGTCTGTCCCAATCCACAAAGGGAGGAGTCTTTTACTATCTCTGCCAATTCTTTTAAGAGTTTCAGATCCGATTCTTTACCCTTCCCTTTGGTAATATCATCCAGGATTTCATACATCCTCTTTATGCCCTCCCGACAGGGGGTGCACTTCCCGCAGGATTCATCTCGGGTAAAGGATAAAAAGTACTTGGCCACATTGACCATGCAGGTATCCTCATCCATAACAACCATGCCACCAGAGCCCATCATTGAGCCTGCTTCGGTCAACTTCTCATAGTCAACGGGAAGGTCAATCAGTCTTGCCGGAATGCAGCCTCCAGAGGGGCCACCAGTCTGGACAGCCTTGAACTTTTTTCCGTTGGGGATTCCTCCCCCGATTTCATAGACCATCTTTCTTAAAGAGATACCCATAGGCACTTCGACTAATCCAGTATTATTAATCTTCCCTACCAAAGAAAAGATCATGGTTCCTTTACTGGTCTTGGTCCCTATTCTCGAATACCATTTGGCACCCTTATTAATGATCAGGGAAACATTAGCCCAGGTCTTAACATTATTTATATTGGTAGGCTTTTCCCATAGACCGCTTTCCGCTGGGAAGGGAGGACGAGGTTGGGGTTCCCCAATCTTACCCTCAATGGAGGCCATTAAAGCGCTCTCCTCCCCACAGACAAAGGCTCCCGCCCCCCTGTTGATTTTAATCTTGAAGCTAAAATTAGTGCCCAAGATATTCTTACCCAATAATCCCCAATCCTGCGCCTGTTTTAAGGCTATCTGGAGATGTTTTATTGCTAAAGGATATTCATTACGCACATAGATGTATCCTTCTTTAGCTCCAATGGCATAGGCCCCAATAATCATTCCTTCTAAGACAGAGTGGGGATTTCCCTCCAAGAGACTACGATCCATGAAGGCTCCGGGGTCTCCCTCATCTGCATTGCAGATAATATACTTTGGTTTCTCTTTCTGTTGGCGGCAAAGTTCCCATTTCACCCCGGTAGGAAAGCCTGCCCCTCCTCTTCCTCTAAGGCCAGACCTCTTTATCTCATTGATTACTTGTTGGGGGTTCATTCTATAGAGTACCTTAGCGAGAGCAGTATAGCCATCCAGAGCAATGTAATAACTTATCTTGGTAGGATCGATCCTTCCATTATTCCCGAAGATGAGGCGCTTCTGCTTCTTATAGAAGGGGATGTCGTCTTCGCAGATAATCTTTTTTCCCGTAGTAGGATCAACGTAGAGGAGGCGTTCGATTATCTCTCCTTTGAGGATGGTTTGAGAAATGATTTCTTTCACATCTTCGACTCTTACTCTCTGGTAGAAGATTCTCCTGGGATAGATGACTACTAATGGGCCTCTTTCACAGAATCCATGGCATCCGGTTATCCTGAGATTTACCCTGGGTCTGAGACCTCTCTTGTCGATATTTTTTCTAAAGGACTCTGCTACATTCCGGGCGCCAGAGGCAATACATCCTGTCCCGCAGCAGACAGTAACGCAGGTCTTCTCTGGATCGTAGCGCAAACGAATCGCCTTTCTCGCTTTCTTTAAATCAGATGGTCTCTTTAGTTTCATTCTAGATAAGCCTCGCACATGTTAAATTTCTAATATCCAATATCCAATTTCTAACAAAATGTCTAATGCCTCAATGTCTAATTTCCAAAAACCTTTTGACATTCTATCATTAGACATTACGCATTTTATTGGGAATTAGGAATTGGAAATTGGGAATTTCTGCTCGGTCTTTTTGAACTTCCTATCTTTTCAAATAGTCCTTCAGAACCTTATCCATTTTGGTAGAGTTCAGGCGACCGTAGTATTTTTCATCGATGACTATCAAGGGTCCTAAAGCACAGGCGCCAAGGCAGTTAACCGTCTCCAAGGTAAACTTCAAGTCCTTTGTTGTCTCTCCCGCCTTTATCCCTAAATCCCTCTCTATCTTCTCCACAATCCGCGGAGCCCCCCTCACATGGCAGGCGGTCCCCAGACAAACGCTTATCAAGTGTCTCCCTCGGGGGGTGAGACTAAAGGACTTATAGAAGGTGGCCAGGCCATAGACCCGGGAGAGAGGAATATCTAACTTCTGAGCAATCCTCTTTAAGGTTCCTTCTGGAAGATAGCCATATTCTCTCATTATATCTTGAAGAAGGGGCACCAGCCCCCCCTTCTCTTTCTTATTTCTCTCTATAATTCGATCAATCTTCCTCATTTGCTCACTTCGTTCACACACAGATTATCACAGATTTATTACGGATGAGCACAGATATGACAATACAAATCAGATGGATATTTTAGCCGTTTGCGTTGCACTAAGCGGGTGACTCGACAGATTTCTATGAGTGGGAGGATCTACACCGGGCGGAGGGGCCCACGAAGAGAAAATGTCGAGGCAGGACCCGCCTTAGGGCACGACCCTAGACTGTCTATTTCTTTCTGATGTCAAAGGCTTTCTTGCCTCTATATACGGGAATTAACTTCTTCCTTCTCTTAAGTTCCTTTGCCACATCTTCCAATCCCACTTCTTCCAACTCCTTCTTGGTGGGATAGCCAGTCTTCCAGTCATACTTTCTTACCTGATAATATTCCCTCAGCATGGGCTCCAGGTGGACCACCTGTCCCTTTGCCGGACCAGTGGGCATGGGTTCTTCAGTAAAACGAGGATGGAGGGCATCGTTCTTCTTCGACCAGCCAAGTCTAACGTTAAAACATCTTCTGAGATGACAGATTCTCCTGGCTAATTTATTCAGTTCCTTCGGGTTTTCATACTCTGTAAAGCCGGTAATGACCGAGATAATTTTCCCAAAGTCCTGATGGTAATAGATGGGGGGCCACATGACACCATACTTACATAGTAGAGCAGAGTCACAGAGAGCGTATAACTCCTCCATATCCGCTACTATGTATCCCTTATACTTCTCATCCCATCTATCGGCTAAGATATCAACTGTCTCCTTCTTATACCTTCTTCTGATCTCCTCCTTATAACCCAGTTCATCCAGACTGGAAAGAGAAGTTAGATGGTCTGCCCCCCGGACATTGATGGCATAGGTTAATCCCAATGACTTATGGGGTCTTCCATCCTGACCAGAGGCCTCCAGTCCATTGACATGAATGGCATAGGCCTCGGAGCCTTTGCCTGTTCTGCGAGCTGCCTCCCGTGATCCTTCTGCCAGGAGGCTGGCGAATTTGGTCTTTCGGAAAGGAATCTCTTCTAATAGTTCAATGACATGATCCATCCCATCTTCGCCCCAGATTAACTCCCTGCCATCAGTATCCTTCTTCGTTAGAATGCCGTGCTCATAACTCTCATAGGCCCAGGAGATGGAATGGCTGACAGAGATGGTATCCATACCATAGATGTTGCAGAGGTAATTTGCCCGAATTAAAGCATTGGTATCGGTAGATAAGAAGTTGGAAGTGAAGCCCTCCACGGTCTCATACTCCGGTCCTTCCGATTCCGTTCCGGCATACTTCCCTTCCTTTACGATAGAGGAATACTTACACTGTATCCCGCAACCAAAGCAAGAGGCATGGCGCTTATAATGTCTTTTCTTCATGGGCTCCATCCCAATGGTCTCCTCTGCGTTCTCAAAGTAGCCCGTCCAGTGATTCTTGGTAGGCAGCCTTCCAATAGCGTTCTCCCAATCGGTCAAAGAGAAGGTTCCATATTTGCGAAAACTCTCAATATATTCCCAGTATTTCCCCTCCGGTGAATGGCGCTTAAAAGCATCCTCTAATAACCTATTGAACTTCTCTTTATTGGCGATCTTAATTCCCCTGGTTCCCCTTATGGCAATGGCCTTCAGATTCTTGGAACCTAAGACAGCGCCCAATCCGGTTCTTCCTGCTGCCCGGAAGTAATCACTCATAATGCAGGCATATCTCACTAAATTCTCGCCCGCCTGTCCAATACAGGCTACCTTGACATCGGGGTCTTTGAGTTCCTTTATAACCTGGTCAGTAGTCTCTATGACGTTCTTCCCCCAGAGATGTCTGGCATTTCTTAGTTCAATTAAGTCGTTATCGATATGTAGATAGACCGGTTTCTTCGCTCTTCCCTGAATAATGATGAGGTCATATCCGGCATACTTCATCTCCGGACCGAAGAATCCACCAGCAGATGCATGAGCCCACCACCCGGTTAAAGGAGAACGGGAAATAACCTCATACCTTCCCGAAGGAGGGAATAAAGTCCCATTCACCGGGCCGGTAGCGAAGATGATTCTATTCCCGGGGGATAAGGGTTTGACCTCCGGTGGCACCTCATCCCACATAATCTTAGCACCCATCCCTAACCCACCTAAATATTTCCTCTTCCACTCTTCCGGTGTAGGCAGAACAGTGAACTTCTCCTTCGTCAAATCAACCCTTAAATATCTACCAGCATAACCATCATTAGCCATTTTAAAACCCCCCTAAATAAGGTCTTTCTTTCTGTAATGCTTCTAATGCTTGCTTTAGATAATATTTGTTTATTTCCGAATCCTCTCTATGAAGTAAATCGGTTAAAGGCTTAATAGCCTCCTTGCTCCCTAATCTTCCCAGAGATTCAATTACATATCTCCGAACTCGAGCATTCTTGTCTTCCAATCCTTTAATCAAATAGGATACTGCTCGTTTATCATCAGAATAACTTAAGGATATAGCGGCGTTAATTCTCTCCTCTTCAGTCTTGCCCAATGTTAACTCAGTCAATAGGCCTTTTATGCCAGTTTCAATTTTACTTAAGGCTCTTTTAATTTCTTTTTTAACCTCTTCTTCTCTCTCACTCTTCAAAGCTTCCTTAAGATAATCTATTGCCCTCTTATCTCTTAACTCTCCTAAATCAAACGCTGCCAATTTACGAACATATTTGCTCTTACTTTTTAAAGCAAAAACAATATAGGGGAGATTATCAGTTGTCAAAGTAGATTCAAGGAAATCGAAAATATAGCCTTTTCTTTTCATTTCCTCAGGTATCAATATACCAAGAGCCTCCCGGGCATTAGAGCGGGTAATAGAATTCCTATCGATTTTGGCAACATATTTTAATGATTCAATCGCTCTTTTATCGCCTATCTTACCTAGGGCTTCGGCTGCCTTATAACAGGTATAGGAACGGCTGTCCCTCAATAGATTAATGAGTGGTTCCACCGCCCTTTTATCCCCTATTTCACCCAAAGCTTCTGCTATATTGTTTCTGTGCTCTGCTTCTCTATTTATGGCATTGATTAAAGGCTTTACCGCTCTTTTATCTTTCAGTAGTCCCAATCCTTCAACAGCACCATATGCCGCTGGGTCATGCCCTTCTAACATTCCAATGAGTACTTTTACTGCCTTTTTATCACCTAATTTTCCCAAACCTATTGCTGCCCCACTCCTAATAAAAGGATGGTAAGTCTTTTTATCCAATATCTCTTTTGTTAAAAAGTTATATGCTCTTTTGTCTCCAGTATTGCCAATTGCTGATGCAACATGATGAGCGCTATCTCTCCACTGCCTTGTAATGGCATTATTAAATTCTTCTATCAATGGTTGATAGGCTTCCTTAGCTTTTATTTTTTCAAAAGCTGTGGCAATGTGCCAATGAACGCTCCTGGAATCGTCATACCTTAATGCATAAATTAATGGTTTCACTGCCCTTTTATCTCCTAAAAGACCCAAGGCCTCAGCAGACTCTGCTCTCACTTTATCATTTTCGTCCTTCTTCAAAACCTCAATCAAGGGCTCTACAGCTCTTTTATCATTGGACTCTCCTAACTTTCTGATTGCAGTTATTCGAACTTCATTATCTTTACTTTTCAAGGACTTAATCAGACTATCTATGGAACTTGCCTTTATTTCCTCGGCTCTGCTTACTGTTGAAATTAACAGTAGTAAACCTAAACTAAAACCCAGTACTCTTCTTTGAAACATCTATTTTACCTCCTGCATAGTGGCGAAGAGTTTCTCGGCTGAGATGCGCTTCTTCTTAAGGCCCACCTTATCCTCTTCTACGAATTCTATGGCATCCATAGGACAGTATTTGACGCACTGGGGATCTCCATCGCAGAGATCACACTTTATCGCTCCTCGCTTTTCTTCAAAAAAGGAAATAGCACCCAAAGGACAGACCTGGATACAGAACTTACAGCCAATGCACTTGGCCTCATCTACCTTCCAGGCCCCGCCCTCCTCATCCTTATAGATAGCATCCGTGGGACAGACCTCGGCACAGGGGGCTTTCTCGCACTGCTCGCAGATCATGGGATAGTTGATAGCCGCCTTCTTCCATGAGACGATGGACAGCCTGGCCTTTGCAGGATTAAACTCCTCCTCATGAAACCAGGAACAGGCCAGTTCACATATCCGACATCCGGAACACTTCTCAATATCCACCACCAGTATCTTACTCATAAATCCTCCTTGAATAACTCGTTCTACGTCTATCGGTTGCGCTGCTCGTTATGTCTTACGTCTTTCGGTTGCGTTTTTCTTTACGTTCAGTAAACTTTGTCCAGGCAAGGGCTAAATTGTATATCTGTCTGCTTATCTTGTCATAAGTGTCGATTAATTCTTCACATATCTTGGTATCAACACATTTGGAATATAAATCCCGAGTCTGACACAAGGAAACAATAGTTTCATTCGATTCTGCCATAGCATCATCAAGATATTTCTGAAAGCCCTTTTTCTGATGTCTCTTGGAATGACCCTCTGCTATTAGGCGAGGAACGGCTTTTGTAGAACGTTGAAGTTGGTCCCTTAGATCATATTTTTCTTCTTCAGGTAATTTAGGTAGGATATGTTTAAATACCTTGAGCATTGCTTTATATGCATTCTGATAGACATCCAAATCGTGAAAACTTCTGACTGGTTCTTTATTATTCATGACGTTCAACCTTTAACGATAACCGAAACGAGTTGCGCAACCGTAACCGTTTGACGCGAATTACGCCAATGTCTCCCACACCTTCTCCGCCCGTTCCCTTCTCTTGGCGAGAGTGGCTTTTACTGGTTCTTCGTATTTGATAGCGCCGGTGGGACAGAACTTGACGCAGACCGGGTCTCCGTCGCAGAGGTCGCACTTGATGACCACCTTCTTCTCAGGGATAAAGACCACCGCTCCATAAGGGCAGGCCCAAGTGCACATCTTACACCCGATGCATTTCTCCTCTTTCACCTTGACGGCGTTCGTCTCCGGGTCGCGATACAGGGCTTCTGTGGGACAGACCTTGATGCAGGGCGCCTCCTCGCATTGAGTGCAGACTACCGGGACGCTTAATCCCTGGGCATAATTCTGGAAGACATTTATCCTCCCTAAAATAGGGATAATCCTCTTCTCTTTATTGAAGGCGCAGGCCAGTTCACATAAGCGACAACCGCTACATTTTTCAGCATCAATATTCAGGATTTTCATGGAATTCCTCCGGAAAAGTGATTACAGTGATAAGAAAAGGGAAACCGCCTAATTTATATAGGAATCATTTGTTCTGCTTGCGATATATTTTCTTTTAAGACCTCGGGATACTTTTCATGTTCAATGGGCGGTCTTGTCTTTTGATGCAGAACAATTAAAAAAGACTTTAAATCTGTATATGTTTGAAATAGATTTTTATCTCGAATATTGCAGACACGGCAAATTGCAGCCGCAATTTCTTGGTCAGAATATTCACCCAGATGGTCACGTCTCCATGCAAATAAATATGGTGAGAATAGATAGTTTAAAAGCCAAGTTTTTCTTGAATAAAATGCTCTAATTAATTCATATGTACCCTTTAATAACCAAAGTAAGAGAATTCCCAACACAATTAAAATGATATTTCTATAATTTTGTAAAATGGGTGATTTTAAAACAAGAGTTCCACCTATGTTAAATAAAACTAAAAAGAAAATTACAAGAGATGATCCACGACGTCTTGTTTCAGGTTGTAATTTTTTCCAAGCTTTACCTTTCAACTCAGCAGTAAGCTCCAAGAGTGGAGCACGCCATTCATTCTTTGAGAAAAAACCAAACACTGATACCATACTAAATATTATAAGAATTATACCTAAGATTAAAATTGTCATTACTTACTGCTCCCAATTGTCAGATATAATACCTAATGTTTTGCGTGTTTGCGAAGTGCTTCTATTCTAATCATTATGACTTTGTCTTTTCGATTGCAAGCCGAATAAATAAGCCTGTTAGATATACAAATGATTCCACCTCACTTATTGATACTGTTGGCTTTTCTTCTCCTTCTTTTAAGCCATGGCGGAATTTATGAGCATAATTAATATATGCTTTCAGTATTGATTTATAAGCAGAGGAAACGTTTATTTTTTTGATGAATAGCGTAGCATTTGCATAAAGGTCTTTTTTGGGTTTCTCTATGACTATTTTTGACAAAGCTTCTAATGCTTCATACATGTCTGTAATAACATCAGAGAGTATCTCTGGACGTTTTTCAGCTTTAAGAAAATGAGCCAGTCCTTTTTTAAAAGGAGTATATACATTTTTATATTTTGGTTTTGATAACCAATGTAGTGGCTCATTCACTAATTTTTGATCCAACAGTTTTGCCCCGGAACGTATAAACTGACCATTTTCCCATTTTATTACTAAATCAACTTCACTTTCTTTTAAAATCCTTTTGACACGGAAAGTTATACCTTCTTTAGCCATTTCCCTCCTAACCGCATTATAGAAAGCCTCAATTGCTTGGAGGCATTTATAAAAATCGTTCTGAATATAACCGTCAATTGTATAATATTCATCATATTTTTCTCCTAGTGCATTTGCAATGTTTCGAAAGATTGGCGAAGGATCCACATTTGGTATTTTCCAGAGAAATTCATCAAATATAATATTTTTGGCTCTGTTTACAAATCGCTTTTTGGCTGTAGTAATATCTATTTGTATATCAAAACGTTCATGAAATGATTCTGGACTAGTCATTTTCTCATTATTCCTAAAAGGACTAATTTTCAATCTATCTTTTTCGCTTCATCTAATACTTACTTCTTCTTTTTACTTCTCACTATTTCTATTATTTTCTTCATTCCCGCATTCCCGGGAATGCGGGAATGTCTTTTCTCATCTATCAAACGTTATTTTAAGGTATCGGAACTTCAATAAGTGAAAGACGGCGGAGAGCGAAGCGCGCCGTTATTTCCCAAAATCATTCTTGGAGCCGAAAATAACAAGGCACTGGTTCATTTAATCTGGTTAATAATTTTTCCCTTACAGAAAGAAAGAATATTTTCAATAGTAGTATCCATAATCCTATTAACCGCTTCCCTACTGTTAAAGGCATTATGGGGAGTAAAAACCACGTTATCCATCTTGAAGATAGCCTTATCCTGGAAGAGAGTTCTTAATTTCTCAGGATTTCCCGTTTTATAGAGTAACTCATGCTCTTCTTTAATAAGTTCTTCTCCTTCAATCACATCCAATCCTGCTCCTCCTAAGTGTTTATCTTTCAAGGCCTTGTATAAGGCATCGGTATCTACAATATCTCCTCGGGCAGTATTGACCAGAATGGCCCCCTTCTTCATCTGGCGTAGACTCTCTTCATTTATGAAATGCCGGGTTTCGGGAGTAAGAGTCATATGAATGGTAACAATATCCGATTCCTTTAGTAATTCTTCTAAGGGAACATATTTAAACTGTAGAACATCAGCCCGAAGGGAATCAGGATATTTGTCATAGGCCAAAACCTCCATTCCAAATCCCTTGGCCATCTTAATCACATGAGAACCGATATGTCCCGTCCCTATTACTCCTAAAATCTTTCCTTTTAAGTCAAAACCCTGTAAATCCTCAATGGTAAAATCATCCTTTAGGGTTCGTACATAGGATTTATGGATATTGCGGGAAAGAGATAGAATGAGAGCAAAGGCATGCTCGGCAACCGTATTTTCCCCATAGAAAGGAACGTTAGTAACTGCAACCTTTCTTTTCTGGCATTCCTCTAAATCGATATGGTCAAAGCCAGTAGAGCGGGTAACAATAAGACGTAAGTTGGGAAATTGAGCAAGGTTCTTTTTATCTAATGTGGAACGAATGAAGACAGAGATGACTTCTGAATCCCGGTAATCCTTTAAAGTTTGAGCGGTTAAAATAGAACTGGTGCAGTTTATAGTATGCTCCTTTAGTTCGGCACAGTATCTCTTCTTTTCATAATCTTTGCACTCAAAGAAGGTTATCTTCATAACTTACCTTTTCTATTTATACTCCTTAAGAGTATCCCGGGCCATATGGCGGATGACCTTTTTTATTTTTCTTTCCTCCCAACCATCGTCCCGCGTGGTCCTAACAAAGTCCCCGATAGCTCTCTTTAAAGCCAAAAAAAGTCTCTCGTTCATATTATTCCTTCTCGGGAGCAACAATGTTCTTGGCTACAAAATTTATCTGGGCTCCGGCACTGGTAAAACGCGCTTTCTTACCTTTAACATTCTCCTGGATGGTGCCCACATAGGGATCCTTGCTCTCCATAGTGATAGTAAAGACCTGCTTTACCTTCTTTTCCTTCTTAATCTTTTTCCTCTCTTTCTTCTCTTTCTTCTTAGCCATTCTTTCTTCCTCCTTTTGCTTAGTAATGAGTTACTTTCCCAAAATCATTCTTAGAGCCAAAAATAACAAGGCGCATCCAAAAACCCTCCTGAGCACTTCGCCGGATATCCCGACGGCTGCCCGGGCGCCCATTAAACCACCCACAAAGAAACCCAGACATATAAGGGCGGCAATTTTCAAATCCACGTGCCCGTGCTTATAATAGGTCCAGGCAGCAAGTAGACCGATGGGGGGAACTAACAGGGCTAAAGTCGTTCCTTGGGCTTGATGTTGGGTAAGCCCGAAGAGGTAAACTAGAG
Source organism: bacterium (assembly GCA_030619985.1). Lineage (GTDB taxonomy): Bacteria > UBP18 > UBA7526 > UBA7526 > UBA7526 > JAUWXM01. Next base: position 20,542 of record JAUXAI010000004.1, on the reverse strand, counting down.
CAGGAATGATAATTACCCCTCCACCTATTCCGATTAAGCCGCTCAAGACGCCCGCTCCGAGACCCAATAAGACATAGAATAGCATATCCATTATCAGTAATCCTCCATTAAATTTCTGTAGTTGGTCTTTTTAAACACCTAACCCTTACCCAACTACCTTTCACTCATTGGAAATTAGAAATTGGGAATTGGGAATTGGGAATTGCGCTTATTCGAATTTCGCTTCTTCGCTAAGTCCCAGTTCCTTCAGTTTCTTCTTGGTAGGCTTTCCTGTCTTCTTATCCCAACCGCGATATTTATAGTATTCATCGAGCATCTGATCGAGTTCCACCACCTGTCCCTTGGGGACCCCCAAGGGCGCTGGCTCCTTGGTCAATCTATCGGGCAGCGAATCATCCTTACGAGTAATTCCTTCCCTAACATTAAAGAGCCTATTGAGGTTGACGATTCTCTCTCCAATCTTCTTCAGTTCCTTCTCTGTTACTTTCCAGCCCATGGTCACTTCTATGGCTCTTATAATATCCTCATAATATAAGGCAGGAGGAACCATGGTGCCATACTTGCAGACCCCTAAGGATTCGATTAGAACAGAATAATTCTCATTATGTGAGATCATAAAGCCCTTATTCTTGGGACTTAATCTCTCTCCAATCTCAGGAAGATACTTTGTTCCATACCACTGCTTTATCTCCTTAGTAAAGATCTGGCCCTCATCAAGTACGGGAAAGGCGTAGAGGTGGTCTGCTCCCCGGGCAGCGGTAGCGGCTGCTAATCCCATGGACTTCTGGGCCCTGGGCTCCTGGGAGGCCATATCCTGTCCTTTGACATGCATAACATACTTCTCTGAACCTCTACCGAGTTTCTTAGCTGCCCGGTAACTGCCTTCGGCCAAGAGATTACCGATCTCCTTTCTTTTGGCGATCATCTCCACTAACTTTACAATGAGTTCATGGTCTCCCCAATTAAAGGCCAATCCTCCGGTATCCTTCTCAGTCAATATTCCTTTCTCATAGCACTCCATAGCCCAGGCGATGACGCTCCCTGTTCCAATGGAATCCATCCCGTATTCATCGCATAGGTGGTGGGTATAGATAATAGCAGCCAGATTTGAATTCCCGCACTTGGAACCTAAGGCGGAGATACACTCATACTCCGGCCCTTTGCCCATACACTTATAGGGCCCGGTTGCTACAGAAACGAATCTTCCGCACCTCTGGATGCAGGCATAGTCTGCCCGCGGTCTTAAGAAATACTTATCCCGATAGGTGTCACAGGAGATATTCTCCCACTCGTCAAAAACCCCCTGCTGCATATTATAGGTGGGAAGACGGCCGATGGACTGCATGAGGTCTATTAATTCTGTCGTCCCATACTTTACTCTTCCCTCAGTATAGGGATGGTTCAGAACCTTATCATACCAGACCTTGACAGCATCCAGGTATTCATCCGGCTGGGCAACATCCAGACCCTTCGTTCCCCGAACAGCGATGAGTTTCAAATTCTTTGAGCCCATCACAAGGCCCATGCCGCTGCGCGCTGCTACCCTTCCATTTCGGGTGAAGATGCAGGCGAAGCGCACTAAGTTCTCCCCTGCCGGGCCGATGGCCACAGACTCTATCTGGGGATCTTTATGGATTTCAATCATCCTATCCATTGCTTCAGAGGTTTTCATTCCCCAGAGGTTCTTTGCACTACGAATCTCCACTTCGTCATTATCAATGAAGAGATAGACTGGCTTCTTTGCCTTTCCAGTAAAGATTATCCCATCATAGCCAGCCAACTTTAACTCCGGGCCCCAGAAGCCTCCTGCATGGGCCTCACCCCAGGCATTGGTCAATGGGTTCTTGGCCGCCACAGTATATCTCGAGGCCTGAGGAAAGAGAGTTCCGGTTAATGGCCCAACAAAAAATCCCAGAACATTCCTGGGAGATAGAGGATCGATTCCTTTGGGAATCATATCGTATAATAACTTGGCTGCTAAGCCCGCTCCACCGATGTATTTCTTACTTAATTCTTCATCTAAAGGAGCTTTCTTAATCTTCTCTTTGGTCAGATCGATATAGAGAAGTTGTCCAGCATAGCCGCCTTTGAAAGCCATGATGCCTCCGTCAAAAAGTTAACAAGTTGATTAGTTGACAAGTTGATAAGTTGATAAGTCCTTGTTAACTTGTTTCCTTGTTAACTTGTTAACTTATATCCTTGTACACTTGTCAACTTCTGTGCTTAGTCGATCATCTTCTTTAGTTTATCGAGTTCTTTTTCTATTTCGGGTAAATTCAATCTCTTGAGAGTCTTTCTCTTAATCATTCCGGTCTCTAAGTCCCAGCCACGCAACCGATAATATTCGTCAAGCATTACTTTGAGGTTAGCTACCTGCCCTTTTCCCGGACCTTCGGGCATGGGTTCTTCTGTAAACCTCTTGGGAAGGGTATCGTCTTCCCTGGTCAATCCCTCTCTAATATTGAAGGCCCGCTTGACATTCACCTGCCTCTCACCAATCTTCAATAGTTCTTGAACGTCCCCAAGGGCCTCCTCACCCGTAGCAAGAGGCATTATCCGGGCAAAGTCCTCTATCCAGAAGATGGGAGGCCAACCACAGGTATACCAGCAAACGACTAAGGCGTCTCTAATGGCAAAAATATCTTCAGTAACCTTAACCGCATAGGCCTTGTAATTCTCTAAGTAGGGGTTACAGAGTTCATTGAGTATCACTTCCTGCTCTTTTTTAGACTTACCTTTGAAGAGGTCCTTGTATCTCTTTCGCGCTGCAGCCTTATAACCCAGTTGATCAACAGTAACCAGGGAACGGAGGTGGTCTGCTCCCCGGGCACCAACAGCATGGGTGAGGGCAACGGAGCGATGGGTTCTTCCATCTTGTCCCGACACCTCCTGTCCCTTGACATGCATAGCATATCTTTCCGTCCCTCTTCCTAACTTCTCAGAGGCCCTCTTCACCCCTTCAGCTAATAGGTCACCAATGCCTTCCCTCTTGGCTGTCTTATGGGTAAGGGCAACTACTGCCTCCTTATTCCCCCATCTGAGTTCCAGACCATCGCAGTCTTTTTTAGTAATTAAGCCCTTCTCGTAGCACTCCATCAAGAAGGAGATAGCGATACCTAAGGAAATCTGGTCAATACCATATTTATTGCAGAGATCAGAGACATAGAGAATCATGTCGTAGTCATCGATGCCGCAGTTGGAGCCAAAGGCCATGGTTCCCTCGTATTCCGGACCCTCAGTGACCATATCCGGGGCCCAGGGATTGGCATGGGAGGTAGTATAGACCTCCTTGCAGGCGTTGGAACAGCCGAAGCAGGCCCGCGGACGACCATTGAATTTTTCCTTCAATACCTCTGCTGCTAACTTCTCTGCTCCCTCAAATACTCCCGTAGAATGGTTGCGGGTGACGAACTCTCCAATGGCCTGTTTGGCACTCACCAGGAGGTTCGTTCCATAGGTAAACATCTGTCGGGCAGCCTCATCCTCCTGCACCTTTCTGTGGGCTTCCTTTGATAATTCTATGAACTTATCAAAGTTGGCCACATCTACCCTTCCCGTTCCTCTTACAGCGATGGCTTTAAGGTTCTTGCTTCCCCAGACCGCACCCTGACCGCTTCTGCCAAAGGCCCGATGGAGGTTAGACATAATAGAGGCATATGCTACCAAGTTTTCTCCCCCCTGGCCGATGCATAATACCTGAGTTTCCTTGTCTTCCTTTTGTAGTTCTAAGGTAACTTCCTTTGTATTCCTTCCCCAGAGATGCTTAGCATCCTTTATGGCTACTTCTCCATTAAATATCTCGATATAGACTGGTTTCTTTGCTCTTCCTTCAATAATAATAGCATCATAACCAGCATATTTTAGTTCCGGGCCGAAGAACCCTCCGCTATTTGCCTCTCCCCAGAATCCAGTGAGAGGAGACTTAGCCCCGATACTAAAACGGCCAGACGAAGGCCATAAAGTCCCGGTCAATGGTCCAGTCCCAATAACAATCTTATTTTTAGAGCCCAGCGGGTCGATCCCTGGTTCCAGTTCTTTATAGAGATAATAGACAGAGAAGCCGTTACCGCCAATGTAGTTTCTCACCACAAAGTCTGGTAACGGCTCCTTACTTATCTTTCCCGTAGAGAGATTAATCCTTAAGATCCTACCTGTATAACCCTTTCCTTTGAACATGTTTCCCTCCAATTCTGGAGTGATGGGTTAACCGTTTACCCGTCCCTCACTTACGCTCGGGACTGTTTACCGTTAACCGTTAACCGTAAATCGTAAACCTTTTTTACTACCCTTTCTCTCCCGTAATTAATTTGAGTAGTTCTGGAAGATGCTCGATGCTTTCCCTTCGCTTGGCCATAGTTGCCTTATCTGCCTCTTCGTATTTAAGGGCCTCTGAGGGGCAGATCTTGACGCACTCTGGATCACCATCACAGAGGTCACATTTGATGGGTCTCTTCTCCTCATCATCGAAGTGGATGGCGCCAAAGGGGCAGGCAGAGACGCAGGCCTTACACCCGATGCAGAGGTCGTAGTTAATGACTAAAGCAGCGGTCTCTTCATCCCTCGATATGGCATTCACCGGACAGACCGCCTGGCAGGCCGGCTTCTCGCACTGCTGACAGACCATGGGCACATCCCGGGAGATTTCGTCGAATTTGATAGTAGCAATCCCGGAAAGAGAGGACTTGAAGGTCTGATAATGCTTTGCCGAGCAAACTAACTCACAATCCCGACAGCCAACACACTTACTGGCATCCACTATTAGTATTTTGGGCATAAAACTCCTCCTAGTATTAAATACTAAACAAGCAAATTCCTAATTACTAATTTCCAATTTCTAACAAAATGTCCAATTCTTAAATGTCAAATGTTCAACCTAATTCATTGGAAATTGGATATTGGATATTGGATATTTTTTAGACTATGGCTATCTTGCGGGGCTTTTCGCTCTCTTTTAGTTCTATGCAGCCGTCGATGGGGCAGGCAGACTGACAGAGGCCACAGCCAAAGCATTTCTCTTCATCCACCTCTGGCTTACGGTCTCTTCCCAGTTCAATGGCCTGGTGTCCTCCATCCTGGCAGGCATAGTAACAGAGACCACAGCGCACGCACTTCTTAAGGTCGATATTAGAGGTTACCCGATTCTTTCGGGAAAGATCATCGTGGCCTACAATATAGGGTAGGGACTTACCGATGAGGTTCTTTACCTTAGAAATCCCCTTCTCTTCCATATAAAAGGCCAGGCCCTCACACAGGTCCTCAATGATGTCATAGCCATAGTGCATAACTGCGGTGCAGAACTGGACGGTGGTTGCCCCACAAAGGATGAACTCCAGGGCATCTATCCAGTTGACCGCCCCTCCCGTTCCAGTAATGGGCAGGCCGACAGTCTTTGATAGTTCGGAGATAACCTTCAAAGTAATGGGCTTTATCGCCGGGCCAGATAGGCCGCTATAGGTTGTCTTTCCTGCTACATTGGGGTTGGGTATGAAGTTCTCAATGTCGATGCCCATTAAGGAAGGAATGGTATTCGAGGCGCAGATAGCATCTGCTCCTCCCTTTTTAACTGCATTGGCTACGGCAACGATATCCGCTACCATAGGGGTTATCTTGATTACCACTGGTGTTTTCCGGGCAGCATCTTTCACCCATCTGGTCACCATTTCCGTAGCGGGAACTGACTGGGCGAGCATAGCTCCGGGAACCTCTCCCATACTACCTTGAGGACAGGAGAAGGAGCACTCTATGACGTCCACTCCAGCGGCTTTCAACCTTTTTACCAAACCCTGCCAATCCTCTTTCTTTGCCCCCATGATGCTGGCAGCAATTACTCTCTCATCCCCAAACTCCTTTTTAAGTGCTTCTACTCTCTTCTCTACAAGATCGATGTGATGCTCACTGATGAGGTCTATATTTCCCATTCCCACGACCTTTTTATTCTCAAAAGATAGACCACTAATCATAGGATAGACTAATTCTACCTTATTCTTTTCCACTGAGGTGGTCTTTAATACCGCCCCGGCCCATCCCATCTCCAATCCTCTTTTTAACATATCCAGGTCATCTGTGGGTGGAGCAGCAGAGAGGATAAAGGGGTTACTAAATTTTACTCCACAGAACTCTATTCCTAAATTAACCGGTATAGTCTTCATAGTTATTTCCTCCTTAATCAAAATATAGTTTACAGTTTACAGCGAACAGTTTACAGCAAACAAAAACTGGTTACTGTTCACTGGTTACTGGTTACTCTATGCTTACTTTTACGCTTCAAATAAGCATCTATCGCTTCTGCAGCTGCATTGCCATCAGCCACTGCCTGAACAGCAGTAGCTCCCCGATTGACAATGTCTCCCGCAGCAAAGACTCCAGGTCGAGAAGTTTTAAAAGTCTTTTTCTTTGCTACGATATACCCTGGCCCAGCAGTCTCTATTCTCTTGAATCCCTTGACATTCTCAGTATCGGGCAACTGGCCGATAGCCTCGATTACCGTATCGACTTTAAGACTGAACTCTGTTCCCGGAATGGGAATGGCATTGGAAGGAACGAATAAGCCAGGCTTGCGCCACCGGATGCCTATTCCTTTATATCCGGTTACTCTCCCTTTTGAGCCTATAATTCTTACGGGCATGACCCGGGTATGGATCTCCACCCCCTCTTCCCAGGAGATTCTCCTCTCCTCTGGTGAAGAGGGCATCTCATCATAACCTTCCAGACAGGCGAGATCGACCCTTTGCGCACCGAGTCTCAGAGCACAGGAGGCAGCATCCATGGCCACATCGCCGCCACCAATGACTACCACCCTTTTTCCAATCCTGGTCTTCTTCGTCTTTCCCTTATTTTCGATCACGTCTTTCAAGAATTCTAAAGCGGTATAGACTCCTTTCAGATTCTCACCAGGCAGGCCGATCTTCCTCGCCCCAGGTAGTCCTACACTAATGAATATGGCCTTAAAGTCTTTTTTGAAGAGTTCATCGATATCGGTTATCTTTGTATTGCATTTTATCTTCACCCCCATCTTCTTTATATAACGAATCTCCTTCTGGGTAGCGGGTGGAGGAAGCCGATGAGGAGGTATCCCATAGGCCAAGAGACCCCCTGGTTTGGCCTCGGTCTCAAAGATGGTGACCTCGTAACCCTTCTGAGCGAGGTTGGCGGCCACCGCCAAACCTGCCGGACCAGAGCCGATTACCGCTACCTTCATCTTTTGAGCGAATTGACGGACTGGCGGACTGACGGATCGACGCAATTCAACATCAGCCACATACCTCTGTAAGGCAGCGATATCTATGGGGATATCGATCTCGGTATTGCTACACTCCTTCTGGCAGAGTAGCTCCTGAGGACAGACCCTTCCGCAGATACCCGCTAAGACATTTGCCTTTCTAATCTCTCTGATGGCACCCCGCAAGTTATGGAATCTTATCTTCCTGATGAATTTCTTAATATCCACTCCTGCCGGACATCCTTGAGTACAGGGAGCATCCTCACACATCAGGCAGCGTGAGGCCTCCAAATAGGCTTGATGGGGTTCATAACATCTGTGAATTTCTTTAAAACCTTTCCTCCTCTCCTCCGGTAGTAAAGTAGTGGCCGTCTTACTCGACATAGTATACCTCCTTAGACACGGATTCTTTTGTTTTGCTTACCGTTTGGGATTAAACACACGGATAATCACAGATAAAATCTTTGACACGGATTTCTTTGTTTCGCTTACTACTTGAGCTTAAAAACACGGATTAGCACGGATCAATACTAAGAAAATATATTTTAGAATGTTTTTAGGGTCAAGTCCTTTCCTCGGTAAAGATTTACTTTACTTGGAAAACGCCAAGTAGCCTATAACTACCAGATTGACGAAAGGTATTATTATCAAAATACCCAGCCACCCTGGTTTCTTTACTGCCTCTGCTATCTTCCACCAGAACCATATCATCACCCCAAGCATCGCTATATATCCTACAAGTGGGATTATTAGCAATAGTACTGTTAGGGTGTACCAGCCTGATATCCCGGCAATCTGTGTCATCAGGTAGACGTTCGCTATGGGTATCCAGGCCAGCCAGCTATTTTTGGTATTCGTCTTTTTTGCCATAGTTTGTAGGGCAATGGCCATATAAACGTATACTCCCAACCCAATGATAATTCGCAAAAGATCACCCATCTTTATTCACCTCCTTTCTTCAAGTTCTTTATCCCGCTCCTGCACGCAGGGGCGGGGTTTACTTTAATGGGGAATCGATTAATGGTGGTTTTTTGAATAAATCCTTATTCTCCTTAAATTCCAGTTCCTCTATCAAGATGGAAGGGGCAACACAAGAGCCTTTATAAGTATTGCAAACTTTTTCATCATCAGCCAGGGCAATGATCTTATCCAGAATGGTTAAATCTGAAACAGAGACAGCATCACAGCCAAAAACCGGGGTTTCCTCGCCAGTATTAACATTAATCTTAACAGTACTTGTCGGAATTTTCCTATTGATATCGAACTTTCTAATAATCAGGCCATAAGGCAGATTCTGCTCCTTACAGAGGGCTATCAATTTCTCTTTCAACTGTTCATAACTCATCTTATCTTTTGTTTCAACAAAGAGATTACTGACACCAGGCTCTATCTTTGCCCGGCCAGTAGGATAGGCGTATCCATTTGATTCTTCAAAACCCTTGATCGGTGTCCGGGTCATAAGATAATTTTTAAATATCCCATTCTCAATAACGTTTACTCTTCGGGCCCTTACCCCTTCAGCATCGTAAAGATAATAATCGCTTACTGGAACGCCATTGTAATACTGGATGGTAGGGTCAGCATAGACTGAGATATTCCTATCCACTAACTTTCTATTCAATCTATTATAGAAGAGAAGTCTACTATTCTCATATTTTTCTCTATCGCCCAGAATGTTCCTTCCTATCAGTTTTAGGAATAAAAACCCAGAGGCGGGAGATTCAACAAGTACTGGTCCCAGATAGCCAGTGATAACCTCTGGATTTAATCTCTTATTAATATCCTCTATGATCTTATTGATCTCCTCTTTTAATTCTGCTTCAGTTGGTAAATCATCCTCTTTATACCCGTAAAAACTATAAGAAGATGTAACAGGTATCTCGTCTTGAGAAATAGTAGAAGCATCTATTCTAATCCGATATCCAATATTATGATCTTTTATTCTCGTTCTTTCCGAATTCAATAAATACTTTATCTCCACCCAAATCTGCAAACTAATCTTTGACTTCTCTATCTCTGGATGTTTTTTAAAGATCAGGGATAAACTTTTTAATCTCTCTTCCCAGGCTTTCCTATTGATATCGATTTTCTTAGTTTCTTCATAATATTCTACTGGCTTTGCTTTGGAGAAGTCGGCTAACTCTTCTTTCTTAACCTGTAATTCCTCTGTCTCTTTCTTCCTGGTGAATTGGTTCACCGCATCCTTAAATTGGGAATCGGTCAAAAGCCATAACTTATGCCTCATAGCAATCAAATCATCTTCCAGAGGAATACTAATCCTCCTTCGAAGGCCCCACACTCTACGACCTCTTCTCTTCCTCTTAAATATGGAGTTATCATACTGGTAATCGCCAACTTTCACTCGGGCAAAAGCGGTGCGATAATGATTAGCATCATTCTTAGTAAATTTACCGAGAGTAGCTTCCATAAAGACATAATTCCCATCGATAATAGTATAGGATATGAAATAAGGTTTATCCTTTTCGATCTTTAACTTCTTCAGTGACCTATTCAATTCTGTCTCCATGGCCTTGAATATAACCTGATCCGTCTTATCTAATTCAGCGGCATAGATTACTCCCTGAATAAGAGTAGTAAGAATAAATACGAGAATAAAACCTTTAACCAATCTTTTCATAACTTTTCCTTTCTATTTCTTACTTTTAACTTGTCAACTTGTTAACTTATTTCTGAGTGCTAACGAAGAAACAAGGTTCTTGAGCGCAGCGAAAGGTTCTTATTAACTTGTTACTTATTACTTTCTATTAGTGGTGAAGGCAGAAGGGGCGGCTTCTCCTTCTTGGTCGGCTCTTTCTGCAGTTCTAAAGAAGAGATAATAACTGAAGGAGAGATAGCAGAAACCGGCACCAGACCGGATTCTGCCCCACAATAGCCATTAAATATGTGGGGCTCATCCCCAAAACAGACAATTTTATCCAAGCTGACTAAGGGAGTGCCCCCAAATCTGGCCCCCCGTAACATTTCTTTAGAACCATCTAGGTTTAATCTATAAATTACTAAAGGCCTTTGAACAAAGGATTGTATCCAGAACCTTCCAGTTATCGTGCCCCCACCCGAAGTAGTAGTAACAATTATTCCGTAGGGTTTATCCTGCTTCCTACATTCTTCGATCAATCTCTTCTCCAGCTCTGCTTCCTTCACGGTCTGAGAGGCCTCGATGATTAGATTCCCCTGCCTGGGAACCAGATCCCGATACCAGCTATACTCAATCTGTAATCTGCCATGCCCATTAGATTCGTTAAATCCCTTCACTGGCATTCGAGACATTAAAAAGGCCTTTAATATCCCATCCTTGACCAGGGTTACATTCTTTGATTTTACTCCTTCCTCATCATAGGGATAATAGCCGGCTACTGGCTTTCCCTGATAATATTTTATTGCTGGATTATCATAGATGGAGATGAATTCGGGCAGTATCTTCTCTCCAATCTTATTCTTAAAGGTTTCGGCTTCTTCCTTTGATTTCTGGCGATGGCCCTCTATGCGATGGCCAAATACCTCGTGGAAGAATACCCCAGCCGCATTACCCTTTAAGAGAACCGGTCCGGAATAAGGCTCAATCACCTTTGCCTCTTTCATCTCCACCAGTTCCTGACACATCTTCCTTATCTTTGATATTATTACCTCGTCAGAAGGAAGATCTTCTTCTTTCCATCCTTCAAAATCTCTATAATTCCTGATCTTCATTCCATCGTCTGTCATGGTATTAACAGAGGCGGATAGCCAGTAGCGGGAGGTGCCATAACTTATCTTTGTCCCTTCGGAAGTTATAAGGTATCTATTCCTTACTTCCACATTGAGATAGACATTCGCCTTATCTATCCCGGGATATTCTTTAAAAACCAAAGAATACTTCCTTAATTTATTCCTCCACTCATCCTTATTAATATCTAAGACTTTTAGCTCACCCTGGTCGGTTAGGGGGACTTCCTTTGAAAAATCGTCTATCTTTTCCTCCTCTTCCACCTCACTCTTTACCTTGGCCAGCTTCTTAGAATATTCATTGACTGCCTGCTTGAAGACCAGATCGGTATGAAGCCATAAGGCATTACGGATGGCCTTTTCATCATTCTCCATGGGAAAGGGTATATTGCGAATTTCCCTTACATATTCAAACCTGCTGGGGTCATATGATTTCTCTGCGGGATGGACCGTTTGGTCAAAGGTGTAATCTCCTATTCTTACTTCTACATGATAATATCTATTTCTTGTCTCACTCTCATTCTTGATTACGCCATAATCACCCGAGATACGATATCTTTCCACGTCCTCTATGATATACTTCACGAAATAGGGTTTAGGCGAATCCTTTATCTTTAACTTCCTCATAGAGCGCTTCATCTCTTTATCCATAGCGTTAAAAATAATATTCCGAGTATCTTCGCTTAACGCTGGAAGAGAGCTTAATGTTAATAATAGTATCAGATTCAAAGTAATAAATTGTATAAATTTTCTCATAATCGCTCCTTTACCTTTTCAAATAATCTATTCCGGTTTTCTTGCTCGCTTGCTTTAACATCTCAGAAGCAATTTTGTTTGCTTTGTCAATTACTTTCTCTTCATCTAAATTCAATAACTTGCCATTCTGAACTAATATTTTGCCATTGACGATGGTGGTATCGACAATGTGGCTGTCGCCAGAGAAAAGGATGGCAGCTACTGGATCGTGCATTCCGCCGGCATAGCCTAATTTTTTAGTATCTATCAAGATGATATCTGCTGCTTTGCCTACCTCTATGCTTCCAATATCGTCCCTTCCCAAGATTTGGGCACCTCCCCTGGTGGCCATCCATAATACATCATCCACAGGCATGGATTTTATACCTGATTTTATTCTATGGATTAACAAGCACTGACGAAGTTCTCCTAACATATTGGAAGAGTCATTAGAGGCGCTACCATCCACCGCCAGACTAACCGCTACTCCTTCATCAAGCATCTTTCTGACTGGGGCAATCCCCGAGCCAAGCCTCAAATTTGATGTTGGGCAATGAGCAATTCCCGTCTTTGTCTTGCTCAATAATCTTATCTCTTCATCATTAAGATGAATCCCGTGGGCAAACCAGACATCCCCTCCCAGCCAACCAAGACTCTCCATATAGGCCAAAGGCCTCATCTTGTGGGTTTCAAAACAGTACTTTTCTTCATCCAGGGTCTCTGCTATATGGGTGTGACACCTCACCTTCTTCTTTCGAGCAAAGTTAATGGTCTCTCTCAAAAGTTCTTTGGTTACTGAGAAAGGGGAACAGGGGGCAAGGGCAATTCTCAGCATAGAGAATTCTTTGGGATCATGATATTTACTAACTAATCTCTCAGAGTCCTTTAATATCTCTTCCTCGCTTTGAACAAGATTATCTGGAGGAAGACCCCCCTTTGATTTACCTAAAGACATACTTCCCCGGCAGGGATGGAACCTGATGCCTATCTCCTTTGCTGCCTTTATTTCGTAATCAATTAAGTCTTTTGGCTTATCCTTAGGAAAGATATAGAACTGGTCAACAGTAGTGGTACATCCAGTCAAAAGCAATTCTCCAATTCCTACCTGGGCGCTGACATAGACCCCTTCTGGAGTAATCTCCCTCCATATCTCATAGAGTATCCTTATCCAGTCGAATAGTTCCACATCCTGAACCGCAGGGATGTTCCTGTTTAAAGTCTGATAGAGATGGTGGTGGGTATTGATGAGGCCGGGAAGGGCAACTTTGTCAGTAGCATCGATAATCTGGTGAACGGTTAACGGTTTACGGTTTACGGTTAAATACTTCCTTTCTAAATCGGTGGTGGAACCTATATCTTTGATGACATTATCTTCAATATAAATAGCGCCATTTTCGATGCGGGTCTTTTTATTATCCACAGTAGCAATTACTTTAACATTCTTAATCAATAACTTGCTCATTTACTTCCCTACTTTCTTACTTTTTTACTATTCTGGCGAATCTTCTTTTTCCTACCTTAAGGATGGCTCCTTCTCTGATGACGAGTTCCTTCTCTGGATCAACAATTCTTTCTCCATCCAGAGTAACTGCCCCCTGCTGAATAAGGCGTCTGGCCTCAGAGGAACTCTTGGCCATTTTAGAGATAGTTAATAGTTTAACGACCCATATCTTCTTTTTAGAAACTTTTACTTTTGGTATTCTGTGAGGTAGTTTCTTTTCTTTGAAGACTTCTTCAAACTCTTCAGCTGCTTCTTTAGCGGCCTTCCTGCTATGGTACATTTCCACTATTCTTATCGCCAGATTCTTCTTTGCTTCCTTAGGATGTAGCCTTCCACTCTTTAGATTTCTCTTTATCCTGGCTAATTCAGCAGGAGAAATATTAGTTACTAATTCCCAATATCTAAGCATCAATTTATCAGAGATGGACATTATCTTACCAAATATCTCTTTGGGCGGCTCACTTATCCCGATATAGTTATCATAGGTTTTACTCATCTTCCTTATTCCATCCGTCCCCTCTAAGAGAGGTATGGTAATCACTACCTGAGGCTTCTGGCCATACTCCCTTTGCAACACTCTACCAACCAACATATTGAACTTCTGGTCTGTTCCTCCTATCTCAATATCTGCCTTTAAAACAATGGAGTCGTAGCCCTGAATGAGAGGATACAAGAACTCATGGATGGAGATGGGGTGCTCCTTCTTGTACCTCAGAGAGAAGTCATCCCTCTCAAGCATCCGAGCCACAGTATACTTTGAGGCTAAGTTAAATATATCACTAGAGGTCAATTTATCGAGCCATACACTGTTAAAAACTACTTTGGTCTTCTTCCTATCCAGGATCTTAAATACCTGATCCTGATAGGTCCGGGCATTCTTTAAGACCTCTTTTCTGCTCAGAGGCTTTCTGGTCTCTATTCTTCCTGAAGGGTCTCCAATCCTTGCCGTAAAGTCTCCGATGACAAAGATGATCTTGTGGCCCAAGTCCTGGAACTGTTTCAACTTTCGTAGAACGACAGTATGGCCCAGATGAATATCAGGAACTGTAGGATCTGCCCCGAACTTTACCCTCAAAGGTCTCTTCTTTCTCAGGCACTTTTTTAGCTCATCCTCGGTTAGTATCTCGACCGTTCCCCTTCTTATTACTTCTAAATTCTTCATTATCTTTACCTCACAAGTTTTTAGTTTAACATACTTTCTTTTTAAAAGCAAAGGAAAATTTAGAATTTTTGACTTTTTGATTTGTTTTTAGTATAATGTATAATTACCTATCAGGAGTGAAGAATGTTTAGAGATTTGAAGAAAACTTGGGAGAAGATAAATAGATCTGGCTCAAAGAGGGATAAGATCGCTTTCATCAGCATTCTGAGCCTATTCTCTCTTATTATTCTGGGCTTGATCATAGTACCCCTCCACCTCTATCTCTCCACCCTACCCTCCATCCGTGCTTTCGAGGAATATCGGCCAGGGATTATTACCAAAATATATGACGCGAACGGGCAGTTGATCGGTCAGTTTGCCGAAGAGCGGAGGATACTTATTCCTCTGACCTCTGTCCCCAAGAGCCTCCTGGATGCCACCATCGCTGTCGAGGATTCCAGGTTCTATCGCCACTGTGGAATAGACTTCCCGGGAATTATGAGAGCAGCCTGGATGAACCTAAAGGCAAGAAGGATTGTGGAGGGAGGTTCAACCATCACCCAGCAACTCTCCAAGCTCTTATTCTTAACCCCGGAGAAGACCATAAGAAGGAAGATAAAAGAGGCGGTTTTAGCCCTCCAGATTGAACATAGATATTCCAAGGATGAGATCCTGGAGTTATACTTCAATCAGATATACTTTGGCCATGGGGCCTATGGGGTAGAGGCAGCAGCCAACACCTACTTTGGAAAACACGCCCCGGAGTTGACCGTAGCCGAGTCTGCCCTTTTGGCTGGCCTTCCCAGATCACCATCCCGCTACTCTCCCTATAATAACCCGGAATTAGCTCTGAAGAGAAGGGCCCATGCCTTGAGGAGGATGGTCAAGGAAGGCTTTATCAGGGAAGAAGAAGCAGCCGAGGCGAACCAGGAACCCTTGGAATTGAAGAGGCTTACTGTGGGTGAGAACGAGGCCCCTTATTTTGTGGAGCATATCAGACGAAAGCTGGAAAAGAGATACGGAACCCACGCCATCTATCGGGGAGGATTAAGGGTCTACACCACTTTAGATTTAGAAACGCAGAAGATTGCCCAGAAATCACTCAAGGAAGGTATAAGAAAGGTAGACAAGACCTTTGGCTGGAGGAAGCCAGAGAAAGCAACAGAGGAGGAATTGGCCCTATTTGCCAAGGAGAAGAGGTCTCGTATCCTGGCCCTGCTTGAAGAGAGAGAAGTTTATTCTGGGATAGTAGCGAAGGCTACCAGCACCTTTGCCCTCATTGACCTGAGAGGAGGATTAAACGGGATTCTGCCTGCTAAGAACATCGCCTGGACGGGCTTCAGATATCCCTCCACTATCCTGAAGCCGAAGGACAAGGTGGATGTCAGGGTTGTTGAATTGGATAGAGAAAAGGAGAGGATAATATTAGCCTTAGAACAGAGACCGAAGATTCAGGGAGCCATGGTAGTCCTGGAGCCTTCTACGGGATATATCCGGGCCATGGTGGGAGGATATGACTTCGGAGAGAGCGAGTTTAATAGGGTAACCCAAGCCCGAAGGCAGCCGGGCTCTTCCTTCAAGCCCTTCATCTATACCGCGGCCATCGACAGTGGCTATCCCCCCACCTATATCATAATCGATGCTCCAGTGATCTATGATGACTGGGGTGAGAAGTGGACCCCCAGGAATTACGATGAGAAGTTTCTGGGACCAACTACCTTGAGGGTGGGTCTGGCCCAGTCGAGAAATGTGGTTACCGTAAAATTATTGGAGAAGATCGGGGTCAAGAAAGTAATTAGTTATGCTCATAGAATGGGTATCAAGACTTATCTTGGTCCGGATCTTTCTTTAGCCTTAGGAACCTCGGAGGTCATCCCTTTAGAAATGGCCTCGGCCTATGGAGTCTTTCCCAATCAGGGGATAAAGACTAAGCCCCTATCCATCTTAAAAGTCGAGGATCGCAGTGGGAATATCTTAGAAGAGAACTTTCCTAAAGAGGAAGAGGTATTGAGTCCGGCCACCTGTTATATTATGACCAATCTTTTGAAAGGGGTAGTAGAGCGGGGTACGGGTTGGAGGGCGCGGGCAGTAGGCCACCCCTGCGCGGCAAAGACGGGAACCACGGATGAGTGTACCGATGCCTGGTTCATTGGTTTTACTCCTGATTTGGTGACCTGTGTCTGGGTAGGATTTGATGAAAAGATATCTTTGGGTAAGGATATGACCGGCTCCCGGGTAGCAGGGCCGATATGGACAGATTTTATGAGAGAGGTATTTCAGGATAGGCCGATCAGAGAATTCCGCATCCCGGAGAAGAAATTGACCTTTGCCCGCATCTGCCCAGAGAGTGGTCTATTAGCAACCAAGGAGTGCCCCCAGGTGATGGTGGAGGCCTTCCTGGAAGGAACGGAGCCTACAGAATACTGCGATTTACATGGTCTGGAAAGGTTCCCCGGGAAGGGCCTGGGCCTGAGGCTTATCGAGCCCCAGAAGAAGAAGGAGTTGGAGAGCCCATTTAGCCTGGAACTCATACCTTTAGAAGAACTGGAAAGGGAGTTAAGCCTCTACGAGAAATCGATAAGCATAAGCGAAGAGCCTTATATTGAGAATCAATAGAAGGGGCAAGCTCTATAGCGCGCCTTCATAGCGAATAGCAAACGATGGCGACGGTTACTACGCTTCGCTGTTACTATTGGTTACTACATCCGGCTAAAGCCGGATTGTTACTATCAGTTGCGTAACTATTAGTAACTCTTAGTAACCGATGATAGAGGGAGGTATCATGATAGAAAAAGGGCGTGACGCAGAAAAAGAGGTAATAAAAAGAGTGGCAGGGTTTATGTGTGCCAGTGCTCGCACGGCACCCAAGGCAAAGGGAATGGACAATATTGTAACGGCCATTATAAGTGACGAAGATAAGAAGCGCTTAGCAGATGAGATGGAGAGGATTGGAAAGGAAAAGAAGAGGAAGAGCTTCTTAAGAGATAGTGAGAATATTCAAAAAGTTCCCCTATTAGTTTTGATGGGAACCAAGGCCAGATCCATTGGATTGGCGGTCTGTGGGTTATGTGGTTTCAAGGATTGTAAGGAACTGGAGAAGATGGGTGGAATATGTGCCTTCAATAGCGGGGACCTGGGAATTGCTATGGGAAGTGCAGTTTCTTTAGCAAGTAATTTTCATATAGATAACAGGATTATGTATACTGCGGGGATTGCTGCTCTTAATTTAAAATTATTGGGAAAAGAAGTAAAGATCGCTTTCGGTATCCCTTTAAGTATTAGCGGAAAGAATCCTTTCTTTGATAGACACGAATAAACGCGAATTTTTTCTTATTGCTTACTATGTGGGTATGTTAAACGCGAATATACGCGAATAAAAAAGAACACAGATAAAAAACAAGGGCCCTTTCGGGTCCTTTTAATTTATTTGCTTTCTTATTTATGAGCGATAGCGAAGAAAGAGACAACTTGCTTGGCTCATTATGTTTCCAAATTCTTATGTTTTTTGATGAACCCCGTTAGATTCTCAAATATCGTTCTGTAATTTTTCTAACAGTGGTGACACCGACTCCAAATGGATTATTTATTCTCACTCGTTGGTGGATTAGAGTCTAAACGGGGTGAAATTGAAAACAATAACAGAGAAAAAAGTTATACAAATTTCGGGAGGCGTAAAAATTACAAGACTTGTTGGAGATGATAGACTATCTATCCTTGACTCTCAGAAGGGTTTTTATCTTAAAACCAGTCTCTTTCTCTATCCTCTGCTTTCCCTCTCCCCTCTCAAAAACAGTGATGACATCTGCGATTTTAATTCCTGCTTTCTTTAAGACCTTGATGATTCCCAGTAATGTTCCCCCAGTTGAAACAATATCATCGACAATCAGTACTCTATCTCCTTTTTTTAGACCATTGACATACATCTTGCATTCGGCATAGCCTGTCTTCTGATATACTTTCAGTTCTCCTTTCAGTTTATATTCCTTTTTCCGGACGACATTTAGGGGGATTTTTGTCTTATATGATAGAAGGGTTGCTATGGGAATCCCCATGGCTTCTGGAGTGACGATATAATCAACATTGAGGTCAGTGACCTCCATGATTTTCTTTACTACATCCTCTAATAGCCGGGGTTCTATGTAAGGTATTCCATCCGTTATGGGATGGACGACATATCTATAGTGACCTTTCATTACTACGGGAGAGGTCTCCCATAATCTCTTCAGTTTCTCAAGCAAGATAGGCCTCCCTTTCGTTTGGCTCAATACAGATGCAAACAGATTTGAGCGGATGCAGACGGATCTTTTTGCAAGGGTTTATCCGTTTGAATCCGTTATCATCCGTTTGAATCCGTTGTTCTATAGTCTATTTGACGGCGTCTTTCAGGGCCTGAGAAGGTTTGAATATTGGAACCTTCTTGGCCGGGATCTGAATGGTGGCCCCGGTCTGGGGATTCCTCCCTATTCTGGCTCCCCTCTGCCTTACGCTGAAGATGCCCAGTCCTTTGAGGATCACCTTATCTCCTTTTGCCAAAGATTCCTGGATGCTCTTAATGATTACATCTACTGCTTTCTCTGCCTCCTGCTTGGTGCAGGTCACCTTGGCTACCTTCTCCACCAACTCTGCCTTCCTCATCTTTCTCACCTCTCTTGTAACCGCAAAAACGCAAAATTTAACTTAAAAACACAAAAATGAAAAACCGACTGTTATTTTGAACTGCTACTTTCCTACTCTTATACTTTCCTACTTTTTCAGTGCTGCATGGGCCGCAGCTAATCTTGCGATAGGGACTCTATAGGGAGAACAACTTACATAGTCCAAGCCAACCCGATGGCAGAACTTGACACTTTCTGGCTCTCCCCCATGCTCCCCACAGATACCGATCTTTAAACTCTTCCTCGCCCTTCTCCCCTTCTTAACCGCCATCTCAATCAGTTCCCCTACCCCTTTCTGGTCAAGGACCTCAAAGGGGTTATTGGCTAAGACATTCTTCTCTAAGTAGGCGGGGAGGAACTTTCCTTCGACATCATCCCGAGAGAAGCCGAAGACCGTCTGGGTGAGATCATTCGTTCCAAAGGAGAAGAACTCTGCTTCCCTTGCGATCTCATCTGCGGTAATACAGGCCCTGGGTAGTTCAATCATGGTCCCCACAGAATATCTCACCCTCACCTTCTTTTTTCCCATTACCTTATCTGCTACTCTATGGACATCCTCTTTGGTTAATCTCAATTCATTTACATGGCCTACCAGGGGAATCATGACCTCCGGGATTACCTTATACCTCTCTTTAGTGAGTTCGCAGGCAGCCTCAAATATCGCCTGGGCCTGCATCCTGTAGATCTCTGGGGTAGTAACCCCCAATCTACAGCCCCGATGGCCGAGCATGGGATTCGTCTCTCTCAGGGCCTCTATCTTACGGAGCAGTTTCTCCTTCTGGGCAATCCTCTTCTTTGATCCTTTCTTGGCCTTCAGGGTTGCAATCTCAACCAGTAACTCTTCGCTTCTGGGCAGGAATTCATGTAAGGGGGGATCCAAAAGTCTAATAGTAACGGGAAGGCCCTCCATGGCCCTAAATATTCCCTTGAAGTCCTCTCTCTGCATGGGCAAAAGTTTCTTCAAAGCCTTTTCCCTTGTCCTCTCATCTCGGGCTAAGATCATTTCCTGAACGATGGGCATTCTCTTTTCTCCAAAGAACATATGCTCTGTCCGGCATAATCCAATCCCTTCTGCTCCAAACTCCCGGGCTTTCTTGGCATCCTTCGGGGTATCGGCATTGGTCCTCACTCCCAACCTTCGCGTTTCATCCGCCCATCTCATGAGAATCTGGAACTCCTTGCTCAAAGTAGGCTCAATGGTATGTACCCTACCCAAGATGACCTCTCCCGTATTTCCGTTCAAAGAGATGTAATCACCTTCTTTGACTATAATATTTCCAACAACGAATCTCTTTCTATCATAGTCCACATCTATGGCCTCACAACCAGCAACGCAGCACTTCCCCATCCCCCTTGCTACCACTGCCGCATGTGACGTAAGACCCCCTCTTGAGGTCAATATCCCCTGGGCAGCAGCCATGCCATGAATATCCTCTGGAGAAGTCTCATGCCTTACCAGGATAACCCTCCTCCCCTTCTCCGCTTCCTCCTGAGCATGGTCAGCAGTAAAGACCACCTCACCCACTGCTGCTCCAGGTGAAGCGGCCAATCCCTGGGCAATAACCTTC
>JAUXAI010000057.1 GCA_030619985.1 bacterium | reverse complement strand
TATGGGAGAGATGACGGGAATGAAGTCCTGTTTTCCCAAGACATCTATGATGCCCGGATTAATGGATTCCACCTCTCCCACATAACCCATATCTTCACCTTTTTCGCCTAAGAGCTTCTTTGCCCGGATGAGGTTTCCATCCTTTCCAGAGAGTCCGGCAGCATTCCCCCCGTTCTCATTGATTAGTTTCACGATCTCGGAATTTATCTTACCATCCAAGACCATTTCTGCGATTTCCGCTGTCTCCTTATCCGTAACCCTCAGCCCCTTGATGAACTTTGGCTTCTTGCCCAGTTTCTTCATGAGTTCTGAGATCTGGGTCCCTCCCCCATGAACGACAATAGGATGCATGCCCACATACTCCATAAAGATGATATCCTGGATGACACTTTTCTTCAACTTTTCGTCGATCATGGCACTTCCCCCATATTTAATGACCACTGTCTTATCGTAGAAGGTCTTGATATAGGGTAAAGCCTCCATCAAGACCTTGGCTTTCTTTATTGCTTCTTTCATCTTTACACCACAGATTAACACAGATTAGTTACAGATACTCACAGATCATTAAGCGGGTGACTCGGCAGATTTCTGTACTTCTAAAATTTTACTTCAGGAGCCCGCCTCATAGAAACGTCCTCTACCTCAAAGAACTCTGCCTTCTTGAAATTAAAGAGATTGGCGATGATCCTGGTGGGAAAGCGCTGGATGGCGATATTTAATTTCGCCGTCCAATCGTTGAAATGGTTCCGGGCAAAGGATATCCTATTCTCTGTTGAGGTAAGTTCTTCATGCAGGGTGAGCATATTCTGATTGGCCTTCAGATCGGGATAATTCTCCACTACTGCGAAGAGGCTCTTTAGGGTCTGGGTGAGGAAATTCTCTGCCTTGGCCTGGTCCTGAACCCCAGAGGCGCTGATCGCCTGGCTGCGGGCCTTGATCACATTCTCCAGAACCTCCCGCTCATGCTTCAGATACCCCTTGGCCGTCTCCACCAGATTGGGAATGAGGTCATACCTCCTTTTAAGCTGGACATCGATACCGGCCCAGGCATTCTTCAAGTGAGCACGAAGGGAGATAAGGCGATTATAGGTGACGACTGCCCAGAGTATCAGGATAACGACCACTATCAAAACATAAATAATCATAAGTCACCTCCTTCTCAATCCAATTTTAGGCTATTTTCTTTCCTGCCAAATTATTCTCTATGGCGCACTGGAGGATCGCCAGTTCATCCTTATCAAACCAGGTTGCCTGGCATCCATAACATCTGTCCACCTCAATGGGATAGGCCAGGCTGTAGAAGGTGCGGCGCATCTCTTTAAAGCAACTGGGACACTTGAGTTGAGGGAATTCTTTGGGCAATTTTTTCCACCTCTTGATGGTATACCTCTTAACGTTCTTGCCCACCATCTCTTTGGCCAACTTCAGTATGCGCTCCGAGAATACTCTCTCCTCTCTCAGTAGGATGCGTGCTACCTTATCATTCTCTAAAAATTTACCCCCGCAGAACATGCAGCGATATACCGTCGTGCCTTCATACTCTTTCTCCAAGAGACACTGGTTACATCTGGGACATCTCAGATTCCCGATCGCCTTGCCTCGAATGCGCTTGGCGAGCATCTTGGAAAGTGAGGGATTCCGGAAGGCACGCTCCGCCTTTCCCTTGCCCTTTTGATATACCCAGGAGCTAGGCCTAAACCAGGAGAGGGCAACAAGCTGGGGCAGGGTATAGGGACCTTTCCAATTTCCCTCTTTATCGTGTGCATACCAGCTACCCCTCCCTGAAGGTAACTCTTTGGCTGCTCTCCTCGCCTTCTTTAATCTCTCCTTGGCCCTCCTCTTCTCCTCCAAAACCCGGATCTCACTATGGGCCATATCGAGCAGTATCTTTATTCTCTTACCTATTGGAGGATGAGTAGAGAAGAGGTCAGCCCATAACCCTTCACTCTCATCGAGTTCGTTTGCTCTGGGATTCATGATGAAGAGGGATTCCAGACCATCCCCAATATCGCCTGAGCCCCTCCAATTTCTGGAGATCTCATAAAGGGCTTCTGCTAAACCTAAGGGATTTCGGCTAATGCGGACTGCTGTGGCATCGGCGCGATACTCCCTCTGCCGGGAAATGGTGAGCTTTATAAAGCGGGCCATACCCTGGAGAATGGAGAGGGTGAGATAGGTTACCACCGCCAAGGCCATTACCTGGGCACCCGCCCTCCCATAGTAGCGCCTCCCCCTACTCTCGAGTTGATTCCTTATCTTAGAAAGAATCAGAGCATAGACCCCGAAGAGGGAACAGGTAATGGTATTCTGAAGACAGTCCCCCTGAGCGATATGGGCTGCCTCGTGGGCTACTACAGCCTCCAGTTGCGAGCGATTCAGCCTTGAGATGAGGCCCTCGGTTACCCCAATAATTGCATTATTATCAAAGTCCGCCAGGGCGAAGGCATTCATTGCCAAAGTGGGCAAGACCATCCCTCTTATCTGGTAGCGGCTACCAATGGCAACCGAGGCCTCTTCCACAATATTCCTCAGCCTCTGATGGTAGCGGTCCTTTCTATCTAAGGGCTTTGCTCCCAGACGCAGGATGAACTTCCCCAATAATCTGTTTAAAGAGAAGCGCAGATGGATTATGGCCGCCACTAAAGAGACAGAAAAGATAAATAGAATCTGGACCGGAGTTAGAGTAAAGCGAATACTAAGACTTGGGCGAGATAATGCTATTCTAAATGTTATAAAGAATTTCAGGATATAGCCGAGTATTAGAGCGGTCAAAAAATAAAAGACAATTAAAATGGCGAAGAGAAGGAATATCCTATAGCTTTTCTCTTGTTCTATCTCTACATAAGTAAGTGCCATCTCAGAAAATTTTCTTATCTTTCATTTTTTATAAAGCATCTGTAGTCATTGCTTAATATTTATGCTCTCTCGGATGCCAGCGAAGCGCATCCGGCATCTGCGTTGATATCTGCGATAATCTGCGTCTTGGTAGCGCGTACGGGATTCGAACCCGTGATCTCCGCCTTGAGAGGGCGGCGTCTTAAACCAACTAGACTAACGCGCCAAAATTTTCTTTTAGAAAATTTTGATCTCGAGGAGCAAAGCAATAAGACTTCTCACCCTTTGGGTTCGAAGCCATTCCTCGTTTCATTCGGAATGGGAGACCTATGATTTAAGTATAGGGTATCTCGCACATTCGTGCTCGATATCAATTCTTATCAGAATTGGCTGCGGGACCAGGATTCGAACCTGGGCGACGAGATCCAGAATCTCGCATCCTACCGCTAGATGATCCCGCAATTAGTTTGTGAATTTTTTCACAAACTTTATGGTATACCTTAATTTTATATAATAACACATTTAGAGAGAAATAGCAAAATTTTTAGAGTACTTTTTTCAGGCGTTCTATGGTTCTCTCTTTGCCCAGAAGCTCGATGGTCTCAAATAATGGAGGGCTTATTATCTGGCCAGTGAGGGCTACCCGGATAGCCTGGGCTCCTATCTTTGGTTTTAATTTGAATGCTTCCAATTCTTCCCTGATTATTTTTTCTATTCCTTTTTCCTTAAATTGTTCTAACTCCGATAATCTCCCTTTCACTTCTTTTAAGAAGGGCTTTATCTCTTTCCTTAAGAATTTATCTTTCGCTTTTTTATCAAAGGTTACCTCTTTAATAAAGAAGAATTCAGCATAATTTATAATCTGGCCGATATACTTTAGGCGCTCTCCCACGACTCTTACAATCCTTTCTATCCATCTCCTTTTTTCTGGACTAATCTCCTCTGGCAGAAGTTGCTTCTTCTTTAGATAATCAATGACTAAATTTGTTATCTCTTCAGGATCGGTCTCTTTAAGATAGTGGCCATTCATCCACTCTAACTTTTTAGGATCGAAGACCGCTGGATTCTTACTCACATGTTCTAAGGAGAACCTCTCGATTAACTCCTCTTGGGTAAAGAGCTGTTTTGACTCATGTGTCCCCCAACCAAGGAGAGCAAGGTAGTTTATTAAGGCTCGGGGAAGATATCCCATCTCTCTATACTGACAGACCGCCACTGCACCGTGACGCTTAGATAAGGGTGTATGGTCGCTTCCCAAGATCATGGGAAGATGGGCAAATTCAGGAAGATCAAAACCCAATGCCTCATAAACCAGTATCTGTCTGGGGGTATTGGAAAGGTGGTCCTCTCCCCTTATCACATGGGTGACCTTCATTAGAACGTCATCGATGATACAGGCAAAGTTATAGGTGGGAACGTCATCTGATTTAAGTAATACGAAATCATCCAAGAGTTTATTTTCAAATTCAATCTTACCTCTAATTAAATCTTTTAGGATCGTCTTTCCTGTTGAGGGCGATTTGAGCCTCAAGGCTGGCTTTTTACCTTGAGCAATGTATTCTTCCTTCTCTTTCTCAGTCAGATTGCGGCATCTTCCATCATACTTATAGGCTCCTTTTCTTCTCCGCTCCTCTAACTCCTCGGGGGTGCAGTAACAGAGATAGGCCTTTCCTTCTTCCAAGAGTTTATCACCGTATTTCTTATAGATTTTCAACCTATCCATCTGGAGGTAAGGTCCTTCATCCCACTCTAAACCCAGCCATTTCATGCTCTCCAGGATATCAGCGATCGACTCCTTTGTTGACCTCTTCCTATCCGTATCCTCAATGCGCAGAATAAACTTGCCCTTATGATGCCGAGCAAAGAGCCAGTTAAAGAGAGCAGTCCTTATTCCTCCTATATGGAGATGCCCGGTAGGAGATGGCGCAAACCTCACCCTTACTTCCATTCCTCACTCCTTAAGTGCGATAGTGAGCGTTGATCTTTACATAATCTGGGGTCAGGTCGCAGGTCCAAACTTTGGCGCTCTTCTCTCCCAGATTTAAATCCACTATTATCTTAATCTCTTTTCCTTTGAGAATTTTTTTGGCCATCTTCCCATTAAATCCAATACCACAACCTTTGGAGGCCAACTTTAAATTCCCAAGATAGATATCTATCTTCTCCTCTTCTATTTTAACTCCGCTATTCCCAATGGCGGCCATTATTCTTCCCCAGTTGGCATCCTCACCGAAGATGGCGGTCTTAACCAAAAGGGAATTAGCGATAGAGAAGGCAATCCTCTTTGCATCTTCCAATTTTAGGGCATTTTTGACTTCAATCTCGATAAACTTTGTCGCTCCCTCTCCATCTTTAACGATCATCTTGGCTAATTTTAGAGTGACCTCATCCAATCCCGAAGAAAACTTCTTAAAGTCTTCATTCTCCTTATCAATCTCTTCATTCCCCGCTAAACCATTGGCTAAAATGACAACCATATCATTGGTGCTCTCTTCTCCATCGACAGTAATCGTATTGAACGACTTAGCGATAGAAGACTTCAGTGCCTTTTTCAATAATTCGCCACCAATCGCCACATCCGTAGTAATAAAAGAGAGCATGGTGGCAAGGTGAGGGAAGATCATCCCTGCCCCCTTTGCCATTCCTCCAATAACAGACCTCTTACCACCTATATCCAACTCTACCGCTACCTCTTTAGGGAAGGTATCCGTGGTCATTATTGCGCTTGCTGCATCACCACCCCCCTCTCCACTCAACTTACCTTTTGCCTCCTTTATTCCTTCGGCAATCTTATTCATAGGTAGAAAAGTGCCGATGGTTCCTGTGGAAGCAACTAAAACATTTTCTTTCTCTATGCCCAGTATTTGTGCCGTCGCTTGAGTCATCTCTTCTGCATCCTTTAGCCCTTTCTTTCCTGTTGCAGCATTGGCAATACCTGAGTTTATGACAATTGCCTGGGCCTTTTCATCCTTAATATGTTCGGCACTTACTTTTAGGGGGGCGGCCTTAACCTGGTTGGTAGTAAATACGGCAGCTGCCTTTGCCATAACCTCAGAGTAGATTAAGGCTAAGTCTTTTGCCGCCTCGGCGGCACCCCGCTTTAGCGGTGGCTTTCCCCCTTTCTTAATTCCACAAGAAATCCCCGCAGCCTTAAAACCGCGGGGAGCAGTAATCCCACCCTTTATCTCTTTCATTCCCTCACTCCAGACGCAGATTTCCGCTGATATAGTGCGCTGATTATCGCTGATGATCTGCGGTCATCTGCGTTTTGGTTTTTATTAAAAATCTGCGGTCATCTGCGTTTAGGGGGTGATCCCTGGTGATTCCAATCCCAATGTCTCTTCAAAACCATACATGATATTCATATTCTGTACTGCCTGACCACTTGCTCCTTTTACTAAGTTATCTATGGCCGATATGATAATGGCCCGATTCGTTCGCTCATCTACTTTAATTCCGACATCACAGTAGTTCGATCCATAGACATTTTTTGTCTCTGGAAAAGCACCTTTCTCCAAGATTCGAACAAAAGGCTCATTCTTATAGAATTCTTTATAAATCCTTAGGATCTCCTCTTCTTTTATCTTCTTGACTAAGTTAAGGTAGATGGTAGAGAGTATCCCCCGGTTCATGGGAAGGAGATGGGGAGTGAAGGAAACTTTGATCTCCTTCTTTGCTAATTTGGATAGTTCCTGCTCCATCTCTGGGGTATGGCGATGGGTAGCGATAGAATAGGCCTTAACATTCTCATTGCACTCTGGATAGTGAGCGACCATAGAAGGAACCCTTCCTGCCCCCGTGGCACCAGATAAGGAATTGGCAATGATATTCTCAGTCTCCACTAATTTATTCACTAAAAGTGGCGCCACACCGAGGATAACGCCCGTGGGATAACATCCGGGATTGGCTATCAGGTTTGCCTTCTTTATCTTCTCCTTATAGAGTTCAGGCAGTCCATAGACTGCTTGCGAGTTCAATTCCTTGCTCTCTTCTGTATGGGGGGCATACCACTCTTCATAGAGATTAAGGTCGTCAAAGCGGAAGTCGGCACTTAGATCGATGACCTTCTTTC
>JAUXAI010000024.1 GCA_030619985.1 bacterium | reverse complement strand
GTTAGCGAGGTATCGAGCTTTCAACTGGAGAGAATAAAAACCTTCCATCCCTTCATAAGCATCATGCTCAACATCGCCCCAGACCATTTAGATAGGTATCGAGACCTGGATGAATATATCGGGGCTAAGAAGAGGATATTTCTGAATCAAAAAAGAGGCGACTTCGCCGTCCTGAACTGGAATGATCCTCACTGCCGAACCCTTTTAATAGAGGCCAAGAAGATCTTCTTCAGTCAGAAAGAGTTAGCGGAAGGGATCTACCTAAGAGAAGGGAAGATAATAGCCAACCTATCTGGAAGATTAGAAGAGATTATCCATCGAGAAGAAATCGGAATTAAAGGTCTCCATAATCTGGAGAATGCCTTAGCAGCCATCACCGCCTGCCTCATCTTAAGGGTAAAGGTTGACAGTATCAGAAGGGCCTTAAAAGAGTTTAAGGGAATCCCCCATAGGATGGAGTTTGTCAGGAAGGTTAGGGGAGTGAGGTTTGTCAATGACTCCAAAGCTACCAATGTCTCTGCGGTAATGAAATCTCTGGCCTCTTTCCCAAAGCCCATTATTCTGATCGCTGGAGGAAGAGATAAGGGGCTTGACTACTCTCCCTTACGCCCCCTGGTAAAGGAAAGGGTGAAGACGCTCATCCTGCTTGGTGAGGCAAAAGAAAAAATCGCCCAAGTCCTCTCTTCTTGTAAAAGAATTAAGATGGCAGAAGATATGAAAGAAGCAGTAAATATCGCCTTTAAGTTGGCCGAAGAGGGGGAGACCGTCCTCCTTTCCCCGGCCTGTTCGAGCTACGACATGTTCAAGGATTTCCAGGAGAGAGGAGAAGCATTCAAGGAAGCAGTAAGGGGGCTGAGATGAAAAGAATCTCTTCCCATCTGGGGCTCTTTCTAATAACCCTGGTTCTGATAAGCATAGGGATCATCATGGTCTATAGCGCCAGCGCCATCCTCTCCTTGGAGAGATATAATGATCCCTATTTCTTTTTGAAGCGCCAGCTGGCTTGGGTCTTTCTGGGTCTGGTGGGGCTGCTCTTCGCCACCCGGATTAACTACCGTGCCCTACCCAAGCTATTGAAGCCTGCACTCTTCCTTACTCTTTGCTTACTCATTCTGGTCCTCTTTCCCCAGTTTGGGAAGGAGATCGCTGGTGCCCGGAGGTGGCTAAGGATAGGAGACTTCACTCTTCAGCCTTCAGAGCTGGCCAAGCTCATCCTCATCCTCTATATGGCAGATACCCTCTCTAGAAAAAAAGAGAAGATAAAAAACTTTACTTATGGTTTCCTTCCCCCGCTTATCATCTTGGGGGCTATCTTTATCCTCATCCTTCTCCAGCCAGACTTAGGCACTGCCCTCATAATCCTGGTGGTTATTCTGGGGATGCTCTTTGTCTCCGGGGTGCGCCTGAAACATCTCTTCTCCCTATTCCTCATCGCCCTCCCCAGCATCTGGCTCTTAATCAACAAGGTCGGTTATAGGAAGAGGAGGATCTTGGCCTTCCTCGATCCCTGGGGCGATCCTCAGGGCTATGGCTTTCAGATCATCCAGTCCCTCTTGGCCTTAGGATCAGGAGGGATCTTCGGTCGGGGTTTGGGAGAGGGAACCCAGAAGCTCTTCTACCTTCCTGCCCCCCATACCGACTTTATCTTCGCTATACTGGGTGAGGAGCTGGGATTCTTGGGAGGGATAGCGGTCATCATTCTCTTTGGGGCATTCATCTATTCTGGAGCTCGGATCGCTCGCCGGGCCCCAGACCTCTTCGGTAGCCTCCTGGCCCTGGGGATAACCACCTGGATCGGACTACAGGCCATGATCAATATCGGGGTAGCCACGGGAACCCTGCCCACCAAAGGGATACCCCTGCCCTTCATAAGCTTCGGTGGCTCCTCCCTGATCTTCTCTTTAATCGGAGTGGGAATCCTCATGAGCATCTCCCTGCGCAGCCATGAGGGGCAACAGAGATGAGGATCCTAGTTACTGGGGGAGGGACAGGAGGCCACATCTATCCAGCACTGGCCATTGCCCATCGCCTTAGAAAAGAGAATCATCGGATCCTCTTTGTGGGAGCAGAAGAGGCCCTGGACAGGGATATCATTGTCCGAGAAGGCTTTGAATTCAGAAGCATCTCGGTCCTGCCTCTGGAGAGAAGGGTCTCCCTTCAATTCCTTAAATTTCTAATTAAATTCATCATGGGATTCTTCCAATCCTTTCCCATTCTATTTAATTTCAAGCCCCATCTAATAGTGGGTACTGGAGGATATTCCAGCGCCCCGGTTGCTCTGGCAGCCTATTTTTTGCGCATCCCTATTCTCATCCATGAGCAGAACCTCTATCCTGGCCTAACCAATCGCTTCCTCTCTCGCTTCGCGAAAGAGATAAACATCACTTTTGCGGAGTCGAAGGAATATTTTAAGAAGAAAGAGGCCAGAGTAACGGGAAATCCCATACGAGAAGAGATCTTGAGTCTGGATAGGGAAAGAGCACTCAAAGACCTCAAGCTTCGTCCCAAGAGGTTTAATCTCTTAGTCTTTGGGGGGAGTCGGGGGGCGAGGGCCATAAACTATTGCCTTGCCCAAGTCCTTAAAAAAAGTCTCTTAGAAGAAAAGGGTCTCCAGATCATCCTCCTCACCGGGTTTCTCGACTTCGAGTACCTCATTCAGGCTTCAAAGAGTAGTAAGATCCCCTTACTCATAAAGCCCTTTCTGCATAACATGGCCCGGGCCTACGGGGCGGCAGACCTGATCGTCTCTCGTGCGGGAGCAACCACCTTAGCCGAGCTCACTGCCTGCGGCCTGCCCGCCATTCTCATCCCCTATCCCCATGCCACCAGCAGGCATCAGGAGTATAATGCCCGCTTCCTTGCCAAAGAAGGAGCGGCTATGGTAATATTGGAGAGGGACCTCTCTCCAGAGAGGTTGGCAGATAGCATCCTGCAGTTGATGGAAGATAGAGAGAGATTGGAAAGGATGAGGGAGAGAAGTAAGGGGTTGGGAAGGCCCTGGGCAACGGATCGAGTAATGGAGTCCATCTATAAATTGACGACGGCTAAACCATCACTTCGTGAGGAAAAATGTTTAAGAAAGTAGAGAGAATCCACTTCATCGGCATTGGGGGAGCAGGGATGAGCGGCATGGCAGAGGTCTTATTTAATCTGGGCTATAAGGTTACTGGTTCAGACATCGCAGAGAGCCCGGTAACAAAGAGGCTTAAAGATTTGGGAATAAAGGTCTATCTCGGCCATAGAAGTTCCCAGATCGGCCCCTGTGATGTAGTAGTTACTTCTAGTGCCATCCCTCCCAGCAATTCAGAGGTAAGGGCTGCTGTAGCGGCTAAGATACCGGTCATCCCCAGGGCGGTGATGCTTGCCGAACTGATGAGGATGAAGGAGGGAATCGCCATCGCCGGTACCCACGGGAAGACGACCACCACCGCCATGGTGGCTAGGGTACTGGCCAAGGGAGGCCTGGATCCCACCTTCGTCATTGGGGGAATATTGAATAGGACGAGAAGTTCGGCCAAGCTGGGCAAAGGGGATTTCCTGGTGGCTGAGGCGGATGAATCGGATGGCTCCTTTCTTCATCTCTCTCCAGCCATGGCAATCGTCACCTCTATCGATGAGGACCATCTGGACTACTATGGCACACTTTCCAGGCTAAAAGAGACCTTCCTGGAGTTCATCAATAAGGTCCCCTTCTATGGCCTGGCCATACTCTGTTCTGACGATCCCAATATCCGGGAGCTCCTTCCCCGAGTGGAGAAGAGGTATCTCACCTATGGTCTGAAGGGACCAGCGGAGCTCATAGCCCAGAGAATAAAGAGGACGAAAGGGGGATTAGTAGAATTTACTGTTATCTATCACCAGGAGAACCTGGGAAGGATAACCCTGGGCCTTCCCGGTATCCATAACGTTCAAAATAGCCTGGCAGCTATTGGGGTGGGTTTGGAGCTGGGCATCGACTTTACTAATATCCGGAAGGCACTGAAAGACCTCAAAGGAGTAGAGAGGAGATTAGAAATCAAGGGGGAGAAAGAATCCATCCTGGTCATCGATGACTATGCCCACCATCCTGCAGAGATAAGGGCGGTACTCGCCACTGTTAAGGGGAGGTATCCAGAGAAAAGACTAATTGGCGTCTTCCAGCCCCATCGCTATACTAGAACCAGGGATCTATTAAAAGGTTTTGCCGCCTGTTTTAAAGGACTGGATATCCTGATCCTCGCTAAGATCTATCCTGCGGGTGAGAAGCCCATCCCGGGAGTAAAGACGAAGAACCTACTTCCCCTCATGGCTAAAAGGAAGGGACCAGAGGTGAGATATATCGCTTCTTTGGAGAAAATAGTTAAGTATCTTCTAAAAATATTAGAGCCCAATGATTTACTCCTTACTTTAGGAGCCGGGGATGTCTATTGGGTGGGAGAGGAACTCCTCAGGAAAATGAAAAATGCAAAATGAAAAATGAAAAATGTAAAATCAAAAATAAGATTAGAGACGAGATTCAGAGGATAGTGAAGGGGGAAGTAAAGTTCGCTGAGCCTATGAGCAGGCATACCTCTTTTAACATTGGTGGCCCGGCGGACTGCCTCATTGCCCCCCGAGATATAGAGGATATAAGAAAGATTATTCTTTTTAGCAGAAAGAGGAAACTTTCTCTAAGAGTAATGGGCCAGGGAACAAACCTCCTGGTCCGGGATAAGGGGGTAAGAGGAATAGTCATAAAGTTAGGAAAAGGTTTTGAGGGCATCAAGTTTTTAGGAGATCATCTTCTGGCAGGGGCGGCGGTGAGGCTCTCTACTCTAATAAAGCTGGCTGCCTCCAAAGGATTAGGGGGTTTGGAGTTTGCTGTCGGTATCCCGGGGAGTCTGGGTGGGGCTGTGGCAACCAATGCTGGGACAGGAGGCCTTTCCATCTCTCAGAGGCTCATGAGTATCCGGGTGATATCTGGGGAAGGGGGGGTAAAGGATCTGGGAGCGAAGGATTTAAACTTTGGCTACCGTAGGTGTCCCCTGGGGAAGGATAGCATAATCCTAGATGCCAGGCTGAGACTGGAGAGAGCGAAAGAAGAGGAGATCCTTAGAAGAATGAACACTTTCTTAGAGAAGAGAGAAAAGACCCAACCCCTGGGCGTGGCCAATGCTGGCTGTATCTTCAAAAACCCAGATCCTAAGACTCCAGTAGCGAGGCTCATTGAAGAGGCGGGATTAAAGGGGAAGAGGATAGGAGGGGCCGCTGTCTCTAAGATCCATGCCAACTTCATTCTCAATCTGGGAAAGGCAAAGGCAGAGGACGTGCTCGCCCTTATGGAAGTAATAAAGGAAGAAGTGAAGAGAAAGACAGGAATAGATCTGGAGCCAGAGATTGAGATCTGGGGAGAAGACTAATAAAAATGCAAAATTTAAAATGCAAAATGCAAAATGAAAAATTAAAGAGACTTAAGAAGAAAAAAATTGGGGTTTTGATGGGTGGGACCTCTGCTGAGAGGGAGATCTCCCTGAAGACCGGGAAGGCCATTCTTCAGGCCCTAAAGAGAAAGGGATTGAAGGCAATTCCCATAGATGTTGGCAAGGATATCACTGAGAGGCTTCTGGGGGAGAAGATCGACCTGGCCTTCATTGCCCTCCATGGGAGGGGAGGGGAGGATGGAACGGTACAGGGCCTGTTAGAATTATTGAGGATTCCCTATACGGGAAGTGGGGTCCTGGCCAGCGCCCTGGCCCTGAATAAGATTCAGGCCAAGAAGGTCTTTAAGTTTCACAGACTCCCTGTTCCAAGATTCCAAGTTTTGAAGAAGGGTCAAGGGTTAAGGGTTAAGGGTCGAGGGTTTTCCTTACCTCTAGTCATCAAGCCCGCCCGGGAGGGCTCAACCATCGGCCTCTCCATCATCCACAATAAGAGGGATATAAGGAAGGCCATGGAGAAGGCCTTCCGATATGATGGGGAGATCATATTAGAGGAGTATATCGAGGGGAAAGAGGTAACGGTAGGGATAGTGGGAGATGAGGCCCTACCAGTCATTGAGATTCGGCCAAAGGATGCCTTCTATACCTATGAAGCGAAGTATATTAAGGGGCTGACGGACTTCGTCATTCCCGCCCCCTTACCCAAGAGGGCCTATTCTCAGGTGCAGAGGATTGCCCTTGCTGCTTATCACGCCCTGGGCTGCCGCCACTTCGCCCGAGTGGACATCGTAATGAATAAGAAGAACAAGCCCTATCTCTTAGAGGTCAATACCATACCAGGTATGACCGCAACCAGCCTCCTCCCCCAGGCAGCAGCAAAAAGGGGGATCGGTTTCGATGATCTGGTACTCAAAATCTTAGAGTTAACACTATAGAAAGTGGGAAAGTGAGAAATTACAGGTTATCTATCCGCTACTTTCTTACTTTTCTTCTTTTCTTCTTTCCTACTTCCCACGTAGTTATTTGGCAGAGATGAGAAGGTACCGTATTAGAAACCTCAGGATCGCTCCCCGACCTAAACATCTTAAAGGGAGAAGAAAGAGGATAAAGAGTCTCTTTAAGAATGCCTTTAGATTACTTCTCATCTTAGCCATCGTCTCCTCTCTGGGATTTCTGGGGAAGTGGTTCTATGAATTTCTTCATACCTCTTCGAGTTTTAATATAGAGGTGATTGATATCCAGGGATTGAATCGACTGAAGGAGAAAGAGATCCTCAATCTTCTATCTTTAGAGCTTCCCCAGAATATATTCTACATGGATCTAAAGGGGGCGAGGGAGAGGATCGAGACCCACCCCCGCATCAAAGAGGCCATCATCCATCGTCGTCCCCCAGGGAGGGTCGTCATCCGGGTCAGGGAGAGGGAACCCATGGCCCTCATCAATCGGGAAGGCAATTTCTTAGGGATAGGTTCCTCATGCGTTCCTTTCCCACTGATAGAGCCCCTAAAGGGGGTTGATCTACCCCTCATCACGGGAATAGAATCCGGCGAGATAATCATTGGTGAGGAGTCAAATTCTACCCGTCTCAAGGTAGCCCTGAATATCCTAAAGACCATTCTCTCTTTGAAGGGGCACTTATTCAGCCAGATCTCAGAGATAAATGTGGAGGATGGGATAATCCTCTACACCATAGAGGCCACCCGGGTTCGAATGGGAAAAGAGGACTTCCAGGATCAACTTTTTAATCTCCAAGGGGTGCTCATTCACCTGAATAAGGAGAAGAGGAGGGCGGAATACATCGATCTGAGATTTAAGAATAAGGTCATTGTCAAGACACACGAATCAACACGAAAACGCGAATCATCGCGAATAGAAAAGAGCGCGAATCCACGCGAATAAAAGATTAGCGACTATTCGCGTCTGATATACCCACGCAGTAGACAATACAAAGAAATTCGCGTCTTGACGAATCAACACAAATAATCCGTGCCAATCTGTATTTTAAATCCGTGATAATCCGTGGCGACGAGCGCTAGCGAGGAGAGATGGCGAGAGAGGATTTTGTCGTTGGACTGGACATTGGGACCACTAAGATATGCGCCCTTGTAGGAAGAAGAGACCTGGAAGGAAGGATAGAGATCCTGGGCTTGGGCCTCAGTCCCTCTAAGGGCCTGCGCAAAGGGATGGTAGTTGACATAGAGCATACCATTCAATCCATAACCAAGGCGGTTGAGGAAGCAGAGACTCAAGCTGGGGTTGAGATAAGTGGGATTTATGCCGGGATTGCCGGAGGACATATTGAAGGGCTGAATAGGAGCGGGGCGGTGGCTGTTGCTCATCCAGGCAGGGAGATTACCAGGAGGGATGTGGAGCGGGCGATGAATGCTGCCCAGGTGGTGGCCATACCCCCGGATAGGGAGGTCATCCATGTCCTTCCCCAGGACTTTAGTATTGATGATCAGGATGGGATTAAGGAGCCGGTGGGTATGTCTGGGGTGAGATTAGAGGCCAGGATCCACATCGTCACCGGAGCAGTGGCCGCTGCCCAGAATATTGTGCGGAGCGTTAATCGGGCTGGCTTCCGGGTAGAGGACATTATCCTCCAGCCCCTGGCCTCAGCAGAGGCGGTCCTAACCCCAGAGGAGAGGGAGCTGGGGGTGGTTTTGGTAGACATCGGAGGGGGAACTTCAGATATCACCCTCTTCCTGGAGGGGAATGTCTGGCATACTGCGGTTCTCTCTGTGGGAGGGGATCAGGTAACCAATGACATCGCCATCGGCCTTTCCACCCCCATTGGTGGCGCAGAGAAAATAAAGAAAAGCTACGGCTCCTGTCTCAGCTCTTTAGTGGGAGAGGAGGAGATGATCCGTATTCCTGGGATTGGGGGAAGGAAGGATCACCCCTTAAAGAAAAGGGTCTTGAGTGAGATAATTCAGCCCAGGATGGAGGAAATATTCTCTTTAGTAAATGAGGAGATAAGGAAGACTGGTTATGAGGACTTGGTCAATGCTGGAGTAGTCGTTACTGGTGGTGCCTCTTTAATGAAGGGGGTGGTCGAATTGGCGGAGCAGGTTCTCGATGTTCCGGTGAGACTCGGCCTGCCCCAGGGAGTTAGCGAGCTTACTCCGAACGTAAATAGTCCCATCTACGCCACCGGGGTTGGTCTGATCATGCAGGGTCTGAGATATCGTGCCTTGGGCCGCCCCTCAAGATTCACCGAGGGCCATCTCTTCACCAAGATCACAGATAGGATGAAGGAGTGGCTCAAAGAATTCTTTTAATACAAAGTAACCAGTAACCAGCGAACAGTAACCAGTTTTAACTGTACACTGTAAACTGTTAACTCCCGAACGAAGTGAGGGCGAAATGGCTATTGAATTTGAGGAAGAGATTCAAGTTCCCACAAAGATAAAGGTCATCGGCCTGGGAGGTGGAGGGGGGAATGCTGTGGGAAGACTAGTGGATAAGAGGCTTCCCCAAGTAGATCTCATCATAGCCAATACCGATGCCCAAGCCTTGAAAGGTTGTCGAGTCTCCCAGAAGATTCAACTGGGTTGTAAAATCACCAAGGGCCTCGGTTCCGGAGCTGATCCCGAGATCGGGAAAAACGCTGCCCTTGAGGATAGGGAAAGAATAAGAGAAGCCCTGGAGGAGGCAGACATCGTCTTTGTCGCTGCCGGGTTAGGAGGGGGAACAGGGACCGGCGCTGCTCCGATTGTCGCTCAGGTCTCACATGCCCTAAATGCTCTGACCATCGCTATTGTTACCCTTCCCTTTACCTTTGAGGGGAGAAAGCGGGCCCTTGTGGCAGAGGCTAGCCTCAAAGAACTGAGGCCCAAAGTGGACATCCTGATCGCTATCCCCAATCAGAGATTGATCGATCTGGTGGAGAAGGGGGATTCCATTATCCAAGCCTTCCAGCCAGCAGATGATATCCTCTATCACGGGGTAGCTTCTCTCTCAGATCTGGTGAGCCTTCCCGGATTGGTCAACGTAGACTTCGCCGATATTCGAACGGTCATGAACTCTAAGGGAGAGGCTATTCTAGGATTTGGAGAGGCAAAAGGAGAAAAGAGAGCTCTTGAGGCTACCCAACTGGCCCTGGCCAATCCCTTGTTAGAGGAAAAATCCATTAGAGGAGCAAAGGGTGCCTTAGTCAATATTGCTGGATCCAAGGACCTTACCCTGAACGAAGTAAACGAGGTGATGGACATCATCCACAGAGAGGCGGATGACGATGCTCAGATTATCTTTGGAGCGGGAATAGACGAAAGACTCGAGGACCTCTTGAAGGTAACCGTGATTGCCACGGGCCTGGAGGCCCCTAAGAGAGAAGAGGAGAAACCAAAGAGAATCGAAACCATAGACTTCGAAGCCCTACTTTCTAAAGAGCGTAGCATTCTGGCAGGAAAAGACGAGGAGTATCTGGATATCCCCACCTTCATAAGGAAGAAATAAGAACCTTTCGCTAACGCTCAAGAACCTTGTTTTCTCACTTTGTTCGAAAATAATAATTATACCCCAAAGGGGCCCTTGAATTCAAGGGCCCCTCTTTTTTGCAGCCGCCCGTTCAGGATCCTGAGGATCCTTCAGGATCTGAAGGACAAAGACGCTAAAATATTTGACATTTGTCGAAGATTTCGTTCCGATAAGATCGGAACTCAATTAACTGAAAGACGCAAAAAGAAAATGAGCCAAGCAAGTTGTCTCTTTTCTCACTGCGTTCGAAAATAAGGAAGCCTTTCACTTCGCTCAAGAACCTTGTTTTTCTCTTTCGAGGGCAAAAAGTGAAAAAAGGACTTGCAATAGAGTTCAACTTCTGATAGAGTAGAAGTTGAAAACAAGAGGTATCAAAATGGTTGAGCATGCCCACTTCGTTCATCTTCATGTCCATACCGAGTATAGCCTCCTGGACGGTGCCTGTCGCCTGAAAGACCTGGTGAAGGCTGCCCGAGACTATCGCATGCCCGCTCTGGCCATCACCGATCATGGGAATATGTTTGGGTCCATCGACTTCTATCGCACGGCCATGACCCGGGGAATAAAGCCCATCATTGGCTGTGAAGTCTACGTTGCCCCCAAGTCAAGATTTGAGAAGTCTCTAAGTCAGACGAAAGAAGCCTCCTACCATCTGGTGCTCTTAGTGAAGGATGAGACGGGCTATAGGAATCTGATAAAACTGGTCTCTATCGCTTACTTAGTAGGCTTCTACTATAAACCGAGGGTGGACAAAGAGGTCCTGGCCAAATATCATGAGGGGCTAATCGCCCTATCTGGCTGCCTGAAGGGAGAGATCCCCACCCTCATCTTGGATAATAGGATAGAGGAGGCGAAGAAGGTGGCCTCAGGGTATAGAAATATATTTGGGGAGGAAAACTTCTATCTTGAGCTCCACGATCATGGAATAGAGGAGCAGAAGAGGGTAAATAAGGAACTGATCTCTATAGGAAGAGAACTTGGGGTTCCCCTGGTGGCCACCAACGATTGCCATTATATCAGGAGGTCAGATGCCCCGGCTCATGATATCCTCTTATCCATCCAGACGGCCACCACCATCGATGACCCCAACCGCCTCAGGTTCTCCACAGAGGAGTTCTATCTCAAGTCCCCTCAGGAGATGGGAGACCTCTTCCACCACATACCAGAGGCCATTGAGAATACTATTCAGATCGCAGAAAGATGTAACCTAGAACTTAGTTTTGGCGAAACCTACCTCCCTCATTATAAACCTCCCGAGGGCTATACCCTGGATGACTACTTAGGGGAACTCTGCCATAAAGGGCTAAAGAAAAGATATCCCCAGGTTACACCGGAGATAGAAGAAAGGCTGGAACACGAACTAAAGATCATTAGGGATACGGGATACGCCTCTTACTTTTTAATCGTTTGGGATTTTATCCAGTTTGCCAGGAGTCAGGGGATTGCAGTTGGCCCGGGAAGGGGTTCTGCTCCCGGAAGCCTGGTGGCCTTCTCCTTAGGCGTCACCAGTCTCGACCCCCTAAAACATGGCCTTCTCTTTGAACGTTTCTTGAACCCGGAACGGGTAACCATGCCCGATATCGACATCGATTTCGCTGATGACCGAAGGGATGAGGTCATCGACTATGTGATAAAGAAGTATGGCAAGGAGAATGTTGCTCAGATCGCCACCTTCGGCACTATGAAGGCCCGGGCGGTGGTCCGGGATGTGGGAAGAAGCCTTAAGATCCCATATTCTGAAGTGGACAGGATCGCCAAGCTCATTCCTCCTGAGATAGGCATAACCATTGAACGGGCCTTAAGCATGGTTCCCGAGTTAAAGGAACTTACCAAGAAGAACGAGAAGGTGAAGAGGCTGGTTGATATTGCCAAGTCACTGGAAGGTCTGGTGCGCCACGCTTCTACCCATGCTGCAGGAATAGTAATTTCCAAAGAACCCCTGACAAACCATGTTCCCCTCTTTAGAGGAGCCCGGGATGAGATTGCCACCCAGTATGCCATGGGACCCTTAGAGGCCATCGGGTTACTCAAGATGGACTTCCTTGGTCTGCGTAACCTTACGGTCATGGGCAATACCCTGAAGATTCTAAAGGAGAAAGAGAATATCGATATCGACATGAGCAAGATCCCCCTGGATGATGAGAAGACCTTCCATCTTCTAAGGAGGGCCCATACGGTTGGTGTATTCCAGATAGAATCCTCAGGGATGAGGGACCTCTTGAAGAAACTCAAGCCAGAGGAATTCTCGGATATCGTCGCTTTAATCGCCTTATATCGGCCAGGCCCCATGGGAAGCGGCATGACGGATGACTTCATCAGGAGGAAACATGGCCTCATTCCCATAGAGTATCCCCATCCCAGGTTAGAGCCCATCTTGAAGGATACCTATGGGGTCATTCTCTATCAGGAGCAGGTGATGCGCATCGCAAGTGACTTGGCGGGCTTCAGTATGGCCAAGGCCGACCTCCTAAGGCAAGCCATGGGAAAGAAAATTTCGGTGCTTCTGGATCAGCAGAGGAAGGAGTTTGTGGAGGGAGCGGTGAGGAATGAAATAGCAAGAGGGATTGCAGATAAGATATTTGACCTCATCTCCCACTTCGCAGGTTATGGTTTCAATAAGAGCCATTCCAGCGCCTATGCTTTGATTTCCTATCAGACCGCTTATTTAAAGGCCAATTATCCTTTATACTATATGGCGGCCCTCCTTACCAGTGAAATGAATAATACCGATAAGCTTATTAAGTATATTGAATTGACAAAGAGGATGGAGATCGAGATTCTCCCTCCGGATATTAATGAGAGCATGAGGGATTTTACGGTAGTGAGCAATAGCATTAGGTTTGGCCTGGCAGCAGTGAAGAATGTGGGGTCTGGAGCCATCGCCTCTATGACTGAGATACGCGGGAAAAAGGGGAAATTCCGGTCACTATGCCATTTCTGTGAGGAGGTGGATACCAGGCTCATCAATAGAAGGGCCATAGAGAGCCTCATAAAGTGTGGGGCCTTCGATTCCCTGGGAGCAAAGCGCTCCCAGCTTATGGCCGTCCTGGACGAGGCCTTAGAGCGAGCGAGTGTAAGGCAAAAGGAGCGAGCCCGGGGGCAGACTTCCTTCTTAGAGGTCTTGGAAGGGGTGAGGGAGACCGGCTATCTTCCCGATATGGAGGAGTGGCCGGAGAATAAGCTCTTGGCCTTTGAGAAGGTGGCCTTAGGATTCTACATCTCAGGCCATCCCTTAGCCAGGTTCTCTCGGGTTCTGGAGAAGTATACCACCACCACCACTGCCGAACTGGGAGAACTGGCCAATGGAAGCGAAGTTACTCTGGGGGGAATAATAACTACCTTGAGGCTCATCACCACCAGGAACGGAAAGCGGATGGCCTTTGCCGGCTTAGAGGACCTGAAGGGAAGGGTGGAGGTCATCGTCTTTCCCGATGTCTATAATCAAAAGGCCT
This sequence comes from bacterium, assembly GCA_030619985.1. GTDB lineage: Bacteria > UBP18 > UBA7526 > UBA7526 > UBA7526 > JAUWXM01. The sequence goes on along the minus strand of JAUXAI010000024.1, from coordinate 3,433 downwards.
CTCTGGTGAGGAAGGAGACCATGGTCATCGTCAAGGGAAGGGTGGATAGGAGTGGAGAGATAGCCAAGGTCATTGCCTCCCAGATTCTTCCTCTGGAAGAAGTAGAGGAGCTCTTGACGAAAGTGGTTCACATCAATATGACCACCACAGGATTGGAAGGGGAAATGCTAAACCCCCTGAAAAAGATCATGCTTAACCATCCCGGAGAAGCGAAGGTCTATTTCCATCTCAGGACCACCCATCATGGGGAGGCGGTGATAAGCCCGGGCCCCAGGATTAAGGTGAAGGCAACCCCGAAACTTAAGAGGAAGATTGAGGAGCTATTGGGAGAAGGAACTATTTATTACAGCGCTTGAATAATCTCGTTTGTTATAGTATAATAGAAATGACAAACTTCAAATTTTTTACTGTTAACTGTAAACTGGTAACTAATACCTACCTGAAAGGAGGTTAAAGAAATGCCATTAGTAACCACGAAGGAGATGTTGAAGAAGGCCCAAGCAGAGGGGTATGCGGTAGGGGCATTCAATGCCAATAACTTGGAGATCGTCCAGGCCATCATTGAGGTAGCGGAGGAAGAGCGGGCGCCAGTGATCTTACAGGCCTCTCAGGGGGCAATAAAGTATGCGGGATTAGAGTATATTGTGGCCATGGTCAAGACCGCAGCGGAGAAGGCAACTGTTCCTGTGGCTTTACATCTGGACCACGGGACAGATTATCTTCAGAATATCAAGTGTATGAGGGCGGGTTTTACCTCTCTCATGTTCGATGGCTCAAAGCTACCTTTCGATGAGAACGTTGCTCTGACCAAGAAGGTCTGTGAGATGGCCCATGCAGTAGGCATACCAGTAGAGGCAGAGATAGGACAGATTGGAAAGGCAGGAGGGGATGAGCCGGGAGTGGCCATAGATAAGGCCAAGGAGTTTTACGCCAAGCCAGAAGAGGCCAAGAGGTTCGTGGAATTGACTGGCCTGGATTCCTTAGCCGCAGCAGTAGGAACAATACATGGCTGCCGGACCCCTTTTGCCAAACTGGATATTCCTAGGATAGAGAAGATTCGGGAATTAACCAAGGTTCCTCTGGTATTACATGGGGCCAGCGGATGTAATGATGAGGAGATTAAGAAGGGAATCGCTGCTGGAATGAGTAAGATAAATATCGATACTCGAATAAGGATGGCCTTTGTCAAGAAGACCAGAGAGGTCTTGGCAGAAAAGCCAGACGAGATTGATCCCAGAAAGGTCCTTGGTCCAGCAAAGGAGGCGGCCAAGGAAGTAATTCGGGATAGAATGAGACACTTTGGATGTAGTGGAAAAGCGTAGGAGGAAGAGATGGCAAAGAGGATTGGCATACTGAATGGGGGCGGAGACTGCCCGGGATTGAACCCGGCCATAAGAGGAGTAGTGGCAAAAGCATTAGACCATGGTTTTGAGGTCATCGGGATATTAGAAGGGTATAAAGGCCTCATTGAAGGAAAGAGCAAGCTTTTGAAATTGAAGGATGTGGAAGAGATTATCGGTAAAGGGGGAACCATATTAGGAACCTCAAGAGTCAATCCCTTTAAGGAGAAGAGCGGGGTAGAAAAGTCCTTAAAAAATATCAAAAAATTTAAACTTGATGGGCTCATCGCCATGGGTGGTGAAGATACCTTAGGAGTGGCAAATAAACTATATAAAGAATGCAAGGTAAAGGTGGTCGGTGTCCCCAAGACCATGGATAATGACCTATCTGCCACAGACTATACCTTCGGCTTCGATACCTCAGTGACCATTGCGGTCGATGCTGCGGAAAGATTAAGGGATACTGGAAGATCTCATCGGAGAATAATGATCTTAGAGGTCATGGGAAGGCATGCCGGCTGGGTGGCTCTCTTTACTGGCATGGCTTCCGGAGCGGACTGGATTCTCATCCCAGAGGAGAAAGTAGATATCGATAAGATGTGCCGACATTTAAAGAAGGTTCATAAGAGGAAGAACTATGCCTTAGTAGTGACCTCTGAGGGGATAAAGATTCCCGGCATGAAGGTGGAAAAGGAGGAACTGGACCAGTTTGGTCACATGATATTAAGGAAGAGAGGGGTGGGAGAGGATCTGGCATCAGTTATCAAGGAAAAGACGGGCATCGGAACCCGGGCAACAGTAATCGGTCACATCCAGAGAGGAGGGTCTCCCACCTTATTCGATAGAATGCTGGGAACGAGGTGCGGGGTAAAGGCAGCCGATTTAGTGGCTAAGGAAAAGTTTGGGAGGATGGTTGCTTTAAGAGGAAATGAGATGATCGATGTTCCTCTATCAAAAGCAGTAGCCCAGTTAAAGACCGTTGATAAGAAGTGGCGGGACTTAGCAAAAGTCTTCTTTAAGTAAGACGCGAATAAAACGAAGCAGTGCCGAAGTGGCGGAATTGGTAGACGCACACGACTCAAAATCGTGTGGCCGTAAGGCCGTGTGGGTTCGATTCCCTCCTTCGGCACCATTTTTAATGTCCCTAGGAGTTTCATCTTGATTAAGCGATTGTTCAAAAAACATGGGAAAATAATCTTTTTTATCATTTTTCTCTCCATTCTCTTCTTAATTCCCACTCCACACCTAAGACCTCTCGATGGAATAACCAGTCTGCCCCTAAAAGAATATAGAATAGAGATTCCTGCGACCGCCTATATCCTTGAGCCCTTTGTAGGAATCTCCCAATACTTCTGGCGCTTCACAGACTTCAGATTCCAGACCCTTTCCTGGCTGGTCTGGGTAATACTTCTTTATCTTCTCTTTAATTTAAAGAAGAAAATTAACATTTCTGAAAGGCTAAAGGGGCTATTTAAGGTCATCATATCCTTTACTTTAATCTGCCTTTTTATTGTCTTAGTACCCCTACCAAAGTATAGCCTGCAACCAGAGAATCCCGAAGAAATTGTGATCGATCTTCACAGTCATACTACCTATTCTCATGAGGGGATCGCTACCCCAGAGCAAAATATCAGATGGCACCTGGCCCATGGCTTTTCTGCCTGGGCGATTACCGATCATCCCCGAACATTAAGGGGAGCAAAGAGAACTAAAGAATTAGTCAAAGAAAAGTATCCTCAAGCAGTGATCATTACTGGGCAGGAAATAAAGTGCTATACGGGAAAACAAGGAGAAAACTTTCTCCTTTTAGGAATTGATGAGGTTATAGATGAACGGAAATACGGTAGAGAGATCGCTAAGATTGCTAACTTAATTCATGAAAAATACAAAGGAGCGGTTATCGTCCCCCATTGGTGGAGGAAGAAATTCCATAACTTAAAAAACTTGGCTGAGGCTGGAGTGGATGGGTTTGAGATCTATACTGCACGCGCCCTGGGGCCTGAAAGATCTATTCGAGAAGCAATCAAAGATGTCTGCCAGGGAAATAATCTCATCATGCTTGGGTCAAGCAACTGGCATGGCTGGGGAAGTGC
>JAUXAI010000065.1 GCA_030619985.1 bacterium | reverse complement strand
CGTTTACCATCGCTAAACTCTTGGCAGAATCAAAGGCTACCACGGTTGTTGGAGGAGGGGATTCTGCAGCCGCCATTGCAAAGATAGGTCTTACCAATAGAATGAGTCACGTCTCCACTGGTGGAGGAGCCTCTTTAGAATTTTTAGAGGGGAAGGAACTCCCTGGTGTAGTAGCTTTAAGTAATAAGGGGGGAAGATGACCAATCTAATTCTGGGAATCCATATCGTAGCAAGTCTCTTATTAATTCTCATTGTCCTCATGCAGTCGGCCAAAGGGGGAGGTCTGGGAGGAGCCTTTGGGGGAGTAACTGAGACCGCCTTTGGCAGCCGAGCAGGAACCTTTCTAACTAGGTTTACCACTACCATGGCCATCCTCTTTATGATTACCTCTCTGACCTTAGCCGTTCTCTCCTCCAAGAAGAGAGTCTCTGTCATGGAGAAGGAACCGGCAGTAGGGACTATCCCAGAAGAGGTTCCAGCGGGCAAATAATTTTGGGCTGACAACAAGGTGTGCGGACGTGGCGGAATTGGTAGACGCGCTAGCTTGAGGGGCTAGTGGGAGTTATCTCGTGGAGGTTCGAATCCTCTCGTCCGCACCAAAACATCCAGTCCACCAACCAGCCCCCCTTTTTTAGAGGAGAGGGGGATAACAGTGACCTCCGATGGAATCGGAGGGAACGCCAGGGAGGAGAACCTTAGATTCTCCCACTGAGGAGCGAACGGAAGTGAACGACGCGGGCGTAGTTCAGTTGGTAGAACGCAACCTTGCCAAGGTTGAGGTCGTGGGTTCGAAACCCATCGCCCGCTCCAAAAGCGACGACGGTGCGGTACCCAAGTAGCTAAGGGGACGGTCTGCAAAACCGTTATTCGTGGGTGCAATTCCCACCCGCACCTCCAATGGGCGAGTGGTGGAATGGCATACACAATGGACTTAAAATCCATTGCTCCATTAGTGAGCATGAGGGTTCGACTCCCTCCTCGCCCACCACTAAATTTTCTTCAGGGATTCAACTCTTATGATCAACCATAATTTTTTCAAAACTTGGGCTCGTAGCTCAGATGGTTAGAGTGCCACGTTGACATCGTGGAGGTCCCCAGTTCGATCCTGGGCGAGCCCACCACTCAACTTGTATAGGAGCAATAATGGCGAAGAAAGACCTTGATACTCTGAGACATTCCACTTCTCATATTTTGGCCGCAGCAGTGAAAGAATTATTTCCCAAGGTAAAGTTGGGGATTGGCCCGGCAATTGCTGACGGCTTCTACTATGACTTTGAAAAAAAAGAGCCCTTTACTCCGGGGGATTTAAAGAGAATAGAGAAAAGGATGGGAGAGATAATAAATAAAGATCTTTCTTTCGAAAAGAGGATGCTTTCCGGAAGTCAGGCAGAGAAGTTATTAAAGAAGGATAAAGAGCGGTTCAAGTTAGAACTTCTTAAAGGGCTCAAAGGAAAGAAAATAAGTTTCTATGCTACAGGAGAATTCGTCGATCTCTGCAAAGGGCCCCATATGAAGAGTAGCGGGGAAGTAAAAGTCTTTAAACTCACCTCTATTGCTGGCGCCTACTGGAGAGGGAAAGAGACCAACCCCATGCTCCAGAGGATATATGGCACGGCTTTCTTTAGTAAGGAAGAGTTAGATAGACATCTACGGAATATTGAGGAGGCGAAGAAGAGGGACCACAGAAAATTAGGAAAATTTTTAGATCTCTTCAGCATCCATAATGAGGCTGGGGCAGGGTTGATCATCTACCATCCCAAGGGAGCTATCTTAAGAAGAATAATTGAGGACTTTATAGAAGAGGAGCATAAAAAGAGAGGCTATCAATCGGTCATTACTCCTCACATATATAAGATCGACTTATGGAAGAGATCCGGCCACTATGACTTCTATCGGGAATTAATGTATTTCTTCAAGATAGAAAAGCAGGAGTATGCCATAAGGCCCATGAACTGTCCGGGCCATGTCCTGATCTATAAGAGCAAGACCAGAAGTTATAAAGACCTGCCTATAAGATACTTTGAATTGGGAACAGTCTACAGACATGAAAGATCGGGAGTAATGCATGGCCTAATGAGAGCCCGAGGCTTTACCCAGGATGATGGCCACATCTTCTGTACCCCGACTCAACTTAAAGAAGAAATAGAGGATGCGGTCTCCTTTGCCTTAGATATCTTGCAGCCCTTTGGCTTTGGTTATAAGCTCATTCTATCTACCCGACCAGAGGATTATATTGGAAGTAAGAAAAACTGGGAGCATGCTACAAGGGCATTAAAAGAAGCGCTAAAAGAAAGTAAGTTAGAATATGAGATTGCTCCTGGCGAGGGGGCCTTCTACGGGCCGAAGATAGATATTCAGATCTCGGATGCCTTAGGGAGACTCTGGCAGTGTTCTACCATTCAGGTAGACTTCAACTTCCCGGAGAAATTCGACCTCACCTATACGGGAAGAGACGGCAAGAAGCACAGATGCGTCATGATTCATCGGGCCTTATTGGGAAGCGTAGAGAGGTTCTTAGGAGTCTTGATTGAGCATTATGGAGGAGCCTTCCCTGTCTGGCTTTCTCCAGTTCAGGTGAGGATACTCCCTATAGCAGACCGCCATCTTAAGTATGCTTCAAAGGTAAAGGAGAGGTTGGAAAAAGAGAATCTGAGGGTGGAGTTAGACAGCCGGAACGAGAAGATCGGCAAAAAGATCCGAGAGGCCCAGATAGAGAAGGTCCCCTATATGCTCATTATGGGAGATAAAGAAGTAAAGAATAATACCCTCTCCTTGAGGTTGAGAAACGAAGAGGATTTGGGAGAGATAAAGATAGATAAATTCATCAGAAGAATTTATCTTGCAATTAAAAAGAAAGAGTGTTAAAATTTTAGATAAAGTAGAAGCTATCCGCTTCTCACCTTACCGCGTCCTCATGAAAGGACTGCGCGTAGGGTTTAGATATGAAAAGGATGGCTTCTGCCATCCAAATTTTTTAATGTAAGGAGGAGGAAAGATTAAAAAAGAGTTGAGGGTAAATGAGGCCATCTCGGCCAAAGAGGTAAGGGTGATTGGTAAAGAGGGTAAGCAGCTGGGAATTATGGATATAGGAAAGGCCCTGGAGATTGCCCGAAGAGAGGCTTTAGACTTAATAGAAATCGCTCCCCAGGCCTCTCCCCCTGTCTGTCGGGTAATGGATTATGGGAAGTTTAAATACCAACGAGAGCGAAAATTGCGAGAAGCGAGGAAGAGGCAGAAGACCTATGAAATTAAACAAGTGAAGATGCGCATCAAGATCGGGGAACATGATTACCAGGTAAAGAAACGCCTTGCCGTGAAATTCTTAGAAAGAGGAGATAAAGTCAAAGTAACCATCATGTTTCTAGGGAGACAGAGATCCCATCCTGAGCTGGGCCGGCGCCTTTTAGATAGATTGATTGAAGAGACAAAAGAGATTGCCGAAGTGGAGATAAGCCCAAGATTAGCAGGCTACAACATGACCATGGTTCTTAAATCAAAATAGGGAAGTGCAATGTGCACTTTTGGTTTACGGTTCACGGTGAACGGTTAACGGTAAACGAACCGAACAAAGTGAGGTTAGAATGCCTAAGATAAAGACCAAGCGGGGAGCAGCTAAAAGGTTTAGATTAACGAAGAAGGGAAAGATCAAGAGAAAAAAGGCCTATAAAAGCCACATCCTGACAAAGAAGAGCGCCAAGAGAAAGAGAGGCCTTAAGAAATCGGGTCTCATTCATAAGACCGATGTGAAAAATATCAGGAGATTAATTCCCTACGGATGAATGCAATGTGCACTTTTGGTTTACGGTTCACGGTGAACGGTTAACGGTAAACGAACCGAACAAAGTGAGGTTTTCATGGTAAGGACAAAGTATGCCCCGGCAAGAAAGAGAAAGAAGAAGAGAATATTAAAGGCTGCAAAGGGGTATTACGGAGCAAAGAGTAGACTCTATAGAACGGCAAAAGAGGCGGTGACCAGATCTCTGGTCTATGCTTATCGAGATCGAAAGAGAAGAAAGAGGGACTTCAGACGCTTGTGGATCTCAAGAATAAATGCTGCCTGCCGCAGCCAGGAAATAAGTTATAATAGATTTATTAATGGACTAAAAAAGGCAGAGATTGCCATCGACCGTAAGATCCTATCCGATTTAGCCATAAATGACCCAGAGACCTTCACCCAACTGGTAGATATTGCTAAGAAGAACCAAGGAGAGTGAATGGCGAAGGCCAGACTGAATCCTGCCCAGATCCTTGCCCTGGGCTTTCTATTCGCTATTACCATAGGGACCATTCTCCTCTCCCTACCTCTAAGCACGGCCAATGGCCAGAGGCTTCCCTTTGTCGATGCCCTATTTACTGCAACCAGTGCCACCTGTGTCACGGGTCTGAAAGTGGTCGATACGGGAACTTACTTCTCTCTATTTGGCCAACTGGTCATCCTGGTGCTCATTCAGCTTGGCGGATTGGGGATCATGACCATGGCCACATTATTTGGCCTCATGATCGGGAAGAGGATTTCTCTGCGGGAGAGGATGGTCGTTCAGGAGGCATTGAAGCACTCCACATTAGGGGGAATAAGGGTTCTCTTAAAGTATGTCATTATCCTGACCCTGAGCATCGAGGGATTGGGAGCCATATTCTTCTATCTGAGGTGGAGAGGGACAGGTATTAGTTATCCTGGATACTGCGCTATATTTCATGCCATCTCTGGCTTCTGCAACGCTGGGTTCTCCCTCTTTAGAGATAGCCTGGTGGGTTATAGAAGCGATCCCGCAATAAATATCATAATGCTTTCCTTGATCATTCTCGGTGGATTGGGGTTTACTGTTCTATCCAATCTGAAGAGATATCGTCCCAAAGGAAAGGGGGCCTTGAGCCTTCATACTAAGGTAGTCTTAGCCACCACCTTCTTTCTCATTATCATAGCTATTCCTCTCATCTTCCTCCTGGAGGGGAATAATACTCTAAGTACTCTCCCTGTAGGAGGAAAGATACTGGGGGCTGCCTTCCAGGCCATTACTCCCCGGACAGCGGGCTTCAATACCTTACCTGTTGGCCAGATGAAAGGAGCAAGCCTCTTCTTATTAATGATCTTGATGTTTATTGGCGCTTCACCCGGCTCCACAGGAGGAGGGGTAAAGACCAGCACCTTCTGCGTCTTTTTAACCAGTTTATTTGCCATGTTTCGGGGAAAGAGGGAAGTCAATCTCTTCAGAAGAACCATACCCTGGGTGACCATCAGGAAGGTCTTGACCATTGTTGGTCTCTCTGTTGGCCTGGTGATACTGTCGAGTTTCCTTCTCTTGATTATTGAGAAGAAGGCTTTTATCAAGGTACTCTTTGAGGTCTTCAGCGCCTTTGGCACGGTTGGGTTATCAATGGGGATAACCGATACTCTCTCTAATCTGGGGCGGATCATAATCACCATTACTATGTTTGTGGGAAGGATCGGTCCCTTAACCATTGCTGTGGCCATGGGCCAGAGGGAGCGCGCTCCATTATATAAGTATCCAGAAGAGAGAGTAATGATCGGCTAATACGCAGATTAGCGCAGATCAAAATGCAGATGACCGCAGATAATCAGCGATAATCAGTGCACTATATCAGCGGCAATCAGCGTTTAAGGAGGGAAAGATGGCGAGGCAGTTTGCGGTAATTGGTCTGGGAAGGTTTGGTTCAAGCGTTGCTCGAACCCTGATTGACCAGGGGCATGAGGTGCTGGCCATTGATGAGAACGAAGAAAAGGTGGCTGAGATGGGCGATTTGGTTGGCCAGGCGGTCCAACTCGATGCTACGGATGAGAAAGCCCTGAGGGCGGTGGGGATCGAGGATGTGGATGTTGCCATAGTGGCCATTGGTGGAGATATCCAGGCGAGTATCCTGATCACCCTTCTCTTAAAAGAGATTGGGGTAAAGGAGGTAGTGGCCAAGGCCTTGAATGCGCGCCATGGGAGGATACTGCAGAAGATCGGGGCAGATAAAGTCATCTTCCCTGAGAGGGAGATGGGTGAGCGGCTGGCCCAGATCC
>JAUXAI010000061.1 GCA_030619985.1 bacterium | reverse complement strand
AAAAAGAGGTCAAGAAAGCAGTGAGGTCATTACATAAGGAATTCAGTTTAGGAAGGAGTTAAGAGATGACTAAGGTGAGAATCTACGATACCACATTGAGGGACGGCGCCCAGGCAGAGGGAATCTCCTTCTCCTTAGACGATAAGGTGCGTATCGCTCAGAGGCTGGATGAACTTGGAATCCATTACATTGAGGGAGGTTGGCCGGGCTCCAATCCCAAGGACATAAAGTTCTTCCAGAGGATGAAGAGGATGAAACTGAAGAATGCTAAACTTACTGCTTTCGGCTCTACCAGAAGAGCGAAATATCCTGCGGGGAAGGATCCCAATATCAGAGCCCTCTTAAAATCAGGAACCAAGGTGGTCTGTATTTTTGGCAAATCTTGGGACCTCCATGTAAGGATCGCCCTGGGGGTCTCTTTAGAGAAAAACCTCGAGCTAATTGAAGACTCTGTCTCTTATCTAAAGAAAAAGAAGAAGGAAGTAATTTACGATGCCGAACACTTCTTCGATGGCTATAAGCATGATCCTTCCTATGCCCTTAAGACCTTGGAAGTAGCTCAAAGAGCAGGGGCGGACTGGATTATTTTATGTGATACCAATGGAGGAACCCTTCCTTTTGAACTATCAAAGATCATGCGTGAAGTAAGGAAAAAGATTAAAGTTCCTCTGGGCATCCATGCCCATAACGATTCCGGCCTTGCTGTAGCCAATACCCTGGCTGCAGTCCAGGAGGGTGCACTCCAGGTTCAGGGGACGATAAATGGTTTGGGGGAGAGATGCGGGAATGTAAACCTTTGTTCCGTGATACCGAACCTCCAGATAAAGATGGGAATGGAGTGTATCAAGAAGAAGCAATTGAGCAGGCTGACCGAAGTCTCAAGGTATGTGGCAGAACTTGCCAACCTGCCCCATGATGAGAGGCAGCCCTTCGTAGGAAACTCCTCCTTTGCCCATAAGGGAGGGATACATGTGAGCGCGGTGAAGAAGGACCCCAGGACCTATGAGCACATCCTACCAGAGCTGGTGGGGAATCATAGGAGGATACTGGTCTCAGAACTCGCTGGGCGAAGCAATATCCTCTATAAGGCAAAGGAGTATGGCCTGGATCTGGAGAAGAAAACTCCTCAGACAGTGAAGGTCTTAGAAGACTTAAAGAGACTTGAAGACGAAGGCTATCAGTTTGAGGGGGCGGAGGGCTCCTTTGAACTCCTGATGAAGAAGGCCTTAGGGAAGTATAAAAGCCTCTTTGACTTAGAGGGTTTCCGGGTCACGGTGGAGAAGAGAAAGAATGGAACCTTAAATTGTGAGGCAACCATAAAGGTGAAAGTAAAAGGAATTGAAGAGCATACCGCAGCAGAGGGAAGAGGCCCCATAAATGCTTTGGACAATGCTCTGAGGAAGGCACTGGAAGAATTCTATCCCTCTCTAAAGAATGTTCGTCTCACGGACTATAAGGTGAGAGTTCTGGATGTTAAAGCCGGGACCGCTGCTCCGGTGAGGGTCCTTGTGGAGGCAAGGGATAAAAAGGAGAGATGGGGAACGGTTGGAGTATCCACCAATATTATTGAAGCCTCCTGGCAGGCATTGGTGGATAGTCTGGAATATAAACTCCTCAAGAAACACAAAAAGTAAAAGAGCAGCAAGGGTAACAAGGGTGGCAAGGGTGGCAAGGGTGGCAAGGGTTTTAACCCCTGTTATCCCTGTAGCCCCTGTTTCCCATGTAACCCTTGGACTGTCTGATGTGGTGATTATATGCCTCAGGGGACGCTACTTTTAATCTCAAGGACAATACTGCCCATCTTTACTATCGTAGGGGTGGGCTTCTTATTTTCAAAAGTCACCAAACTGAGACTCGACCCCTTAATTGATATCATCATCTACATCACCACCCCCTGCCTGGTCTTCACCTCCATGATAAATAAGGAGTTTGTAGTAAAAGAATTTTTGAGCATTGCTTCTGGGGCCTTTTTTGTCATGTTATGTGGAGGGTTTCTTATCTTTCTCTTTTCCAAGATAAGGAGGTTCGACCCCCGTCCCTTCTACCTTCCCATCATGTTCCCCAATACTGGAAATATGGGTCTCTCTGTCTCCCTCTTTGCTTTTGGAACTGTAGGCCTCTCTAAAGGAATAATCTACTATGTTGCCTCCTGCCTCCTATTTTATTCTCTGGGGATCTACCTCTTGAGTAGGAAGTCGGGAATGAAGACCACCCTCAAGATACCGGTCATCTATGCGGCAATAATGGGCATTATCTTGAGTATCTACCGTCAACCTTTAATCCAGTTCTTAAACACTCATCCCCTCTTCTTCGAATTCTCAAGGATCGGAAAGAGGACCATTGAGATGGTTGCTCGACCCACCATCCCTTTGATGCTTTTAATGCTTGGCTATAGACTCTCTAATACCAAGGTCACTTCCTTCAGGCTTCCCTTTATCTGTGCTTTAGCGAGAATAGTTATGGGCCTCTCATTAGCCCTTATCTTCGTAAATCTCTTCAAGATAACTGGCCTGAATAGGGCGGTCATCATTCTTATCTCTTCTCTCTCCTCACCCGTTGCCAGCTTCATGTTTGCTCAGAAGTTTAATGCCGAACCAGAATTGGCCGCCTCTACCATACTCGTCAGTACCCTACTCATGATCGCTACCATACCATTAGTATTAGCATTCTTGTGTTAGGAAGAAACGATGACCATACCGACTAGATATCAACCAAAAGAAGTGGAGAAGAAGTGGTATAGATACTGGATGGATAAGGGCTACTTCCATGCTGAAGTAGATAAAAAGAAAAAGCCCTTTACCATGGTCATCCCTCCTCCCAATATCACTGGGTCCTTACATATGGGCCATGCCCTGAATAATACCCTGCAGGATATTCTGATTAGATATAAAAGGATGGAGGGCTACAATGCCTGCTGGATTCCTGGAACCGACCATGCGGGGATCGCTACCCAGAATGTTGTGGAGAAGGAGCTACTGAAAGAGGGGAAGAGTAGGCTTGATCTGGGAAGAGAGAAGTTTGTAAAAAAGGTCTGGGAGTGGAAAGAGAAATACGGAAATAGAATTATCGAGCAATTGAGGAGATTAGGATGCTCCTGCGACTGGGAAAGATTGAGATTCACCTTGGATAAGGGATGCTCTGAAGCCGTAACCGAGACCTTTGTCAGGCTATATAGGAAGGGCCTGATCTATAGGGATGAATACATCATAAATTGGTGCCCCAGGTGCCAGACCGCTTTATCTGATATTGAGGTGGAACACGAAGAAGAGAAGGGCTACCTCTACTACATTAAATACTTCTTCAAGCCCAACTCACCTGCTCACCTGCTCACCTGCTCACCTGCTTTTATTACTGTGGCCACCACCAGACCAGAGACTATGCTCGGCGATACTGCAGTGGCGGTCAACCCTAAGGATAAGAGGTTCAAGGGTTTGATAGGCAAGACCCTTATCCTCCCCATTATGAATAGGAAGATACCCCTCATCGCTGATGATTATGTTGATCCCGAATTTGGTACTGGAGCAGTGAAGATCACTCCCGCCCATGACCCCCATGACTTCGAGATAGGAAGGAAGCATAAACTTCCTGAGGTAAGAATCATAGACACTTTCGCAAGGATGACCAGAGAGGCCGGGAAGTATGAGGGATTGGATAGGTATGAATGTAGAAAGAGGCTTCTTGAAGATTTAGAGAAAGAGGGCTATCTGGAGAAGAAAGAGGATTATTCTGTTCCTGTGGGAAGGTGTTATAGATGCTCTACGCCCATTGAACCCTTGATCTCTCTTCAATGGTTTCTAAAAGTTAAAGAATTGACGAAGCCAGCCATTGAGGTAGTAAAAAAGGGAAGGATAAGATATATTCCCAAGAGGTGGGAGAAGGTCTATCTGGATTGGATGGCAGGCCTGAGAGATTGGTGTCTTTCCCGGCAGATATGGTGGGGACACCGAATTCCTGCTTGGTATTGTGGAAATTGCATTGGAAAAAGACTTGAGCTTCTTCTAACAAAAAGGACGCCCGAAGATTTAGAACCAACACATGGAACATACTCAGCCCTACGAAGTTATGGGCGTACACATAAAGGATATACACATAAGGAAATTTTGAAAAGATTGGAAACTATAGTTTCTCTTCCTAAAAATGCAGTTCCAATAGTTTCTAGGGAAAAACCAGAAAAATGTCCTATTTGTGGAGGAAAAAATTTAATTCAAGAAACAGATGTTTTAGATACCTGGTTTAGCAGCGCTTTGTGGTCCTTCTCTACCCTTGGCTGGCCAAAGAAGACAAAGGATTTAGCATACTTCTATCCTACAAGTCTTTTAATTACGGGCCATGAAATCATCCACCTCTGGGTGGCGAGGATGATCAAGATGGGACTGAGATTAATGGATGATATACCTTTTAGCGAAGTTTACATTCATGGCATTGTTCGGGACAAGATGGGGAAGAAGATGAGTAAATCCTTAGGGAATGTTATCGATCCCTTAGACATTATTGCTAAATATGGAACGGATGCCCTACGTTTCGCTTTAGCCTCTTCTTGCGCCCAGGGACAGGATTTACAGCTATTCAATGAGAAATTCATCTCCAGTAGGAATTTTGCCAATAAGATCTGGAACGCCTCCCGCTTCGTCCTCATGAACTTAGAAGGCTTTAAGTTAGATCCTAGATCCCAGATCCTAGATTCCAGTTTGACCTTGACGGATAAGTGGATTCTTTCCAGATATAACAGAACTGTCAAAGAGGTCACAGATTCCATTGAGAATTACAGGATAAGCGAAGCAGTCCAAACTCTATACCAGTTTATATGGCATGAGTTCTGTGATTGGTATCTAGAAATGATAAAGCCCAGACTTTATCACAGTTCGGAGTCTACAGTTCGTCCGCCCCAAGGGGGCGAGACCTCGCCTTCGGCGGGGAGTTCGGAGAAAAAGACTGCGCAGTATGTGATGTGTCATGTCTTAGAGGGAACATTAAGGCTCCTCCATCCTTTTATGCCGTTTATCACTGAAGAAATATGGCAGGCGCTGAAGCGCCATACGCAGATGACCGCAGATATAAACCTGTCTGCCGACGAGGCAGGCGCAGATGACCGCAGATTGGATAGCATAATGGTTTCTTCTTGGCCAAAAGTTAATAAGAAGAGAATAGATACTAAAATAGAGAAGGAGATGGTTCTTGTCATAGAGGTTACCACATCAATCAGGAATATTAGATCAGAGATGGGAATCGCTCCCCAGAAGAAGATAGAGGCTTTTTTCAAGATAAAGGGGAAAGACCAGCTGAAGACTTTAGAGAAAAATGCTACTTATATTAGGAACCTTGCCCGGGTATCTAAGATAGAGATGGGTCCCGATGTCGAGAAGCCTATTCCCTCCGCCAGTGCCCTAATCGGTGAGATAGAGGCCTGGGTTTCCCTTAAAGGATTGATCGATCTGGGGAAAGAGAGAAAGCGCCTGAAAAAGCAGATGGGTAGAGTAGAAGAAGAATTGGGAAGGGCGAGAGAAAAATTGAAGAGCAGGGACTTCTTGAATAAAGCTCCCCAAGCGGTTATTGTTAAGGAAAGAGAAAAGGAACGAGAGCTTAAGGAGAGATTAAAAAGATTAAGAAAGAACTTTAAAAGTCTGCAACCGCCCGTTCAGGATCCTGAGGATCCTTCAGGATCCGAAGGGCAAAAGCGCAGAAGGTAAACATAAAAAGCGTAGAAATCTTCGCCTTCCTTGCGTACTTTTAGTAATTATTCGTCATTGGTCAAATCATTATCATCTATGGCCTCTTTATTCTGGTGCAGAAGAGGGTGGAGTCTAGGAGGAAGAAATGAACCCCGCCCCTCACAAAATTGGTAATTTTGAGATTAAAAAACTTGAACTGATGGATTTTCTCTTTATAAAAATTATTTGCCTGACCACGAAAGGAGGGGCGGGGTGAAATTTGATAAATCACACCTCAAGGAATGGGCCAGTCATCTCATCAAGCAACTCCACATCGTCATTACCGATATGGGCATCTATCCTGCTAAGCATCCCATGATCGCCCGCCCCCTAAAGGCCTCCTATCAGGAACTAAGGGATTACCTGAAGAAGGAGAGGGACTTAACGATAAGCGTCGTTGAGAATAAATTGGTGGTAGAGGACCTCTCGCTGGAGGAGAGAGATAAGACATTCATCAAATTTAACTTTGACTTAAGTAGCCGGAAAATTCAGAGCATTACCTTCCTCAGAGGCCTAGAGATGGAGGAGTTCCAGGCCCTCCTCCAGGTTCTGGCCACTAAACCAGATATCCTTGAGAAGAAAGGTGGAGCAACAAAGGCATTACTCCA
>JAUXAI010000035.1 GCA_030619985.1 bacterium | reverse complement strand
TTGAGTGCCCAGGATCTGCAACTGCGAAGGGGGGAGACGATTAAGGATACGGCACTTACTCTATCCAGGTATGTGGATGGGATAATGATCAGGACCTATGACCATCAGGATGTAGAGGATCTGGCAAAATATGCTACTATTCCAATAATAAACGGTCTATCCAATCTTCTTCACCCCTGCCAGGTGTTATCTGATCTCTATACCATAAGAGAGAAGAAGGGAAGGCTCAAGAAACTAAAGGTGGCCTATGTCGGTGACGGGAATAATGTTGCCAATTCCTGGTGCTATGGGGCGGCCAAGATGGGGATAGAACTCTCTCTTGCTTGTCCCGCTCGCTATCAGCCGAATGAGACAGTGGTGAGGAGGGCAAGTGGGGAAGCCATGATTAGTGGGGCAAAAATAAATATACTTCAGGATCCGTCCGAGGCAGTAAAGGATGCGGATGTTATCTATACTGATGTCTGGGCAAGTATGGGGAAGGAGGAAGAAGCCGCAGAGCGAAGGAGCATCTTCTATCCCTATCAGGTGAATGAGGAACTGGTTTCAAAGGCAAAGAAGGACTGTATTGTTATGCACTGTCTCCCTGCCCATCGGGGAGAGGAGATTACCGATGGGGTGATGGATGGGCCGCATTCGGTGGTCTTCGACCAGGCAGAGAATCGGCTCCACGTCCAAAAAGCAATCTTAGTACTTTTGATGGGAGGAAAATAATGATTAAAAAGATTGTTCTAGCATATTCTGGGGGACTGGATACTTCTGTAATCCTGAAATGGTTACAGGAGAAGTATAAAGTTCCAGTAACCGCTCTTCTGGCTGACTTAGGTCAGGGAGAGGATCTGGAGGATGCTAAGAAGAGGGCAGCGAAGATCGGGGCAGAGAAGGTAGTAGTAAAGGATTTGAAAGAGAGGTTTGTAAGGGACTTTGTCTTTAAAGGATTATGTGCCAATGCCATCTATGAGGATAAGTATCTATTGGCTACTGCTCTATCCCGACCATTGATCGCAGAATCATTAGTAAAAGTGGCCAAGGAAGAGAAGGCAGATGTGGTGGCTCACGGTTGTACAGGAAAAGGGAATGACCAGGTGCGCTTTGAGATTTCAATTGCTGCTTTAGCACCCGATATGAAGGTCCTTGCTCCAGTAAGGGAGTGGGAACTTAAGACCAGGGAAGAGGAGATGGATTATGCCAAGAAGCACGATATTCCCCTAAAAATAACCAAAGAGAGTCCTTACAGTATTGATAGGAATCTCTGGGGGGTCTCCATTGAATGCGGTGTCTTAGAAGACCCTTGGAAGGAGCCGCCAGAGGAGATCTATCAGCTAACTACTTCGCCAGAGAAAGCACCAGATAAACCCACTTACTTAGAGATTGATTTTGAGAATGGGATTCCTAAGAAGATAGATAGTAAAGAGTATGAACCAATAGATTTGATCGCTAAACTGAACGAGATTGGGGGAGCGAATGGAGTTGGTCGTGTAGATCATATTGAATCCCGGGTGGTGGGAATAAAATCCAGGGAGATATATGAGGCACCAGCAGGAAGGATTCTTTATCTGGCCCATAAGGAAATGGAGAATTTAACCCTTACTCGCCAGACATTAGAGTTTAAGGCATTGGTTGATAAAAAGTACAGCGAACTAATCTATAGCGGAATGTGGCATTCTCCCTTAAAGAAAGCTCTGGACGTTTTTATCGAAAAGACCCAGGAAAATGTCACAGGAACTGTGAGACTCAAGCTCTATAAGGGAGATTGTATCGTCGTTGGTCGAAAGTCTCCTTATTCTCTTTATAGCCAGGCCCTGGCCACCTATGGCAAGGGAGATATCTTCGATCAGAAATTGGCTAAGGGCTTCATAGAGATCTTGGGCCTTCCCATAAAAGTAAAGGCAAAGATAGCGCCACCGCCAAAAGGCGGGGTGCCGCCGAAGGCGGCAAAGGAGAAATAGTATGAAAAAAATAGAAGAGTTTCTGGAGTCCATCTCCTTTGATAAGAGGCTCTATAAATATGACATTCAGGGCTCCATCGCCCATGCCAAGATGCTTACCAAGTGTAAGATTATCACGGACTCTGAAGGGAAAAGGATTGTTAAGGCCTTGAAGGAGATAGAGAAGGAAATAAAAACCGGAAAATTTAAGTTTAACCTTTCTTTGGAAGATATCCATACCCACATTGAGAAGAGGCTCATAGAGAAGATCGGGGACATAGGAGCAAAGCTTCATACTGCACGGAGTCGAAACGATCAAGTTTCTTTGGATATGCGCCTCTTCCTGCGGGATGAGATAAAGGAGATTGCAAAGTTAATCAGGAATTTGCAAAAGAGTATTCTTAAAGTGGCGGAGAGGAATATAGATGCCATTATGCCTGGGTATACTCACCTCCAGCATGCCCAGCCCATACTCTTCTCTCATTGGATAATGACTTATTTCTTCATGCTCGACAGGGACTGGGAGAGGCTCTTGAATACCTTTGATCGGGTGAATGTCTCTCCCCTGGGAGCAGCTGCTTTAGCAGGAACCTCTTATCCTACTGATCGGGAATATACGGCCCGCCTTTTGGACTTTTCCAAGGTAGTTCAAAGCAGCATGGATGCCGTATCGGATAGGGACTTTATTATTGAGTTCTTAGCCGATGCTTCTTTGATTATGATGCATCTCTCCCGGCTCAGTGAGGAACTCATCCTCTTCTCGAGCAAAGAATTCGGCTTTATCGAACTTGCCGATCCCTTTACTACTGGCTCTTCCATCATGCCCCAGAAAAGGAATCCAGACGTCTGTGAGTTGATAAGGGGAAAGACAGGAAGGGTCTATGGGAACCTGATGAGCTTACTGACTACTATGAAGTCTCTGCCCTTGGCCTACAATCGGGATATGCAGGAGGATAAAATTCCTCTATTCGGTACCGTGGATACCTTAAAAGGTTCTCTATCTCTCTATGCTAAGATGCTCGATACCGTAAAGATAGATAAGAAGAAGATGTTGGCCTCTTTGGAGGGTGACTTTTCTATGGCTACAGATTTAGCAGACTATTTAGTGAGGAAGGGTCTGCCTTTCAGGAAGGCCCATCAGATAGTGAGCAAATTAGTGAAAGAGACTATCAAGAAGAAAAAAGATTTGGACGATTTAACCTTGAAAGAGTTCAAGACTTACTCTAAATTATTCGGTCGGGATGTCTTCGATACTATAAAAGTAAAGGCAGGCATCGCTGCCCGGAAGTCCTTGGGAGGGACAGCGAAGGAGAGTGTGAAGAGGCTCATTGCTCAGGGGAAAGAAATAGTCAGAAAGGCATAGGTTTACGGTGAACGGTAAACGGTTAACGGTAAACGACTACTTCCATTATAAAGGTGGAGATTTATACTGTGAGGGAGTGAGGATAGAAGAGATTGCTAAAGAGATAGCAACCCCCTTCTATCTCTATAGTCAGAAGAGCATCATAGATAATTATAAAGCCTTTGACGAGGCTTTTAAAGAGATAGACCATCTCATCTGCTACTCCTATAAGGCGAACTCTAACCTCTCTATCTGTAAAGTCCTAAGAGAGGAAGGGTCGGGAGCAGATGTCGTCTCCGGAGGAGAGTTATATAAGGCATTAAAGGTAGGAGTGGAGCCAAAGAAGATAGTCTTCTCTGGAGTGGGCAAGACAGCATCCGAGATTAAGTATGCACTAAAAGAAGGTATTCTCTTGCTTAATGTGGAGTCCATCCCAGAATTAGAACTTACTAATAAAATAGCAGGGAAATTAAAGAAGAAGGCATCCCTTGCTTTGAGAATAAATCCAGACATCAATCCCAACACCCATCCTCATATCTCTACTGGTCTGGCGAAGAGTAAGTTTGGCATCGAGATATCGGGGGCGAAAGAAGCCTATAAAAAAGCAGAAGAACTAAAGAATATCGAGACTATGGGAATCCATATGCACATCGGCTCTCAGATTACAGAATTAGAACCCTTTGTTGATAGTTTGGAAAAAATTGTTGAACTGATAAAGGAATTAGAAAAAGAAGGAATTAAATTAAGGTATCTGGATATTGGAGGAGGTTTGGGAATAAGTTACAAAAAGGGTGAGAAAGCACCCACTCCTAAAGAGTTTGCTGAAAGGCTGTTACCCTTGATTAAAGAATTGAAATGTAAAATAATCCTTGAGCCAGGGAGGGCAATTGTTGGTAATGCTGGAATCTTGGTTACTAAAGTCTTATATATCAAGAAGACGGAAGAGAAGAATTTTGTCATCGTCGATGCGGCGATGAATGACCTCATCCGCCCCACACTTTATAACGCCTACCACGAAATCATTTCTATCAAACCGATCACTGGTCACCGATCACCGATCACCGTTGATATCGTTGGTCCAGTATGCGAGAGCGGAGACTATTTCGCTAAAAACAGGGAACTGCCAGAATTAAAGTTTGGTGATCTCCTGACCATTTTAGATGCTGGCGCTTATGGCTTCAGTATGTCTTCCAATTATAACGCCCGACCTAAAGTGGCAGAGGTCCTGGTGGAAAAGGATAAATATCATATCATTAAGAAAAGAGAAGACTATGAAGATCTAGTCCGGGGCGAAGAGCTAAGATGAACAGGGGTGACAAGGGTGGCAAGGGAGACAGGGGTAACAAGGGTTATCCCCCTGTAACCCCTGTGCCCCATGTTACCCCTGCTACCCCTATCAAATTAAGGAGGTAAGAGATGTTTAGTGGTTCTATGGTGGCTTTAGTTACTCCATTTAAAGAGGGAAAGGTGGATGAGAAGAAGTTAAGGGAACTGGTCGATTTCCACATCAAGAATGGAACAGATATTATTGTTCCTTGTGGGACAACGGGAGAGAGTGCCACCCTGTCATTTGAGGAGCATGAGAAGGTAGTAGAAGTAGTCATTGATCAAGCAAAGGGAAAGGTTCCGGTGATTGCCGGGACCGGCTCCAATAATACAGAGGAAGCACTAAAATTGACCAAACATGCCAAAGAAGCTGGCGCAAACGGAGCCTTAGTAATCACCCCCTATTATAATAAGCCGACTCAGAAGGGGATGTATCTCCACTTCGAGAAGATTGCCAAAGAGGTAAACATTCCCATTGTTCTTTATAATGTTCCGGGAAGAACAAGCGTCAATCTCTTACCTGAGACGGTGGCCAAACTCGCCAAGATAAAGAATATCGTGGGAATAAAGGAGGCCTCAGGGGACCTAAAACAGGCTTCTGATATCGCAAGACTCTGTGGAGAAAAGTTCGACCTCATATCTGGGGATGACTTCATCGTTCTTCCCATGCTCGCCTTAGGAGGAAAAGGAGTAATCTCTGTGGTGGCTAACTTAGTCCCGGCAGAGATGGCGGCCCTGGTCGATGAATTCAATAAAGGGAACTTAGAGAAGGCAAGAGAGGTTCACTATAAGATCTTTCCTTTATGTAAGGCTATGTTCATCGAGACCAATCCCGGCCCAGTGAAGACTGCCATGGCCCTGCAGGGACTGCTTGATACCCCAGAACTTCGGCTTCCCCTCGCTCCAATGAGCGAAGAGAATGTCGAGAAACTTAAAAAAGTCTTGATGGACTTCTACAGTTAATAACACGAATTAACACGAACTATAAAGCGTAAACGGAAGAAATAGAACACGAATAAATTCGCGACCATTCGCGTCTAGGAGGAGAAAATGATTAAGGCTGTTGTATCAGGGACCTGTGGAAGGATGGGTGCTAGGATTATAAAAGCAATAAAGAATGATGGGGAGATCAAGTTAGTTGGTGCCTTAGAGAAGAAAGGCCATCCCAATTTTGGCAAGGATGCTGGAGAAGTAAATGGATTGGGAAAATTAGGGGTTCTGATAAGCGATGACTTGGAGCACATCATCGATGAAGGAGAGGTTCTCATTGAGTTTACTGGTCCGGATACTACCTTAAATCATCTAAGAATGGCCATTGAACATAACAAGGCCATGGTCATTGGAACAACGGGCTTCAGCGATGAGCAACTGAAAGAGATAAAAGAGATTGCTACCCAGATCCCTTGCGTTATGGCTCCCAATATGAGCGTGGGAGTGAACCTCTTATTTAAATTGGTAAAAGATATTGCTCCTGTTTTAGGAGATGATTATGATATTGAGATCGTTGAGGCCCACCACAGGGAGAAGAAGGATGCTCCTTCCGGAACCGCCATTAGGATTGCAGAAATTTTAGCCAAGGCATTGGGAAGAAACTTAAAAGAAGCCGGGGTTTATGGAAGAAAAGGAACGATTGGCGAGAGAACAAGGAAGGAGATCGGGATTCATGCTGTCCGGGCTGGAGATATTGTAGGGGAACATACTATAACCTTTGCGGGAACCGGGGAGAGATTAGAGATTACCCATCGTGCCCATTCTCGGGATACCTTTGCCCAGGGGGCCATGAGGGCAGTGAAGTTTGTAGTCAAAGCCAAGAAAGGCCTCTACGATATGCAGGATGTCCTGAAACTTAAATAGGAGTCGGTAAGTTGATAAGTTTCAGCCAGAGGCTGATCCGCCTTCGGCGGAAATAAGTTTATAAGTATAAGGGGGAGAAAAGGGATGAGAAAGTTTTTGATATTGGTTAGTTTCTTGAGTCTGAGTCTGGTTTTTGGATGTGCAGTAAAAAGGGTAAAGTTGGAATATAAGGTTAAAAAAGGAGACATCTTGCGATATAAACAAGTAACAACGGGAAAAGTAGAATTTAAAATGGCTAATAGGAAACCAGAAACAGTTAGTATAAAAAAAGAAATGTATCAAACAATAAAGATAGAAGATATTGACAATAAAGGAGTAGCCCAGGCCAATCTGACCATTGAAGAGATGATGGAGGAAGAAAAGAATGGAGAAATAACAAGCCAATTCTTCGATTTTAGATATAAGCCAATATTAATGGAGATAAGTAAACATGGGAAAACAGAGATAAAGAACTGGGCAGAGTGTAAAGCAATATTTGCAGAATTAGGGTTGCCCTCCATAACGGATCAGTTCTTCCCTCTTTTGCCAGAGAAAAAGGTTAAGGTTGGCGATTCCTGGACGAACGATGTGCAAATAACCTCTCTTTTCTTTGATACCCTACCACTAACCATTCAATTTAAAAATAGTTTGATAGATTTTGAAAAATTGGGAAACTATGACTGTGCCAAGATATTAAGCGTGGGAAGTATAGAGGTACCCATGCAAAAAGGAAAAGTTTTGTTTCTAAAATTTGGCAAAAATACAGAGGTAACTATCAAAGATTTTAAGACAAAGAGAGAACTAACTACCTATTTTGCCTATAAGGAAGGAAAACCTATCAGAATAGAGGGAAAAATTACTGGTGGAGAAAAGAGAATTTATAAGCGCGTTAGAGAAGAAAGGAAGCAAAGTTGGGAAGTGGATGTAGAAAAAGAAGTCTCATTTGTTTTGACTGAAGCAACTGCTAAAACATATAAGGATTGGAAAGAAAAACTGGCTAAGGAGGGTTTCTATACAACAGAAGCCTGGCGATATTACAAAGAAGGAGAAAATTTATATTTTAAAGGTAAGTATGATCAAGCAATCACCAGTTTTAAGAAGGCCTTGGAACAAAAGCCAGAGACGCCCTGGCTCATTGCCTGGATACATGTAGAGTTAGCATGGGCATACGAAAAGAAAGGATTACAGGATAAGGCTAATGAAGAATACAATTATGTACTAAAATTCGGTGGCACCGTCAAGGAAAAGAATCAGGCTTTACAATCAGCAATTCATAGGGCCCAAAGTAAATTGAGATGAGATATGCCAGATTTTTGGCTGAAGGTAAGGCAAAGTATGGAGTAGTAAAAGGGGAAAGAATAAAGGAGATATCTGGAGATATATTTGGGGAGTTTAAAAGATAAAATCTTGTTAAGGAACATTATTCTCTATGCCCATCTGGGAGTGAAGAAGGAGGAGAGGGAAGTAAGGCAGAAGATCTCCTTAGATGTGGAACTTTCTCTTGATTTAGAAGAAGCTACCCAAACGGATAATTTAGAAAAGACAGTAGATTATGAGAAGGTCTATGGTCTGATTAAGGAAAGAATAGAGGCCAAGAAATATCATCTCCTTGAGGCTCTGGCTCAAGATATTGCGCGAGAGATCCTGAAGAATTTTAAAGTAGAAGAGGTTCTAGTTCGAGCCAAAAAGCCCCAAGTGAAGTTGGCGGGCTCTTTGGATTATGTGGCAGTAGAGATAAGACGACAGAAAACAGAATAGAAGTTAACAAGTATACAAGTTAACAAGAAACTTACCAACTTATTAACCTATCAACTTGTCGACTTGCGACCAACGGGAGCGTAAGGTGGCCGTTGTCTATATTGGTTTGGGTTCTAACCTGGGAAGAAAAAGAGCAAATATAAGAAAGGCCGTTAAGTTACTAGATAAGAAGAAGGATATCAAAATATTAAAGGTCTCTTCATTATATGAGACAGAACCAGTGGGATATGTCAAGCAAGATTGGTTTGTAAATGCCTGCCTGAAAGCAGAAACCAATCTCAGTCCTCGGCAACTGTTGAGCGTTCTGAAAGACATTGAAAAGAAGTTAAAGAGAAAGAGACGATTTATTAAGTGGGGACCAAGAACCATTGACTTAGACATTCTTTTATGTGACAATCTAAAGTTGAAGACAAAGGATTTAGTCATTCCCCATCCTGAGATGCACAAGAGGGCCTTCGTCCTCATTCCTTTAATGGAACTGGAACCAAATCTTATCCATCCCACGAAGAGAAAATCTATTTTAGAACTTTTAGCAAACTTGAAGAAGAGCAAGAGAGTAAGAAAATTAGCCTAACTGGAAAAATAGAATGAAGAAAATTATTCCGCTTTTAGCGGCATTTTTTTTAATCTCAGGAATAATCGATCCCCTTTTTGCCTCTACCTTAAAGATCGGGATGCAAGATGAACCCAAGACCTTAAACCCCTTCAAGGCCTCTGACGTCTGGAGCTGGAATGTTATCGGCTTCTTCTATGAAGGTCTATATACTAGGAATCCAGTGACCTTTGAGATCATCCCCTGGCTGGCAGAGGGAGATCCAGAATTTGACAAGAAGACGAATACCTGTGTCATCCGTCTCAAGAAGGAGATAAGATGGGAAGATGGAGTCCCCTTCACTGCCCAGGATGTAGTCTTCACTGCCCAGGTCTTCCTTGACTTTAAAGTCCCCAGATACATCTCTGACTGGGATTTTATTGAGAAGGTTGAAGCTCTGGATGATTACGCCCTCAAGTTTTATCTAAAAGAGCCCTATGCCATATTCTTCACTGGAACTCTCATGTCCCTCATTGTTCCCAAGCATATCTGGGAACCAATAGTGGAAGAAGCAAAAGAGACCAAAAGCCCCCTGACTACTCTTTTAGAATATGAGGTTACCAAGCCCATTGGTCTGGGATCATTCAGGTTCTCTAGATGGCACAGGGGAGCCTATGTTAAGTTAGTCAAAAACCCAGGATACTTTGCCTCGGGAAGGAAAGTAAAGGGAAAGATAGTAGGTCCTTATATTGATGAAATCTTGTTCAAGATCTATGGAACGACAGATACCGCTATCCTGGCTTTAAAGAGAGGGGAGATCGACTATATCTGGTGGCCGATACAGCCTGGATTTGTGAAAGATCTGGAGGGAAACCCTAAGATTGGGGTGACCAATAACCCGGAGAATGGGTTGAAATATCTGGCCTTCAACCTGAGAAGGACTCCTTTTTCTGACATTAATTTTAGAAGAGCGGTGGCCTACCTGATCGATAAGGACTTCCTGGTGAGAAGGATTCTGCAGAACTATGGGGAGAGAATGGATAACGTCGTTCCTCCGGGCAATGGGTTCTGGTTCAATTCCAACACCCCGAAGTATGGAAAGGGGATGAGCAGGCAAGAAAGGGTTAAGAAAGCAGTGGAGATATTGGAGAGGGGAGGTTATTCCTGGAAGAGGAGACCTAAAGTATTGGAGAATGGTCGTATTGTAAAGGGAGAAGGATTGACCATGCCCGATGGAACCCTGGTTAAACCCTTCACCATCCTCACTCCTCCCGCAGACTATGATCCTCTAAGGGCCATAGCTGGATTGCTCATTCAGGAGTGGTTGAGAGAGGTAGGCATTCCAGTGACCTCTGCCCCTACCTCCTTTGGAGACATCGTCAATAAGGTCAATACTGAGTGGGACTTCGATACCTATCTTCTTGGCTGGAGGTTATCCTTAGATCCCGATTATATGAGGACCTTTTTCCACTCCAAGGAGATCGTCCGGGATGGATATAATAGTATGGGCTATTCCAATCCCGCCTTTGACAGATTGGCGGATAGGTCGGCTAAGGAGTTGGATGAAGAGAAGAGAAGGAAATCGATCTTCGAGATGCAGGAGTATATTATAAAAGAAGCCCCCTATATCCCCCTCTATACCTCAACCTCAATTGAGGCCTATAGAAAGGATAGGTTCACTGGCTGGGTGAATCAACTGGATGGCATAGGGAATGGCTGGTCCTTCTTATTTCTTAAACCAATTAAGGAGGGGCAAGAATGAACCTGGGCAGATTCATTCTGAATAGGCTGGGACAGATAGTGATCACTCTCTTTATCATCACGACCTTTCTCTTTCTTCTATTCCGCATGATGCCCGGAGATCCTACCTCTATGATTCTGGATCCCAAGATGCCTCCTGAGGCAAAGGAACTCATAAGAAAAGAGTTTGGACTAGATAAGCCCCTCATGGTCCAGTACCTCTATTACCTGAAAAATACCTTAACTGGAAACTTTGGCAAATCCTTTTACTATCCGGAAACGGTCTTAGAGATTGTCAAGAGGAAGCTCCCTCCCACCATCCTCTTATTTACCACTGCAGTAATTCTATCCTATCTAATCGGCCTTCCCTTAGGAAAGACCATTGCCTGGAGGAGGGGGAGCCGCTTAGAGATGGGAGCCACGGTCTTTGGCCTCTTCTTCTATACTGTCTTCATCCCCTGGTTTGGACTGATCGCCATCTGGGTCTTCTCTTATAGACTGGGGTGGTTTCCCATTGGAGGGATGCTCACCCCTGAGGTCTGGGCTGCTGATGTTGGCCTCTTTCCTAAAATATGGGATGTTCTCTATCATCTCATCCTTCCCCTATCTGTTCTTACCCTCCTCTTCTTCGCTGGCTCCATGCTCCTCATGCGCAATTCTATGCTTGAGACCCTGAGGGAAGATTATATCCTCACTGCTCGGGCAAAGGGTCTACCAGAAAGAGTGATAAAAAATAGGCATGCGGCAAGGAACGCCATGCTTCCTGTAGTAACTGCCTTGACCTTGAGTCTGGCTTTCTCCCTGAATGGCGGGGTCCTCACTGAGACAATATTCTCCTGGCCCGGTTTAGGAAAGGCCCTGGTAGAGGCGGTCTTAAATCATGACTACCCCCTGGCCCAGGCAGCCTTTCTATTACTCGCCATACTGGTCTTATTTGCCAATCTCTTAGCAGACATTCTCTATGCTTATCTCGACCCAAGGATTAAATACTGATGGGAAGGTTTAAAGAAAACTTTAACCTATTCAGGAAAAATAGACTGGGCATGACCGGACTCTTTATCTTACTCTTCTTTCTCCTCCTGGTCATCTTGGGTCCCATCCTACCCAGGATAGATGAGATGTATCGGCCCATGACCGGGGTTGATAAGGAGATCCTCTGGTCAACACCCCCCTCAAGAGCCCATCTCTTAGGAACGGACTTCATGGGCCGGGATATCCTGAGTCAGTTAGCCCACGGGGCACGCATCGCTTTTATGGTGGGAATAAGCGCTGCCCTGGCCTCAGTTCTCATCGGCACCTTGGTAGGCCTGGTTGCTGGCTACTTCGGCCGCTTAACCGACACCCTTTTAATGAGGCTGACCGATATCCTCCTCACTCTTCCCAGCCTTCCCCTAATTATCATTATCGCCGCTGCCTTGGGAAAGCAGAGCCTCTGGATCATCGTAGGTATCATCGGTCTCATCGGCTGGCCATCGACTGCCCGGGTAATCAGGGCCCAAACCCTCTCTCTTAAGGAGAGACCCTTTATAGAAGCAGCAAGGGTGAGCGGGGCAAGTAACTTCAGGATAATTACTCGCCACATCGCCCCCAACATCCTCCCTCTATCCTTTCTCTACATGACCTTTGGGGTGACGGGAGCCATCTTAGCAGAGGCCGGTCTAAGTTTCTTGGGATTGGGAGATCCCAGTGTGGTGAGCTGGGGGATGATGCTCCAGTGGTGTTTTACCACTGGTCACACCTTTCGGGCTCCCTACTGGGTGCTACCCCCGGGACTCTCCATCTCTCTGGTTACTTTTGCCTTCTATCTCATCGGCCGGGCCCTGGATGAGATTATCAATCCCAGATTGAGGGAGAGATGAGCCTTTTGGAAGTTAAGAACCTGAGGATGTGCTATCAGACCTCCCAGGGTCTCATCAAGGCTGTGGATGGAGTCTCATTTGAGGTAAAAAAGGGAGAGGCCCTGGGACTGGTAGGTGAATCTGGCTGTGGCAAATCAACTATAGCCCTCTCCATCATGAGGCTCCTTCCCCCCAATGGCCGCCTCTTAGGGGGTGAGATCCTCTTTGCTGATGAAGACCTATTGACTAAGGATGAAGAGGAGATGCGCAAGATGAGAGGTAGGCGTATCTCCTTAATCTTCCAGGCCGCCCTGAATGCCCTAAACCCAGTTCACAGGGTAGGGGATCAGATTATTGAGGCTATTCAGGCACATGAAAGAATGGGTAAGGAGGAGGCCCTAAGAAGGGTTGAAGAACTCTACAGATTAGTAGGTCTGGATCCAGGTATGATGGGAAGCTTCCCCCACCAGTATAGCGGAGGAATGAAGCAGAGGGCCATCATCGCTCTGGCTCTGTCCTGTAATCCAGAACTCTTAATCGCTGATGAGCCGACTACTGCTTTAGACGTCATTATCCAGGATCAGATAATCAAAGAGATTTTGAAACTACAGAAAGAGTTTAATCTAACCCTGATCTATATCTCTCACGATATCTCCTTGATTGCCGAGACCTGCTCTTCCATTGGGATAATGTATGCTGGTAAATTAGTAGAATACGCTCCTACCATCGCTCTCTTCCAATCCCCCCTTCATCCCTATACCCAAGGATTGCTCTCCTCCTATCCCAGCATCAAAGGACCTAAGAGAAGAATAAGCCCTATTCCGGGCGAGGTTCCCAATTTACTCCATCCTCCCTCTGGATGCAGGTTCCATCCCAGATGTCCCCGAGCAAAGGAGATATGTGGAAAAGAAGAACCAAAATATAGAAGAATAAAAGAAGATCACTATATTGCTTGTCATTGCGTAAATAATTCAGCACTCTAGGATGCCAGCGAAGCGCATCCTGCACTTAATAAAAGGAACCTTATGAATAAAACCTTAGTTGAAGTAAGAAATCTAAAGAAACTCTTTCCCATCCGAGGGGGATTCTTTGGCCCAGCCAAGGAGTTTATCCAGGCAGT
>JAUXAI010000056.1 GCA_030619985.1 bacterium | reverse complement strand
GCAGCCAATGCCCATGACTTCATCATGGCCACAGAAAAGGACTACGATACCATTATCGGAGAGCGGGGGGTGAAGTTATCTGGAGGGGAGAGGCAGAGATTAGCCATTGCTCGGGCAATATTGAAGAACCCTCCCATTTTAATTCTGGATGAGGCCACTAGTGCCTTGGATAGTGAGTCTGAGAGACTGGTTCAGGAGGCCTTGGATAAACTAATGAGGGGAAGGACGACCTTCGTCATCGCCCATCGGCTATCAACAGTGAGGAATGCAGATAAAATCATCGTCCTGGAGAAGGGAAGGATTGTTCAAAAGGGAACTCATGAGGAGCTTCTGGCTCAGGGTGGACTCTA
Organism: bacterium; assembly: GCA_030619985.1. Taxonomy (GTDB): domain Bacteria; phylum UBP18; class UBA7526; order UBA7526; family UBA7526; genus JAUWXM01. The sequence continues at coordinate 6,720 of JAUXAI010000056.1, read as the reverse complement.
CAAGAGACTCTATGAGATACAATTCAGGGACACAGTGAACCGTGAATCCCAAAGTAACCAGTAACCAGCCCGCCGAAGGCGAGGTCTCGCCCCTTTGGGGCGGACGAACAGTAACCAGTTTAATCGTTGTGAACTGTTAACTGTAAACTCCCGAGCGTTAGCGAGGGGTAGATGAAATTTTCTCCAAGCATAATGTCCTTTCTCGGTTGGCTCTTTATGCTTCTCTTGGGGAAGATGTTGAAAATAGAGGTAAGGGGAGAAGAATCTGTTGAAAGGCTTCGCAAAAAGGGAGAAAGAGTCATCTATGCCTTCTGGCATGGAAGGATGCTTCTACCCACCTATCACCTGCGCAATCAGAGTATCTATGCTCTGGTGAGCAGACATCGTGATGGTGAGTATCTTGCTCGCATCCTCCACCACTTAGGGAGTAGGACCATTCGGGGTTCTACATCGCGCGGTGGAGGCAGGGCGCTTCTTCTGATGGCCCGGAAATTAAAAGAGGGTTTTGACGGTGCCTTTACTCCTGATGGCCCGAGGGGCCCCATCTATAAGGCAAAAGAAGGGGTAATTCACCTCGCCCAGAAGACTCAGATGCCTATTATCCCTTTGAGCTCCAATGCTAATAGAAAGAAGGTCTATCTCGATAACTGGAGCAAGTTCATCCTTCCCCGTTTTTTTAGCCGGGGAATAATCATATACGGGGAACCGATTAGGGTTCCTCCTAAAGCCTCACAGAAGATAATAAAAGAAAAGACCCAAGAACTAGAAAAAGTCTTAAATAGACTTACCCAGGAAGCAGACAACTACTTTAAGGAATAAGCTTCAAGCCTCGGGCTCCAAGCTCCAAGCTAAAAACCTGTAGCTTGTGGCCGGCAGCCTGTAGCGGAGCATTTATGTATCTTATTTATAGTTTCTTGCTATTTTTATTTTTGCTCTTTTCCATTCCCTACTTTTTATTCAGAATGGTCACTAAGGGGAAGTATAAGAAGGGATTGAGGCAGCGTCTAGGATTTATTCCTCAAGTAAAGAATAAAGATATTATCTGGGTTCATGCAGTAAGCGTGGGAGAGGTAATCGCTGCCTCTCCTATAATAGATGCTATAAGAAAGAAATTCCCCAGACACAATTTTCTAATCTCCACCGTAACTGATACTGGCCAGGATATGGCGAGGAAGGCCATCCCTGATCCCAAGGAAATCATCTACTTTCCCTTAGACTTTAAATGGATCGTAAATAAAGTTTTGAAGGTTATCCAACCAAGACTCTTCATCATGGTCGAAACCGAGCTCTGGCCCAATTTTATAAGAGAGACAAAGAAAAGGGAAATTCCTCTGGCAGTGGTTAATGGTCGGATCTCACCCAGTTCTTTTAAAGGCTATAGAATAATAAAGCCTTTTCTAAAAAGAGTACTCTCTAATATCGATCTATTCAGCATGCAGTCTAAACTGGATGAGGAGCGAATCATCTCTTTGGGGGCTCCAGAGGAAAAGGTCCACACTACGGGCAATGTTAAATTCGATGGACTGAAAACTGAAATTCCAGACAGGGAAAAATTAGCGGAAGAGTTAAGAATTTCTTCAAAAGATCTGATTTTGGTCGCAGGAAGCACCCATCCTGAGGAGGAAGAAATCGTCTTAGATGTTTACCAGAAAGCAAAAGAAGAATTTCCAAACTTAAAACTCATCCTTGCTCCTCGCCACCCAGAACGCATTCCTGAAGTAGAGGCTATCTGTAAGAATAAAAATCTCTTTTCTATCCGCCGAAGCCAACTACTCCGAACTCCGAACTCCCTGCCTCGCCGGCAGGCAGGCGAACTCCGAACTCCAGTCATCCTTCTCGATACTATCGGTGAATTGGCAAAGGTTTATTCTCTGGCAACAGTAGTCTTTGTGGGAGGGAGCTTGGTTCCTGTGGGAGGACATAATATCTTAGAGCCTGCTGCTCTGGGTAAGGCGCCTATCTTTGGTCCCTATATGCATAACTTCATAGAGAGCGCCCGATTGCTTCTGGAAGGAAAAGGAGGAATCCAAGTTAGGGATAAGGAAGAACTATTAGAAAATATTTTAAGCCTCTTAAAAAACTCTGAAAAAAGAGAGAAGACAGGAAAAAGGGCTCAAGAAATTGTTAAGAGACATCAAGGAGCATCAGAGAGAACTGTGGAACTGATAGGGAAATTGTTGGAGTGAAGAAGAAAAAAATAAAGCATGAGTTAGAATATCTATCTTTAAAAAGTTTCGTCTGGCTGGCTAACATCCTTCCCTGGAGAGCACTTTATCTTTTAGCAGAGATTTTAGCGAGGATTGCCTGGGTATTGGGCATCTTCCACAAAATAGTCTTCGAGAATCTCAATCGTGCCTTTGGGAAAGAGAAGTCTAAAGAAGAGATTAAAAGGATTGCCTTTCAGAGCTATTGCAATTGGATTAAGAATGGCTGTGAAGGATCCAAGTATAAAATCTCACCTGAGAAACTTAGAGAGATGTTCACCATAGAGGGGAAGGAGAACCTGGAGAAAGTCCTTGAGAAAGGAAAGGGAGTGATCGCCCTTATAGGTCACTTCGGCAACTTTGTTTTAATGGGAGCAAGGCTCGCCCAGGAGGGCTCTCCATTTGCTTTTGTTATGTATGGCACCAGCCTCAAGAAGGGAGCAAGGCTCTTCGCAGATATCGGGAATCATTTAGGTTTGACTATCATTCCTGCCTTACCTCGTCGGGTCTCGGCCCAGAAGTCCTTAGCCTGGCTAAAGGAGAACAAGATCTTGGGTCTCCACGGGGATCGGGACTTCCCCAGAGGGATATTTGTTGATTTCTTCGGCCATCCAGCGGCCACTGCTCCTGGCCCTGTTATTTTAGCCAAAAGAACCGGAGCCACCATCCTTCCCATGATTACTATTAGAGAAAAGAACGATAGACATAGGATTATCATCGATTCTCCAATGGAACTGGAATCGACTGGCGATAGAGAGAAGGATATCCTGGTAAATGTGCAAAAGTATACCAAAATCTTGGAGAATTATGTGAGAAAATATCCCGAGCAGTGGCTCTGGACCTATAAGCGCTGGAAAACCCAACCACCTAAAAGAGAAAGTTAAAAAGTTAGTTGTAAGCGAAGCGCGGAAGCGGATTAGTTAGATTGGAAGGTTATTAGGATGAAAAGGGTGAAAAGGTGGCTCAAGCATAATGTAGGATGGGTAGTGCTTAGAATAGTTATTGCTTTGATAAATATTCTACCCCAAAGGATAATGTATGGTCTGGCAAATGGTCTGGCTGGCTTGGCCTGGATACTGGGTGTCAGGCGTCAGATAGTCTTTGATAATCTTAATCGCGCTTTTGGAAGAGAGAAAGATCCCCATGAAATTAGAGCCATTGCTCGGGAAGCCTACCGCAATATTGCTAAAAGCATCTGTGAGCTGTTACGCGTCTTCAAATTTTCCCAAGAAGAGATCAATAAAATATTCACTATCCAGGGAAGAGAATATTTAGATGCTGCTCTGGCTCGGGGAAAAGGGGTGATTGGACTCTCTGCTCATCTGGGTAATTTCCCTTTGATGGGCGCTAAATTGGTTCAGGAAGGTTATCCCTGTGCCTCTTTCATTTATGGAGCAAGTGATGCCAGAGTTGTAAAACTCTTCTTTAATATTGGACGCCACTTAGGAATTGACCTTATACCCACTTCTCCTTCTCATGCTTCAGTTCGGAAATCCTTAAAATGGCTAAGGAAGAATAAGGTTCTCTGCATCCAGGCAGACCGTGATTCTCCTCAAGGGGTCTTTGTCGATTTCTTTGGTTATCCCGCAGCAACCCCCATTGGACCGGTAGTATTGGCCAAGAGAACCGGAGCTGCTATTCTGCCCATGTTCGTTGTTAGAGAGATGAATAGACACAGAATTATCTTTGGTTCCCCCGTAGAGTTAGAAGTAACAGGTAATAAAGAAAAAGACATTTTGGTAAATAGTGCTAAGTTTACTAAGATTATTGAATCCTACATCAGAAGATATCCCGAGCAATGGCTCTGGACCTATAAGCGTTGGAAGACAGTACCACAGAGGACACAGAAGGAAATACAGAGAAGACAGAGATGAGAAGAAGGCTGATTAAGAGGAAATGGAAGTACTGGATAGTCTATAGAATACTTTTGAAGTTTACTATCTGGCTCATAAACGCTATGTCCTGGAGGGTGGCCTATCTCTTTGCTCGGGGCATGGCCAACTTCGCCTGGCTTATAAGGCTTTATCATCAAACGGTCTTCAAGAACCTGAACCTTGCCTTTGAAAAAGAGAAATCTCAAGAAGAATTAAAGAGGATTGCTAAAAGGGTCTACCATAACTTAACAAGGTATAGTGTGGAACTACTTCGCTGTTATCGCCTCTCTCAAGAAACTATTGATCGCATGTTCACTATAGAGGGAAAAGAGAACCTGGATAAGGCCTTAGCAAAAGGGAAGGGAATAATGACTATCTCTGGTCATCTGGGGAACTTCATGCTTCTGGGCACTAAACTGGTCCAGGAGGGTTATCCCCTCGGCGTTCTCTATCGGGAGGTTCGGGATAAGAAGGTAGCCCGACTCATTAAAGATATGCAGAAAGGAATAAATATCCATTCCATTCCTGCCCTACCAGCCCATCGAGCAGTAAGAGAATCCTTGAGATGGTTAAGGGAGAATAAGATCCTCTATCTCCAGCAGGATAGGAACTTCTTTGAAGATAAGGGAGCCATCTGGGTGGACTTCTTCGGCCAGCCAGCACCCACGGCCCCGGGAACAGTTACCTTAGCAAAGAGAAGCGGCGCTACTCTTTTGCCTATGTTTGTGGTGCGAAAGAAAGGGAATGAAGGATATACCATAGTCATCGATCCACCAGTAGAGTTAGAACTGACCGGAGACAAAGAGAAGGATATCTTAATCAATACCCAGAAGTTTACCAAGATCATTGAGGATTATGTGAGAAAGTATCCCACTCAATATTTCTGGATCTACAAGAGATGGAGGGGTACCGCCCGTTATCTCGAGAGGCATCGGAATTTCAATAATTCCGATACCGAGGATTAGGGGGTTTGGGGGAAAGAATCTGCTTGCCCCCAAGGGGTGACAGTGAACCAAATGTCCAGTGAACATTTGGTGAACGCCAGAGGGGTGAAACCCCTATGGAAGTATCCCCGAGGGGGATATCTTGGGGAGATCCATGCTAAAAAGGTTGAGGAAAAAGATCAGGCATAGTTTGGGAGGAATTGCTTTGTATAGCATCCTTCTTCCCATAAAGCTCCTTCCCCTTAATCTCCTTCTCTGGGGAGGGAGATGTATTGGTCACCTGGCTTATTATATTGACCGGAGGCATCGTAGAATAGGCCTGGAGAATATCAGGATGGCCCTGGGGAAAGAAAAATCCCCTCAAGAACTAAAGAGAATAATAAAAGAGAATTATTGCCATATCGCTCAGGGGGGATTCGAGATGTTTCGGGTCCTGGAGTATGGAAAGAGGTATGCCCATCTCTTGGCCATTGAAGGAAAGGAGAACTTAGATAGGGCTCTGGCTAAGGGGAAGGGGGCGATTGGAGTCATTGGCCATATCGGGAATATTACTCTTCTCCTGCGAAAGATAGCTAACGAAAGTTATCCGGCGAGCGTCATAGCTAAGGACCCTAAGGATGAGAGGGTGGCCCGGTTCATGCAGGAACTGCGCGACCGCTCAAATATGGGAAGCATTCCTGCTAAGCCAAGGAGTTTGGCGGTCAAGAGAGCCTTGGCCTCGCTGAAAAGAGGGGAAGTTCTCATTATTCCCATTGATCAGAATGCCGGGAAGGAAGGGGTATTTGTTGACTTCTTTGGAAGACCGGCTTCTGCTCCCGCTGGCCCAGTAGTCTTTGCCCAGAGAACCGGGGCCCCTCTTGTGCCCATGTGCATCATTAGAGAAGGAAGAAAGGGGCATCGGTTAATCATAGAGCCCGAGGTCCCTTTGGTTAATACTGGGAATAAGGAGAAAGATTTGATAACCAATACTCAAAGACTTACCAAGGTCATCGAAAGGTATGTTAGAAAATATCCCTCTCAGTGGTGGTGGATGCATAATAGGTGGAAGAGCCAACCACCAGAAAAGTAGGAAAGTAAAAGAGTAAAAGAGTAGGAAAGTAAAACTGAAAATGGAGAAGTATTTGTTGAGCATTATTTTAGATGAGAGAAAGGGTGTCTTTGCTTCTTCGTTGCGCCTTATATTTTTGATTCTATCTGGGATATACTATTTGGGTCTTCAGGTTATCCGGTTTCTCTATCGAGTACGAATTTTAAAGAGACTAAAGTTAAAGGCAAGGGTGATTAGTATTGGAAATCTGACTGTAGGGGGAACGGGAAAGACCCCTGCAGTTGAAAGAATAGCAAGGCTTCTTCAAGAGAAGGGGAGAAAGGCAGCCATATTGAGTAGGGGATATAAAAGGAAAATTCCCAATTTCCAATTCCCAATTACCAATCGGAAGATAGCAGTGGTGAGTGACGGAAGAAAGATATTGTTGTCAGCGAAGGAGGGGGGAGATGAGCCGTACCTCTTGGCTCAGAACTTATCCGGAGTCCCAATAGTCGTAGGGAAGAATCGCATTGCGAGCGGGAATTACTGTCTAGCTAATTTTGACACAGAGACCTTTATCTTAGATGATGGATTCCAGTACCAGAGGTTGGAACGCGATTTGGATATTTTACTCATTGATAGTCTTAATCCCTTTGGCAATGGACACCTTC
>JAUXAI010000037.1 GCA_030619985.1 bacterium | reverse complement strand
CGGTGGAAGGACTACCTTTCCTTTTAATTTATTGACCAAATCCTCTGTTTTCCTTACAGATAGTCCGTTTCTCTTTACCTTCTTGGCTGCCTTTATCTGTAAAGCCCGGTTCTCAAGACCCAGAATCACCAGTCCATGGCCTCGAGAGAGGTTTCCCTTAGAGATCTCCCCCTGGACCTCTTTAGGGAGTTTTAGAAGTCTTAAGGTATTGGCTACCGTTGCCTGATTCTTTCCAATCTCTCTCGCTAAGTCCTCCTGTTTTATTTTGAACTCCTTTATTACCCTGCGATAGGCATGAGCCTCCTCCATAGGATTCAGATCCTCCCTCTGTAAGTTCTCAATGAGAGCCAGCTCGAGCATCTCAGTATTAGAAACCTCCCTCACAATCAAAGGGATCTTCTCCAAGCCCAGTTTCTTCGCTGCCCTAAGTCTTCTTTCTCCAGTAATTAGCTCATATCCTCCTTCTACTACCCTTGCCAGGACAGGTTGGATGACCCCCTTCTCTCTTATAGAAGAGATAAGTTCCTCTAACTTTTGGAGATCGAACTCCTCCCGTGGCTGGAACCTATTTGGCCTTATTGAGGACAATCTGGCCTCAATAACATCCTCCTCCTTAACCGGTCCTACCTCTGGTATGAGAGCAGCCAGTCCCTTGCCTAATGCCCTTTTAGCCATCATTAACCTCCCTGCTCCGCCTTTGGCGGAGAGTTATAAGTTACGAGTTATTAAGTTATGCGTTATGAGTTTAAGGGGCGTGCTCTTTGCAAAACGAACATGACGGAGAAGATGGGAACAAATCTTAAGCACACGAAAGGAAAGGAAGCCGAAACTGACCGAGCCCAAAGGGCGAGAGAATTTCGGAGGTTCCCCTTTCGTAAGCTTTTTAGATTTGTCCAGATTCGAAGTTTAGAGAGCGTGCAAAGGCACGACCCTATAAAATCTCGATTCTTCTTTTATCTATTCCTGAGCAATAATCTCTCTGGCGAACTTTTTATATGCCTTTGCTCCCGCACAATGTCTATCGTACAACGATATCGGTTTTCCAAAACTCGGTGCCTCTGAAAGCCTAACATTCCTCGGAATAACTGTTTTGTAAACTTTGTCTCCGAAATATTCCCGGACCTCCCTTGCTACTTGATGGGATAGATTTGTCCTGGTATCAAACATAGTGAGTAATACCCCGGCCAACTTTAAAGACGGATTATAATTCCTCTGGACTAAACCAATGGTATTCAAGAGTTGGCCTAATCCTTCCAAAGGATAGTACTCACACTGCATGGGAATGATAACCTCATCAGAAGCGGTTAGAGTATTTATGGTCAATAGCCCTAAAGATGGGGGGCAATCGACGATGTTGTAATCGTATCTTTCCTTAATATTCCCCAATGCTCTCTTGAGCAATGTCTCTCGGGATTCTAAATTTACCAGCTCTATCTGAGCACCAGAGAGCTGGATATTTGAAGGGACAAGATCCAAGTTCCTTATCTGGGTGGGTAGAAGGACCCTTTCTATCGGTTTATGAGCGATTAATACCTCATAGATAGAGTGCTCCACTCTATTCTTATCTATACCTACACCGCTTGTTGTATTCCCCTGGGGATCGATGTCTATTAGGAGCGTTTTTCGACGATGGCTAGCTAAATAAGCAGCTAAATTAACAGCGGTGGTAGTCTTTCCTACCCCCCCTTTCTGATTGACAATGGCATAGACCTTTCCCATTTCATCACCTGAAACCATTCTAACACAGAAATACTAAAAAGCAAGAAAAAAATCCCTACCGTTTAACTACAGTAGGGGAATCACATTATTCCACGTGGAATATCTTAAAGAGTTTACAGTTACCAGTTTACAGTAACCAGTTTTTTTACTGTTAACTGTTCGCTGGTTACTGGTTACTTTTGAGACCACTGATCACCAATCACTATTTCAGGGGTCTCTTCTGAGGAATTCCTGGTCGGCGGGGGAATCTATCGGATGTTTCTAATATCTTCTCAATGATTACTAATTTTCTCAATTTACGGGATAAGGGGAGTCTTAAAGAAATAATCCCTTTCAGTTTTCCTCCTAGTATCTCAATGGCCTTCCTCGTTTCTTCTAATTCTTCCTTTAACTTTTGTCCTTTCTGAACGATGAATAGACCTCTAATTCTTAAGAAGGGGATTCCCAACTCAACCAGGATATTCAACCTTGCCAGTGCCCGAGCTAAAACTATATCATATCTCTCTCTATATCCTTCCTTTCTTCCATACTCCTCTGCCCGACCCCAGATTATCTCTAAGTCCTCTAATTTCAAGGACTTAGAGAGATACTCCAAAAACTCTATCCTCTTTTTTCTAGAGTCAAGAAGTGACAGAGAAATCTCTGGCCTTAGAATCTTCAGAGGGATCCCAGGAAACCCTGCACCAGTCCCGATGTCCATAACTCTAATAAGAACCTGCCCTTTGGGCAGAACCTTGTTACTTTGTAAGTTAAAGTTCGGGTAGGGCGTAATAGGGCCAATCTCCTCTATTCCTTTAGTAGTAGTTAGGGAATCCAAAAAGTGGGTGATGATAATCTCCTTCGGATTCTTAAGAGAAGTTAGGTTCATCCTCTTATTCCAATCCTGAAGGATCTCTAGATAAGTGAGAAACTGATTGACCTGCTTCTCACTTAACTCAATCCCTAATTCTTTACTTCCATCAACAAGTATTCTCTTCAATTTACTCTGAGATCTGATATCTGACATCTGAACTCTCTCTCGTTTCAAAAACTGTAATGAGCGGGTGACTCGGCAGATCTCTGTGAGTGGGAGGATCTACACCGGGCGGAGGGGCCCACGAAGAGAAAATGCCGAGGCAGGACCCGCTTTATTGGACTATATAACGGAAAGGGACATTATCTTTTTATTACGTCTTGACCGCAGTTTACCCCAAAAGGAATCCGACCCCGAAGGGACGGATTCCTCCGATGAAATCGGAGGGCTTCCTTATTCCACGTGGAATAAACGCCTTCGGCATAAATCCCAAATTACAAACCCCAAATCACAAACAATCACCAATTACCAAATAACCAATGAACCAAACAGTTGGTAATCAGTTCACCCTATTTCCTGCTCACTTTCTCATTCTCGCACTTTCTCCTGATTACCGGTCACCGATCACCGGTCACCGATCACTGTTCACCGATCACTGTTCACGGTTCCTGAGTTGCTCCATATAGATTTTTCGGATATGGTTGAAGATCTTGATATATTCCTTCGTCCTATACTCTGGATAGGTCCACTCCCAAGGAATGAAACTTCCCCTTTTGTATCTTAAGGTTACCTCTCCATAGATTCCCTTTCCATAGTATATCCTATGCTGATAATCCTTTGTGGTGGTCAAGACTAACTTAGCCGGAGCAAGATACCCAGGATCCAAATTAATCAAACGATTCCCCTTTTCACCAAATTTCTTCTCTAGACTATTAGTAAATATCTTAATCTTTGGCAGATCCTCTGCTTTAATCAACTTCTTAAAAGAGTAAAACTTCCTCTTCAGATCCTTTCCAAACTCCTCCTCATAGTAATCCGTCTTATCAAAGGGGAGTAGGGGACTCTCATAATCTACTGGCCCGAACCTCTTCTCCAATACTCTTAAGGCTTCTTGAAAGAGTTCTAACCTATTAGTAAACATCCCTACTACTAATTTTACTGGTTTATGCTCTCTTGGCTCGCTCACTCTTCTTTCTCTCTCCTCTCGCAAGATAAGCCTCACTTCGTTTGGCAATCTTCACAGATTAGCACAGATTGACTAAACTGATTACAGGATGCACTTCGTTGGCATCCTAGAGAGCATAAATAATTAAGCATTGACACGGATTAGCAATGAGCATCAGTGCTAATCCGTATCTTTTAATCCGCGCCCATCCGTGTAACTATTCAAATTCCCGACGCTTTAGATAGATTAAAAGTAAGGAGATATCAGAGGGATTTACTCCAGAGATCCTCGATGCCTGACCGATAGAAATCGGCCTTATGCTACTTAGTTTCTCCTTAGATTCAATCCTCAGTCCCTCCAGTCTAGAGTAATCAAAGTCCGAAGGAATTTTCTTCTTTTCAAGCCTCTTAAATCTTTCTACCTGGTCCAACTCCCTCTTAATATAGCCCTCATACTTTAGAGCGATTTCCACTCCCTGGGCAACCTCAGAAGATATTTTCCTTTCGTCCTCATCATCAATCTTGACTAAATCTCTGTATCTCACCTCTGGTCTCTTAAGAATCTGCGCTAGGGGAGTATCCTCCTTTATCGGATCCGTTCCAAGTTTCTTTAAGAGGTTATTCACTCTCTTAGTCGTTCGGGCGCGACTCTTCTTCAACCTTTTGATCTCTTCTTCTATTTGAGTATACTTTCTCTGACATCTTTCATAATCCTCGTCGGAAATAAGACCGAACCTGTGGCCATACCTTATAAGTCTCTGATCTGCATTGTCGCACCTCAGGATTAGCCTATACTCTGCCCGGGAGGTAAACATGCGATAGGGTTCCTTCGTTCCCTTAGTCACTAAATCATCGATTAAGACCCCGATATAGGCTTCGGACCTATCGAGAATAAAGGGTTCTTCTTCTTGAATCTTCAATACTGCATTTATCCCTGCCATCAAGCCCTGACTAGCAGCCTCTTCATATCCTGAGGTCCCATTTATCTGTCCAGCGAGGAAGAGGTTCTCAATCCTCTTTGTCTCAAGGGAGGGTTTCAGCTGGGTAGGGGAAACGAAGTCATACTCTATGGCATATCCCGGCTTGGCAATCTTAACCTTCTCCAAACCCTTCATGGTGCGCAGTGCTTCAAGCTGGATTTCTTCAGAAAATCCGGTAAAGAAGCCGTTCACATAGTATTCAGTGGTATCCCTTCCCTCTGGCTCTATGAATATCTGATGCCTCTTCTTCTCTGGGAATCTGGCGATCTTCTCCTCAATAGAGGGGCAGTATCTTGGGGGAAGGCCCTTTGCTTCACCAGTGATAAGAGGGGAATCTCTTAAATTCTTCTTAATTACCTTGTGGGTGGCATCATTTGTGAAGGCAAGATAGCAGGGGATTTGCTTGGTTTTGATCTCTTTAGTTGAGAATGAAAGGGGCGGTGGGGGAGTGTCTCCAGGTTGCTTAATTAATTTGGAAAAATTGACTGTTTTTCCTTCGATCCTGGGAGGGGTGCAGGTATTGAGTCTCTCTATCTTGAGGCCTATTTTCTTCAGGCTATCAGAGAGTCTATCAGCAGGGAACTCTCCCATCCTTCCCGCAGGAAAGGATACTTTGCCCATGAGAATTAGGCCCCTTAAGAAGGTCCCTGTTGCTAAGATGATTGCTTTTCCCTTATATTCTATACCTGTCTGAGTCTTAATCCCGGTCGCTTTCTTACCTTTAACTATGATTTCTTTTACTAAGTCCTGTTTTATATCGAGGTTTTTCTCTTTTTCCAGAACCCTTCTCATGCTTATCCTGTAATCTCTCCTATCTGCCTGGACACGTGGGGCCTGAACCGCTGGCCCCTTCTTAGTATTGAGCATCCGGAATTGAATCCCGGTTTTATCGATATTCTTGGCCATCTCACCACCAAGAGCGTCTATCTCTCTAACCAGATGGCTTTTACCCAATCCACCGATGGCCGGGTTACAGGACATATGAGCGATATTATCCAGGTTCGAAGTTATTAATAAAGCTCTCGCTCCCATCCTTGCTGAAGCCAAAGAGGCCTCACAACCAGCATGCCCCCCACCGATGACAATAATATCATACTCCTTTTCGAGCTTACGCATTAATTATCCTCAAGGGTAACAAGGGTGGCAAGGGTAATAAGGGTGATAAGGGTTTTAAACCCCTGTTACCCCTGTAGCCCTTGTTTCCCCTGTAACCCTTACTTTTAATTACTTGCCGATGCAAAACTGAGAGAAGATCTCATCCAGGATATCTTCGGTCACCGTCTTTCCCGTAATCTCTCCCAGGCTATCTAAGGCTGCCTTGAGATCAAGAGAGATAAACTCTGCTGACATATTTTTCTTTATGCTTTCTACCATATTCTTCAGGCTTTTCTTCGTCCTTTCTAAAGCATCCTTATGTCGGATATTGGTCACTAGTGTCCTATCTGAAGGAGCAACTCCTCCCTCGAAAATAAGGTCGATAACGAATTTTTCTAATCTTCCTAACCCGGTCTTCTTCGTCGCCGAGACCTTTATTATCCTCTTATCATGCAAAATCTTCCTTATCTCATTAACCTCAATGACCTCGGGAAGGTCGGTCTTATTTATGACCACAATGACCTTCTTATCTCTGACATCCTCCATTATTCTGTGGTCCTCTTTCGACAAACGGGTGGCAGCATCCATGACGAGAAGGACAAGATCCGCTGCTTTCAGAGATCTCCTCGTCCTGGCTATACTTTCCTTTTCAACGATCCCCGCTGCAGTAGTGAGTCCTGCAGTATCGATGATCTTCAGAGGAATCCCCTTTACATTGATGATCTCCTCAATGATATCTCGGGTGGTTCCGGGAATCGGGGTCACAATGGCCCTCTTTTCCTTTAATAAGGCGTTAAGAAGGCTCGACTTCCCCACATTCGGCCTGCCAATAATGACCGTCTTTATTCCTTCCCTCAGGACCTTACCTCCCTCGGCACCTTTCAGAAGTTCCTTTATTTCTCTTAAGACCTTCCTTGCTCTAAGAAGCATCTGAGGAGACTCAAGCCTCTCGATATCTTCCTCAGGAAAGTCGATGGCTGCTTCGAGGTAAGCAGAGAGATGGATGAGCTCCCGGCGAAGACCCTCTACTCTAGAGGAAAGCTCCCCGTCCAATTGATGTAAGGCAACCTTTAGTCCCATCTCTGTCTTGGCCCTGATGATGTCCACTACCGCTTCTGCCTGGGCCAGATCTATTCGCTCATTCAGAAATGCCCTCTTAGTGAACTCCCCTGGCTCGGCCAATCTGGCCCCAGTGAATAAGATTACTTCTAATATTCTTTTCAAAGGAACGATCCCTCCATGGCCAGTGATCTCGATCATATTCTCTGCGGTGAAGGACTTGGGCTTTTTGAAGATGGAGAGCATAACCTCGTCTATCCTTTCCTTGCTTCTGGGATCAATGATATAGCCGTGATGGACAGTATGGGAGGGGAGTCGGGAAACTTTCTTGGAGAATATCTTATCGGCAATGGAAAAGGCCCGGGGACCGCTTATCCTGACGATTCCCAGGCCTCCCTCACCGATGGGTGTGGATATGGCAGCGATGGTATCCACTAACATAAAATCTCCGAGGTTAAACTTCCTGCTCCTTGCCTTTTATTCCCTTAGGGATAATGACCACCTGTCTTTCGATCCCTTCCCCCACACTCTCAGTCTCAACATCCGGGTCTTCTGCCAAGGTGGTATGGATGATTCTTCTCTCATAGGGGTTCATGGGCTCGAGAAAGACCTCGGTATTTCCCTCCTTTGCTCTCTGAGCTAATTTCTTGGCAAGCTCCATTAATCTCGCCTTTCTCCTCTCCCGATAGCCTTCGGTATCCAGGATGACCTTTATTCTCTCCTCTTTCTCCTTGTTAATAATCAGATTCACAAGGTACTGCAGAGCTCCCAAGGTCTTCCCTTGCCTTCCAATGACTAAAGCACTATCCGGGGTAGTAATATCCAAAGAGATATAATCCTCAATCTCTTTGGCGCTCACTCCAGCATCGATTCCCATCCTCTTTAACAATTCCTCTAAAATCTCTTTTGCTCTCTCTGTTTCCATTCTCTCCCCCTTTAATACACAGATAATCACAGATTTTTTACAGATGGCCACAGATGACTAAATGCAAAATGCAAAAATTAAAGTGTAAAATGACATAGTAAAATGAAAAATGAAAGTTCAAAAATTAAAATGACAATGCAAAATGTAAAAGTTTCTAAGGTTTAGAATTTATTGATTTTGATATTTAATATGTCATTTTTATTTTTGATATTTAACATTTGATTTTTTATAATGTGTAATTTTGATTTTTGATATTTGATTTTTAAATTTAAACTAATCCGTGTCTATCCGTGTCTATCCGTGTATTTACTTGGCTGGGGCGGGCATTCTCTTGGCGATGATGTACTGCTGGCCGATAGTGAGAACGTTTGTTACCGACCAGTAAAGGACTAAGCCGGACGGGAAATTGTAGAAAATAAATGTCATGAAGACGGGCATGAAGAGCATCATCTTGGCCTGCCTGGGATCAACAGTGGTCATCTTCTGCTGGATGACAGTAGTGAGACCCATCAGAATGGGAAGGATATTGATGGGAAAGCCAGCCAAATAGCCAACAGTATCTGGAAGGGAGAGATCCTTAATCCACCAGATAAAGCCTGCCCCCCTCAGTTCTATAGAGGTATAGAGGAGGCCGAATAGGGCAAAGAAGATGGGCATCTGCAGAAGCATGGGGAAACATCCACCCAGAGGATTCACTTTATGCTCCCGATAGAGCCTCATCATCTGTCTATTGAGTTCCTGGGGATTATCCTTATGTTTTTCCCTCAGAGCATTTATCTTGGGCTGGATGGCCTGCATGGCCCTCATATGGGTAAAACTCCTCTGGGTAAAGGGAAGAAGGATTACTTTAGTGAGGAGGGTAATCAGGATGATGGCCACCCCATAGTTCGGTATTATCTTATAGAACCATTTGAAGAGTTTGAGCAGTAGAAGAGATATAGGAGTAACCCAGCTCCACCAGGCAAGGTCCACTGCCTGCTCCAGCCCCAGACCCAATCCCTTTACTAACTCATAATCCTTTGGACCGGGATAGATGGTAAACTCATGACTGATGGTCCCTTTCCCCTTGAGGGAAAAGGGAGCCATCTTTATTCCCACAGTGGCCTTATTCCTCTCGTCCTTCTCAATAACCGTGGCCTGAGCGGCCTCAAGAGGAACAAAAGCAGCCATAAAATACTTACTCTTCAAGGCCACCCACCCTACCTTTCCCTGGTGGATGGTGGGAACCCCTACTTTCACTGTGGGGCCCTTAATGAAACTTCTTGTTAGGGTGTCCTTTTCTAACTTCCCATTGATGAAGGAAACCGGACCGGCAAACTGGCCATACCTCCTGCCCGCTTTCTTTTCCTCTTCTCCAATTCCCGGACCCCAGGAGAGCCTATACTCCGGGATATAGATATCCTGAGAAGTAGTATTCTGGAGACTGACCTTGGCATCTATCTTGTAACTGTCGTTATAGAATCTGAGAGTCCTTATAATCTTCAAACCCTGAGGATTGAGATAGGTGAATTTTACTTCCCCAGTGGGATTATTCTCACTTAAGATTAGTCTCTCTCTATCTGGTCTCCAGTTCTCTGAGACCAATTCTTTCTGGCCCGGGATCTCTAAGGATAGGGGATACTTATTTTCCTCTGTAGTAGAGATTAGTTCATGGTCGTAATTCTTTAGCCAGTAACTCTTGAGCCTCGCTCCCTGGGTAGTAAAGACGGCCTTCACTAGATCGGTCTCAACTATGATATCCCGGGATTCAATTATTGGGATCTCTGGAAGGGCAGGGACTTCCTCTTTCGGCACCTCAACAATCTTCTCTGGTACTGGTGCCTGGGGCTGGGGGGGAACCATCTTGGGAGCCTTGGGAGCAAGGAAGATATTATAGAAGATGATGACCAGGATACATAAAACAATAGCCAGTAAAGTTCTTTTCTCCATATCTTAACCTTTCTTTAAACGCTGATACTCAACGCACTTCGTTTACCTTGAGGCTTAGACGCTGATTTCCGCTGATCTAATAGTTATGTTTCCTTTTTCTCCGAACTCTAAATTCCGAACTAAATCATCTGCGGTCATCTGCGTTTTGATCTGCGGTCATCTGCGATTACAGGATCATAGCCCCCGGGATGAAAGGGATGACACTTGAGAAGCCTTCTTAAGGCCAAAAAGGCCCCAAAGATAAGACCACATTCTCTTATGGCCTCAATGGCATACTCTGAACAAGTGGGATAGAAGCGACAGCAGGGGACTCTCCAGGGTGAAATAAACCTTTGATAAAACCGAATCAACCCAACTAATACCTTAACCATTTCCCCTGCTACTCCCTTCTAATCCTTTCTAGTCCCTGTTAATCCTTGATCCTTCAATATCCTTGCTCTCTTATATAGCCTCAATATGGACCTCTCCATTTTATGAAAATCTAACTTGGTAGCATCCTTCCTTGCCAAGAAGATCAGATCTATTCCTTGAATGAGCTTATCCTTATTCAGCCGATAGACTTCTCGGAATAGCCGCTTGACCCTATTTCTCTTTGTCGCTTTTCCAACCTTGGCGCTCACTGAGAGGCCAATCCTGTTTTTTCCCAAATCATTGGGGAGGATGAAGAGGACGATGAAGTGATCGGCGCAGGACCTTCCTTTAGAATATACTTTCTTAAAATCGGAATTCTTTCTGAGATGCTCGCTTTTCTTCAGGCTATATTTACTCATAGCTCCTTTAAAGAGGCCTCTGAAAAAAGTTTCAGTGCCCTCAAATCTGTGTAATCTGTACTTTATCTGTGAAATCAGAGATTTCGGACTTTTTTAGAAATCTCTTAAACCGTTAAGCGTTTTCTTTTCTTCCTTCTTCTCCTCTTCAAGACCCTCCTTCCCGACTTACTCCTCATCCTCTTTCGGAAGCCATGAGTCCTCTTTCTCTTCCTTCTTTTCGGCTGATAAGTCCTCTTTACCATGTTCTCCTCCAAATCAAGTAAAATATATTATACCTCACTTTAAATAGACTGTCAAATCTTTCTCTCTAACCATTAAATTCCCTTATTTGTTGTTTCCAAATTCTTAAGAATTTGAAAATAAATAATGAAAAATAAAAGAAAAAATAGGGAAATAAAGGTGCGCTAAGGTTGACAAGGAGAGTTTGGGGTGGGCATTATCGAGTTAATTCAACAATTTTCTCCTCAATCAGTTTTTTGTGTTTTTGTTCCTCAATGAGCAAAGAATAAAGTAAATTTTTAATCACGGAGTGTTTTGCAATTAAATCCTGATATAACGCTATTGATGCCTTTTCCTTCTCTAAAGCTACTTCTAAAGCTTCTACCGGTGTCATGGTCTCACCTCCTTTGACAAAACTGGTTAACCGGTTAACTGGCTAACCGGCAAACTGGCTAACTGGTCAACTGGTCATAGCTTTCGGTAAATTTGATAATTTCGTTCATCATCCTCACAGACTCCACAGGATAATTTCCGGCGGCGGTTTCTGCGGAAAGCATCACGAAATCGGTCCCGTCCAGGATGG
This sequence comes from bacterium, assembly GCA_030619985.1. Classification (GTDB taxonomy): domain Bacteria; phylum UBP18; class UBA7526; order UBA7526; family UBA7526; genus JAUWXM01. The sequence goes on along the minus strand of JAUXAI010000037.1, from coordinate 950 downwards.
CATTGGCGACATCAGTGACCTCAGCGCGCGTGGGACGGGAATGCTCGGTCATGTGCTCCAGCATCTGGGTGGCGGTAATCACAAACTTTTTCTTCTGGTTACATTTTCTGATAATAAGTTTTTGGATTATGGGTATCTGGTAAATAGGTACCGCAATGCCCATATCTCCTCTGGCGATCATTATACCGTCTGAAGCAGCGATGATCTCATCTATATTTTTTATGGCTTCTCTACTTTCTATTTTGGCCACAATCCGACAGCGGGGGACTTCTGGTTTAATAAGATCCCGGATGGTATCAACATCCTTTTTTCGGCTCACGAATGACTGGGCGAGGTAATCAACTCTCTGTTTTATCCCAAATTCTATGTCCCTTCTGTCTTTGGGTGTCAGGCCGGAAAAGGGGAGGCGCACCCCGGGCATATTGATGCCCTTACGCTCTTTTAATATACCGCCCTCTACCACCTCTGTTTTTATGGCCTTTTTTGCTGAATGCTTTACCTTCAGAATTATGTTACCATCATCGATATATATGGGCTGCCCGGGCTTGATTCTCTTTAAATCTCCTTCGTAATCAAAAGGAATCATACGCGCATCCCCTTCATCGGGGTCCCTGGTTAGCCAGACGATGGTTCTTTTCTTTAGAATTTTATGCCTTTTACCTCTAAAACGGCCGATCCTGATACGATATCCTTCCAGGTCCTGCATGATGCGGATGTGCCGCCGGTATCTTTTGTTAACCTTTCTTACCAGCTGCAGACAGCGCAGATGTTTCTCATGGGTACCGTGTGAAAAATTGAGGCGCACCACATCCAATCCGGCCATAACCATCTTGCGGATTACCGTATAACTACTGCTGGAAGGACCTAAGGTGGCAATAATCTTTGTCTTTACCATACTATCTATCTCCTTGCATAATTGCCCTCTTCCCAAATCATGCGAAAAGCAGCAG
>JAUXAI010000068.1 GCA_030619985.1 bacterium | reverse complement strand
TTGCTTAATCCAGCAACTATTTCAGTTTTTCCTTTGCCTTATCTGTTAGGGTAGCGATATAGGAAAGGTTTCTATATAATTCCAAATAATCTAATCCATAGCCTACTACAAACTCATCGGGAATAGTGAAGCCCACATAGTTTGGCTTTACCTTTACCAGGCGGCGCGAGGGCTTATCCAGAAGGGTGCAGATTTTAATATTCTTTGGGTTATGGGCCTTTAAGTACTTCTTAAGATAGGAGAAGGTGAGACCGGTATCAACAATATCCTCAACAATCAAGACATGCTTATCTTCAATATTCTCTTTTAGGTCCTTGATGATCCTTATCACCCCGGAGGATTTAGAGGTCTTTTTGTAGCTGGTGACAAACATGAAATCTATTGCTGCCGGAACTGTGATATGGCGCACCAAGTCTGCTAAGAAGAGCATGGCTCCCCTCATAATGGCCACGATGACCAGTTCTTTTCCCTTATAATCCTTAGATATCTTCCTTCCCATCTCATGGATCCTTCTCTGAATCGCTTTTTCAGATATCAGAACATCCTTTATGATCTTGGGCTTCATTATCCCTCCTACATTGCTTTAAAATTCGAAATTTTAATATCGAAGTCCTAAATAAATCCTAAATTCAAATCTCAAAACTAAAAGGTTTTTGTTTTGATCATTTGGATTTAGAACATTTAGTATTGTTTCGGATTTCGTGCTTCGGATTTCTATTTTACATTGATCTCTTAACTTCTACCATCAATACTTTCTCTGTTTTATTAGTGACTTTCGCCTTATCTGATATGCGATGGCCAACCACCCAAATAATCTCCTTTCCACTAACCAGTAAGGGTATTCTTTCTCTTTCTTTAAGTGGTATCTTCTCGTCTATGAAGAAGTCCTTTAACTTCTTACTCCCTCTCATACCTAAGGGTTGAAAGCGGTCTCCCGCTTCCCTGTTGCGCAAGGAGAGAGGGGCCTTGATTCTTCCATAATCGAAGTAGGCCCTCTTCTTCAAAGCCTTTTTTAAGGCCCTCGGTCTTGTTTTCGGGATCTTAGTCCGGAAGGAGAGGCCAAGCTCCGGAATCTTGGTGATGTCAGGCACCTTTAAAGAATAGTTGAAGGAGGAGGCTTTCTTTTCTCTCTTAAAGTGAATGGATAGTTTTCTATACTCCTTAGTAATTAGAATATTTCCTGGCAGGTCTAAGGAGGCCCTCCCTCTTGCCTTCAATAGGTCAAGAATATCATCTATATGTGCAAGCTGGATGTCGAGTTTATTACCTTTTATTGATCCTAAGGTCTCTCTCAGGATGCGTCTCTGGATGGGGAGAGAAAGGGATGAGAGTTTAATAATGTCTAATGTAATCCCCTCTTTCCCTTTCTTCACTATTCGCTTAAGGTGTTGACTAACGATTCTCTCTAAATAGCGATCCTCTTCACCAAGAATTTGAGCGGTGCGTACTAATATAGATTTGATATTTGGGTTATACTTGGTAAGCAGGGGTAAGAGTTTCAACCTTATCCTATTGCGCAGATAGATGGGTTCTATATTTGAGGCATCAAGACGAGCCTTAACTCTATTTTCTTTTAAATACTTCTCAATTTCTTCTCTGGTAGCCTCAATCAACGGTCGGATAATCTTAACCTTAGATCCTGGCTTCAGTTCCCTTACTGGGGGAATGCCTCCCAGACCCTCCCTTCCTGAACCGCGCAGAAGCCTCATAAGAACCGTCTCTGCCTGATCATCCGCGTTATGGCCCAGGGCAACTTTATTTGCTTTTACTCTTTTTACTACCCGGGCGAAAAAATCATACCTCGCCCTCCTTGCCCCATCCTCTAGAGAGAGGCCTTCTTTCTTAATGAAAGCCGAGACGTCTCTGGATTCCACAATAACGGGCAGGCCCAGTTCCAGAGCCAATTCTTGAACATATTCCGCATCTCTGTCCGATTCCTTGCCCCGGAATCTGTGGTTTAGGTGGGCGATGGATAAAGAAACTTTAAGTTGGAGGGCAAGTTCCTTTAATATATGCAATAGAGCAACGGAGTCCGGACCTCCTGAGACCCCAACTACTACTCTATCACCAGGAGAGAGCATCTCGAATTTCTTTATGGTTTCTCTTACTTTCTCTTTAAGCATCTTCTACAAATATGCTTTACTTCGTTCAGCAAGATGCAGATGCATACGGATTTGAGCGGATGTATATGGACTTACTTCTAATTATTTTATCCGTTTGAATCCATTATCATCCGTTTGAATCCCTTTTCCTCCAATCTTTTAAAATCGAATGCTACAAGAAAGGCGACCTTAAAGGTCGCATGGTGGCGGTGCAGGGACTCGAACCCCGGACACGGGGATTATGATTCCCCTGCTCTAACCAACTGAGCTACACCGCCAAATTTTTGATGCAATCAAAAATTTGATTTCGAGTTCCAACTTTGTTGGGACAAGAAACCTTAATATTTTTTAAGGTATCTCGCCCTTTCAGGGCTCGATGTCAAATTTTCCAGAGGAAAATTTGGTTGCGGGGCCCGGATTTGAACCGGGGACCTCGAGGTTATGAGCCTCGCGTGGTACCTGACTCCACTACCCCGCTTTATTACACAATATACCATAGATTAGTTAATTTGTCAAATTCTACTTCTCTTCCTCAGAAGAGATGATCTCGTAGACGATCTCGCCCTTCTTTACCATTCCTAGTTCTTCCCGTGCAATCTTCTCAATATAGAAGGGGTCCCCTTCCAGGGCCTTTATCTCCTCCTCCAGCCTCTTATTCTCCTGAACGAGCCTCTCATTCTCCTCCTCTATTCTCGCCAATCTCTGACCCACCTTCCTCAGGTTGAGATATCCAGAGAGGAAGAGATAAGCGAGAAAGAAGATTAATAAAAGAATGGCTATTAAGACTACTTTGAAAGGATACTTACCTTTTTTCTCCATCATTTACTCTTCTAATGCCAAGACGCCAAAATTTAAAACGAAAACGCCAAATCATTTCTTGCGCTTTGACGATTCCAATTTTAGCGTTTTTCAGTTTAATTTAGCGTTTTTGCGGCTCTGTGGTTGCAAAGACTTCTTTTCCTCTGTAGATTGCTTCGGAACCCAGTTCCTCTTCAATACGCAACAACTGATTATACTTGGCGATGCGCTCACTGCGCGAGCAGCTGCCGGTCTTTATCTGCCCGGCATTGACCGCCACCGCTACATCAGCAATGGTAGTATCCTCTGTCTCTCCACTCCTGTGGGAAATGACTGTAGCATATCCTGCATCCTTGGCCATCTTTATAGTCTCTATGGTTTCAGTCAAAGTCCCAATCTGATTTAACTTTATAAGAATGGAGTTTGCTATTTCCTCTTCTATTCCCCTCTTCAATCGCTTAGGATTGGTGACAAATAAATCATCTCCCACGATCTGAATCCTTTTGCCTAATTTAAGAGTCAACTTCTTCCAACCTTCCCAATCATCCTGAGCTAAACCATCCTCAATGGAAACAATGGGATACTTATTTACCCAATCCTTATAGAAATCGATCATCTCACTGGCGGATAGGTCTTTCTTCTCAGAGGCTAAAATATATTTTCCGTCCTCATAGAATTCACTTGCTGCTGGATCCAGAGCAAGGAGAACATCCTCTCCCGCTTTATATCCTGCCCTCTTGATTCCCTCTAAGATTACCTGGATGGCCTCTTCATTCGATTTTAAATCTGGAGCAAAACCCCCTTCATCACCCACTGCAGTGGAATAGCCCTTCTCTTTTAGGACCTTCTTTAGGTTATGAAAGACCTCTGCTCCCATCCTCAAAGACTCCCTGAAGTTCTCTCCTAAAGGAATGATCATGAACTCCTGCAGATCAACATTATTATTCGCATGCTTTCCCCCGTTTACGACATTCATCATAGGCACCGGCAACTCATAACCCTTAACCCTTAACCCGTAATCCTTTCTAATGTATTGATACAAAGGTAGCTTTGAAGAAATGGCTCCTGCCTTGGCAACTGCTAAGGATACCCCTAAGATGGCATTCGCTCCTAACCTTCCCTTATTCTCCGTCCCATCCAGATCAATCATCAATCTATCGATCTCTTCCTGCTTGGTAACATCCTTTCCTATAAGTTTGGGAGCAATCACTTCATTCACATTCTTAACCGCTTTCAATGCCCCCTTTCCTAAGTATCTCTTCTCATCTCCGTCCCTCAGTTCTAATGCTTCATGCTCACCAGTTGAAGCCCCAGAAGGAACAGCCGCCCTCCCTAAAATCCCATTCTCTAAAACTACATCCACCTCAACCGTTGGATTCCCCCTTGAATCCAGTATCTCCCGCGCTTTAATCTTTACAATCTTGGCCATTATTGCCTCCATCTAGCCCATCGGGCGGGCAGGGTAGCAGGATACTCCCTCAAGACTTTCTTAAACGCTTCTTCTGCCAAGTCATACCTCTCTAGGTGCTTATAGCATTCTCCTATGCGATACCAAGCAAAGGAAGCCCGATGGCACTTAGGATATTTTTTCAAAACCTTCTGATACTCTTCAATTGCCTGCTCATAGTCCTTCAGTTCAAACTGATAGATATAACCAATGTAATACTGAACAGAGGAAGCGAGATGGGCTTTGGGATAACGGGATATGAGTTCTCGACATACTCCGATAGACTCCTCGTATTTGCCCTCCTTCCATAACATATATTCTAAGGTATAGAGTCTCAGGGGCTCGCCCTTATAATCATTCCCCTTGGTTATGGCATCTACTTTTAATCCGGCATCGTAGTCTGCCCCACTTCTCGGATAGCGCTCGATAATCTCTCGATATTTCGTCAGTGCCTTCTTATAGTCTCCCTTATACTCATAACATTCCCCGATCCCTAATGAGGCGTCTGCCACCTGCCGGCTCTGGGGATACATATCGATGAGTCTCTGATACTCGTTGAAGGCCTTTTCATAATCACCTAATCTATAGCCATAGATACGGGCAATTGCTAACTGTGCCCGGGGTGCTTCTTCGCTCTCCGGATAACTCTTAATTAACTTATCAAAAGCATCCAAGGCCTGAGAAAAATCCTTTGCTTCCCTGTAGATCTCTCCGATTAGATATTGAAATTTGCTTGTCTCTTCAGGAAACTTCTTTATTGCCTTCTGGTAGAGGATGATGGCCTTCTGATATTTCTCCTGCTCCTGGTAGATCTCTCCCAGGAACTTATACGCCCTGAGCTCTTTTTCTGCCCAGATAGGCGAGCTAACAAAGAATAAGTATAACAGAATAGATATCCAAAACCCCCTCTTTACAAGAATCACAGTTTACTCCTTTAGTTTCTTCTCATATTCTTGAGCGAGCTCCTCAAGTCTTCCCAACTTCTGGCAGAGTTCGATGAGCCTTCTCTGGGCCTGGTTGACAACCCAATCCTCTTTGACCGTTTCAATAATCCTCTTATACTCAGAGATGGCCTCATCATACCTCTTGGCCATCTTATAGGTATCTGCCAAGTCAAGAGAGGTGCGGGCAAGAAGCCAGCTCTCTGTGGTTATTTCAAGAACTTTCTTATACTCCTTGATTGCTTCGCCATACTTCCCCTGTTTCTTATAGATATCAGCCAGGCTCTTGCTATAGCGCTCCCTCTCAGGATCAAGTTCCATGGCCTTCTGGTAAGCCTCTATTGCCTCATCATACATCCTGTTCTGAGAATAGAT
>JAUXAI010000046.1 GCA_030619985.1 bacterium | reverse complement strand
CTACGAGTTGCTTTTACCCGCCCCGAATTGTGTCGATTTAAACGTGCTTGAATATCTTTTGAACACCCTATATAGGTACGCCCTGTTTTCTCACTAAAAAGTACATAAATATTCCACATTGTTTTACACGCTCTCTCCGCCCACCAATTTTGGTGGGCGAGACCTCGCCCTGATAGCTGTCAGGGCGGGCAGGCGTGCCGGTTAAACCACTCCCGCACCTCTCCTCTTATCACTCAACCCTTTGCTTTTAACCTCTTCTTTATCTTCTTTAAGATTTTAACATCCTCTATATCTATTCTCCTGTGTGAAGCAACTTTAGATTTTATGAGATCATCCAGAGAGATAAATTTCACTTTGACTCCTTTTATATCTCTAATCGATCTTCTTGGCCAAGCCTTTTTGAAATCAAGACCCTTGGGCTTGGTTATTATATCCAACTTTATATAATCGTTAAAGATATTGATCTCATTGGCCAATATCTTCTCCGGAGTAGTCAAGTGCGCGGTACCAAATCCTGCCTCAATCAACGCCTTATGTAGTCTTATGGTATTTTCTAGTGCGGGCTCAATGGCTATATCCACATCCACTGTTACTCGAGGAGAACCATAGATACCACAGGCTACCCCACCGATTACTAAGTATCTTACCCTATTTTTGTTTAAGGATCTGTATAGTCTTAAATGTTCTGCGAGCATTCAAATAGACCTCTTTCTTCTTTGTCCTAGCTAACCTCAAAAATTCACCTAAGCCGATTATTTGACTATATCTCTCAGTAATAGACAATGAAAGAAACCACTCTATCTTCCTCTCCAGATTCTCATGTTTCCATCCAGAGAGTAGCTGGTATCTTCTCTTCACTCCTTCTTTCTCCTCAACACAAATTTATCTGCGGTTACCTGTGCAAAACCCCATTAGAAAATACCTGTTTAATATGGCCAGACTCTATATCGTCTCTCCAGATAAGATTTCTGCAGAGATAAAACTTTCCTTTTATCAATATCAAATATAGTAGCCCAAAAATTGGCGCTCTTGGGAGAGATTCTGAGATTAATTAAAATATCTTCTACATCCTTTTCGGTAAAATTCTTCCTCATCCAGGCTATTGCTTTCTCATCCCCATATTCTAAGATACGCTTCAAAATGAAACGAGCAGATCTCTTCATATTCAGTTCTTTAAATTCCACATCCCAGAAATATTTCTCTAAAAACTGCGGTAGTTCCCCTTTCACTTTTTCTCACTCTGTTTTTTATTCGTGTATATTCGTGTTTTAATTACTTTCGTTTTTGCTTTACAGTTCGCGCTGATTCGCGTCTGTGGCGGAGGAGGAAGGATTTGAACCTCCGTCCCGCTATAAGCAGGAACTGCTTTTCGAGAGCAGCGCCTTAAGCCAGACTCGGCCACTCCTCCTTTTATAAATTATTTTGGTGCGCTTAACTCCGCAAATATGATGGCGTGCCTGGGGGGATTTGAACCCTCGACCTTTGGGTCCGCAACCCAACGCTCTATCCAACTGAGCTACAGGCACCTGGCGTAGCCATGCACCGTCTGGTGCATGGCGGAGGAGGTGAGATTCGAACTCACGAGCCCCCAAAGGGACTAACGCCTTAGCAGGGCGCCGCCTTAGACCACTAGGCTACTCCTCCACGGAAGGAGCAGGATTCGAACCTGCGAGACCCAAAAGGGCCTAACGGTTTTCAAGACCGCCGGTTTCAACCACTCACCCATCCTTCCCAAACTGGTAACTACTTGGGTTACTCTTCCAGTTTAATCTTAATTCCGCCAACAAGTTTGGCAACTAAATTATATAGTGCCGCACCAATGGCTGCAAAAATAGCTCCTGATACACCATAGATAATGGGCAGGATAATTATGGCTAAGACTCCACCGAATGGAAAAGGGAGAGCTTTCTCCCCACCCACTAGAGAAACAAGAGCAAATATGCAACCAGCAAAGAGCCCAAAAATAGCGTACAACAATCCCGCAATTTTAAAGACAGAGAAAGGATGAACCCTTTTAATCTCCATGATTTATATTCACCTCCTTTTTACAAATAGGTTATTATTCTTTTGTAATTTTCTTCTTTCCCTCCATGTAGGGACGCAGGACCTTGGGAATTAAGATCGAGCCATCCTTCTCTTGAAAGTTCTCAATTAAGGCGATGATTGTGCGACCGATAGCAAAGGCAGTGCCATTTACTGTATGTATCAGGTGCTTCTTTCCGTTTTTATCTTTATACTTTATATTCAATCTTCTCGCCTGATAATCGGTGCAGCAAGAGGTAGAGTGGGTCTCGCGATACTTCCCCTGGGAAGGAATCCAGCACTCGATATCAAACTTCCTGGCTGCCGGATTGCCCAGGTCACTGGTACACATCTTGACTACTCTATAGGGAATTCCTAAGGTCCGAACCAATTTTTCTTCCAAGGAAAGGAAGTAGTCATGCTCTTTTATAGAATCTTCTTGAGTAGTGAAAGCGAACATCTCCACCTTATCGAATTGATGGACGCGGAAAATGCCCTTGGTATCCTTTCCCCAGGAGCCTGCCTCCCGACGAAAGCAACTGGAGAAGGCGACATACCTTTTAGGTAATTCTTCCTCACTGAGAACCTCATCCTTGTACATGGGCCCAATGGACTGCTCACTCGTGCCGGTAAGATAGAGTCTATCCCTGGTTAAATGGTAGGTCTCCTCCTCTCCACCGTGAGCTAGATAACCCATACCGAGCATGGAATCCTCACTAATTAAGGCTGGAGGAACTACAGGTTGGAAACCTTCTTTGATTAAGGTGGCAAGAGCAAAGTTGACCAGAGCAAACTCCAATAGAACCGCCTCATTTTTGAGATACCCAAAGCGCGTCCCGGATACCTTACTCGCCCTTTTTACATCAATTAAATCCAGGCTCTCCGCCAATACCAAGTAATCCAGAGGCTCGAAACCAAAGTCAGGCTTCTTTCCCCAGGTTCTGATAACCTCATTATCCAGTTCGCTCTGACCGAACTTCACATCCGGAGCAGGAAGGTTGGGAACTTCCAAAAGTAATTTATTCCTCTCTTCCTTTGCCTTTCGGGTTTCTTCCTCATACTTTTTGAGTTCTTCTTTGGAATATTTTGGCGCAGTGCCTTTCTTTGGTAGCTTTTTAGAAACTTCTCTTCTCTTATGGCGCAATTCCTCTGTCTTCTGGAGAAGCCTGAGGTATTTTTTATCCAACTTCAATAGCCTATCAACGTCCACCTCTTCCTTCTTCGCCTGACAGGCCTCCTTTACTTTCTCTGGATTCTCCCTAATAAACTTTATATCCAACATTTAGACCTCACTGTACTAAATCTATGGATAAATTACAATATACAAATTACAAATCACAAACAATATACAATGTTCAAAATTCCAATGTCCGAAGCAGATGTTTGGAATTTCGGTCATTTGGTAATTGGAATTTGTTTGGAATTTGGAGTTTGGGATTTGGGATTTCCAGCCGAAGGCTGGCTTATCCTTTCACAACTACCCAAGGTCTTAGCTTGGCTACTTTCTTCGAAAGCCCTGCTCCCTGAACCACATGGACTACTTCATTGACATCCTTATAGGCCTCAGAGACCTCCTCCTGCAAGGTATGCCTTCCCCTCCAGTGGACGATGATCCCTTTTTCTGCTAACTCCTGTTTAATATTCCTTCCCCTGGTAAGTCTAATAGCAGCATGCCTTGACATTACCCTTCCTGCGCCATGGCAGGTCGAGGCCCAGGACTCTTCTTCTGCTTTCTTAGTTCCCACTAAGATATAGGAATTAGTTCCCATATCACCCGGAATGAGGACCGGCTGTCCGATGGACTTATATTCTTTAGGAATCTGAGGATGATTCGGTCCAAAGGCCCTGGTTGCTCCCTTCCTATGGATGCATAATTTTACCTTCTTTCCTTCTATATCATATTCCTCGAACTTGGCGATATTATGGGCCACATCATAGATTAAATCCATCCCTAAATCCTTGGGACTCCTTCCCAGAACTTTCTCAAAAATCTCTCTCGTCCAGTGCATGATGCACTGCCTATTTGCCCAGGCATAATTTGCCGCACAGGCCATGGCCCCGAAATAGGCCTTACCCTCTTTAGAATTGACTGGGGCAGAGGCCAGTTGTCTATCGGGAAGGCTCAGACCATACTTCTCTATGGCCCTTCCCATGAAAACCAGGTGGTCAGTACAGACCTGATGGCCGAAACCACGAGAGCCACAGTGAATCATCACCGTGATGGAGCCCTTCTCTATTCCAAAGACCCTTGCTGCCTCATCATCAAATATCTCTTCTACTACCTGAATCTCCAGGAAGTGGTTCCCACTTCCCAAGGTTCCCAACTGCTTTCTCCCCCTCTCTTTAGCATGATGAGAGACCTTATCTGGGTCAGCACCGGGCATAGCACCCTTCTCCTCTGTATGTTCAATATCCTCTGGTAATCCATATCCCTTCTTCACCGCCCACTGGGTGCCCTTGGTAAGGACCTCCTGCCATTCGCTATCGCTCACCCTTATTCTTCCCGTAGAGCCCACCCCACAGGGAATCTCTCTGAAGAGAGCCCATCCCAGATCCTGAACCTTTTCTTTTATATCGTTTTCTCTCAAGTTGGTGCGCAGAACTCTCACTCCACAATTTATGTCGTACCCCACCCCTCCGGGAGATATGACACCCTTCTCTACATCAAAGGCAGCCACACCGCCAATGGGGAAGCCATAGCCCCAGTGGATGTCGGGCATGGCCAGGGAATCTCCCACGATCCCGGGAAGAAAGGCAACATTGGCCACCTGGTCTAGTGCCTGGTCCTGGCGGATGCTCTTTAGAAGTTTCTCATCGGTATAGATAATCCCTGAGGTGCGCATCCCCGATTTGTAGGACTTAGGGATCCTGTATCTATATTCATCGATCTTCTCTAACGGTCCGGTCCACTCCTTCTTCATCTTTGTAAGCCTCTTTATGCACGGATTACAGAATGCGCTTCGCTGGCATTCTAGAGAGCATAAATATTAAGCATTGACACAGATTTTGAACGCAGATGACCGCAGATGTATGGTAAAGGGATGAAGGGGGGAGGGGGTTTACTCTCTTACCCCATTTAACCCTTCTAACCCTCCATAATTAAAAGCACCGATAAACACGGATTTATCTGTGATCATCTGTATCAAATCTGTGATAATCTGTGTTTCAGATGTCGAAAATCACCCTTATTCTCCAGTTCTTATTCTTCTCTATCGCTAGTTGATGATAGGTGGCTGCCTTGATCTGGGTATCTATGGTGTGTCTCTTCAGATCTATCTTCTCTCCGTATACCTCAGCCTTCAAATCTTTATTAGTCAAAAGAGAAATATCAACCCTCTTCGGCAGAATATCGTTTACCTCATACTTATAGAGCAGTTCACTTAAGAAAGCAACTAGTAGTTCCTTCTCATCCCTTCCCTTTACTTTCAGAGAATAGGACTCCTTTTCACTGACTTTTTCTGGATCGATCATAAGAGAAAGCATCCCAGAAGCAACGTTCTCAAATGCCTTTTCCAAGGTTCTTCCTTCTGCCTCTATGCCCACATCCGCAGTATGTTCTAATATCTTGTATTTTTCCATAATTGACTTCTTATTAATGTTTGTGATAATATCGTTGTGTCCGTTTAGCCCGTTTTGTCTGTTTTGTCCGTTAATTGACTCAACTGACTAAACTGACCTAACTGCAATGACGATAATTGTTTTACTTGACAGGATTCACTCGGAGTTAAAAATGTTTAAAAAAGTTTTCTTCTTATTCACCATTCTATGCTTTTTACTAAGTCTAAATGCTATTACTCAAGAGGAGGAAATTACTCTTGTTGCCGTAGGGGATATTATGCTCGCTCACCGCTTGGAGCCATTCATTGAAGAATATGGCCCCTCCTATCCTTATAAGTATACCGCTCACATATTTAAGGAGGCTGATATCTCCTTTGCTAACTTAGAATCTCCCTTATCCACTAAAGGAGAGCCAATTCCAGATAAGGAATATACCTTCCGTGCTCATCCCAAAGTAGCAGAAGGATTAAAGGAAGTGGGATTCGATGTCCTATCCTTGGCCAATAATCACATCCTGGACTATGGAGAAGAGGCCCTCTTTGAGACCATAGAAGTCTTGGATAGTCAGATGATCTTCCACATCGGAGCAGGGAAGAACATCTTTGAAGCAAGGGAGCCGGTTATCTTAAAAGTAAGGAATAAGAGATTTGGATTCCTTGCCTATTCCAATACCTTCCCTGAAGAATTCTGGGCAGAAGAAGAAAAAGCAGGTGCTGCCTATGGTAAATTTTCAAGAGTAAAAGAGGATGTCAAAGAGCTAAAAGAAAAAGTAGATTTTTTAATCGTCTCCTTCCACTGGGGAAGTGAAGAGAAGATTTCCCCTCAGGAGTATCAAAGGAAATTAGCCCATCTTGCTATTGATCAAGGGGCGGATATTATCTTGGGCCATCATCCCCATAGCCTAAGTGGTATCGAGACCTATGAGAAGGGAGTGATTATTTATTCTTTGGGGAACTTCGCCTTCGGCTCCTATAGTGAGAAGGCGAAAGAGTCGGCAATCTTCAGATTCTATTTCTCGAAAGATAAGTTACAAAAATTAGAGATAATTCCTATCTCAGTCTATAACAAAGAGATTAAGTTTCAGCCCCGAATTCTTAAGGATAAAGAGGCAGAAAGAATCTTGGAAAGAATCCGGAAATTATCAAACGAATTCAACACCAAGATCAAAATAAGAACCTCGCTTCGCGAGAACCTTGTTTTAGGGATTCTGATACCCTAAAATAAAAAACTCCAAAGGAATAATTACCTTTTAACTTTAATTTTGACTTTTGATTTTTGATTTTTGATTTTCTTTTTCGGGGGTCTCCCCCTTTTTCTTTTTCCGCCTTTTTTAGTCTTTTCTCTGCGCTCTCTGCGAATCTTTTGCCTGTCCGGTGGCCAGACGGGCGCTTTTGCGGTTGCAATTTTCTCACTTTCTCTCTTTACTTCTGCTTCTTTCTCTTCTTGATTAGCCATGACCCGGGCAACAGCCACTACCTTATCTTCGGGTTTGAGCCTGATGAGACGAACCCCTTGAGTATTTCTTCCCATGGACCGGATATCCTTAATTGGGGATTGGATAATCATCCCTTTTACAGTAATAATCATCAACCCATCGGAGGTATCGACCATCTTGATCCCCACTACCGGGCCATTCCTCTTGGTGGTCTGAATATTTATTACTCCTTTACCGCCCCGAGACTGAACCCGATAATTGGTATGCTTGGTCCTTTTCCCATATCCGTTCTCAGTAATCGCTAATAACGTGGCCTCCTCCCTTAAGACCTCCATACCGATTAGCCGATCGTCCTTAGCCAGCCTAATCCCTCTCACCCCTCTTGCTCCCCTTCCCATAGCACGCACCTGGGCTTCTCGGAATCTTATGGCCAGTCCCGCCCTGCTTCCTAAAACAACATCCTGAGAGCCATCGGTCATCTTCACCTTTATTAACTCATCCCCTTTATCCAGACGGAGAGCAATAATCCCTCCTGCCCGGGGACGGGAGTAGGCAGCCAGATTGGTCTTCTTAATTACCCCCTTCTTGGTAGCCATAATGAGAAAGTATTTATCATCAAACTCCTTCACTGGGATAAAGGTAGTGACGAACTCATCCTGATCCAGCCTCAAGAGGTTGACCATAGCCTTTCCCTTGGCGGCCCTTCCTGCCTGGGGAATCTTATAGACCTTGAGCCAGTGGATCCTTCCCTTGTTAGTAAAACATAGAATATACTGGTGGGTAGAAGCAATCAAGAGATGCTCTACAAAGTCCTCCTCCTTGGTCCCCATTCCTGTGACCCCTCTTCCACCTCTCCTCTGCACGCGATAGATAGAGACCGGGATCCTCTTTATGTAACCAGCATGGGAAACGGTAATGGCCACATCCTCCTCAGCGATCAAGTCCTCTACCCGGAACTCCTCCACCGCGGCCTTAGTAATCTGAGTCCTTCTTTTATCCCCATACTTCTTCTTAATGGCTAATAGCTCCTCAGAGACAATATCCAGGACCTTCTGGGGATCTTTTAAGATTGCTTTATACTCCTTTACTCTCTTCTCTAATTCCTTATACTCCAGGTCTATCTTCTCCCTCTCCAGACCGGTCAGGCGTTGCAGCTTCATATCCAGGATGGCTTGGGCCTGTTCCCCACTTAGCTCAAAGGCCTTGATTAATTTTTCCTTAGCCTCTTCAGGTGACTTGGAGGTCCTGATTATCTTTATCGTCTTATCCAGGTTAGCGATGGCGATGCGCAGGCCCTCTAAGATGTGAGCCCGCAGAGAGGCTTTTCTTAACTCATACTCTGTCCTTCTTACTGTTATCCTTCTTCTATGCTCAATGTAGTAGGCGATTACTTGCTTAAGGTTCAGGACCCGGGGCTGGTTATTGACCAGAGCGAGCATGATTACCCCGAAGGTGGTCTGTAATTGAGTATGCTTGAATAGTTGATTTAGGATGACCTGAGCGATCTCACCCCTCTTTAATTCAACGACGATCCTCATTCCTCTTCTATCCGATTCATCCCTCAGGTCCGCTATTCCCTCAATCTTCTTGGCCCTAACTAAATTAGCGATGGACTCCACTAACCTTGCCTTATTCACCTGGAAGGGGATCTCTTTTACTATGAGATACTCCCTTCCTCCCTTATGCTTCTCAATATCCACCCTGGCCCTTAGGGTAATATGTCCTCTTCCTGTGGTATATGCTTCATTTATTCCACTCCTTCCACAGATTAGGGCCCCGGTAGGGAAGTCTGGTCCCTTAATAACGGGGATTAACTTCTCCACCTCAATCTCTGGATCATCTATGACCGCGATTGTGCCATCCACCACCTCTTCTAAATTATGAGGAGGGATATTGGTGGCCATGCCTACCGCAATTCCCGAAGAGCCGTTTACCAGAAGGTTGGGAATGGCAGAGGGTAGAATATGGGGCTCCTGCAAAGAGCCATCGAAGTTGGGGCCAAAGTTTACTGTCTCTTTCTCAATGTCCTTGAGTAACTCCTCAGCCAGGGAGCCTAATCTAACCTCAGTATATCTCATGGCCGCTGGCGCATCACCGTCTAAAGAGCCGAAGTTGCCCTGGCCATCGATTAAGGGGTGCCTCAGAGAGAAGTCCTGGACCATCCGGGTCAGGGTATCGTAGATCGCAGCATCCCCATGAGGATGATATTTTCCTAAGACCTCTCCCACAATTCTTGCCGACTTCTTATAGGGCTTACTATGGGTCGATCCCATCTGATGCATAGCATAGAGAATCCTTCTATGGACTGGCTTCAGTCCATCCCTTACATCCGGTAAGGCCCTACCGATGATGACGCTCATGGCGTAATCGATGTAGGCATCCTTCATCTCATCTTCAATATAGATGGGAATAATCTTCTCTTTAATTTCTACCATCTTCCAATCCTTTCCTCCTGAGTCTTTTACTTCTGTTTTGGAAGTTCTTTCTCCGTTTCTTTGATCTTTTTCATCATCTCCTCAATCTCTTTCGAAGGAGATTTTTTGCCTTTATAGGTATAATCCTTACCGGTAAGTTTCTTTAAAGCTTCTGCAGCTCGCCAACGAGTATAGTAATACTCATCCTTTAAGGCTCTCTCTAAGGCAGGGATAGCTTTTTTATCGCCTATCTCTCCTAAGGCTTGAGCGGCGCTGCAACGCGTATGGCGATAACTATCATTTAGCAAAGCTTGGATCAAAGTAGGAATTGCTCTCCTATTTCCTATTCGCCCTAATGCCTTTGCTGCTTCAGAGCGCAAATGATCCCTTGTTGCATTCTTTAGAATCTCACACAATGGCTCAATTGATTTCTCACTTCCAATCATGCCCAGAGCAATAATAGCATCCCCTTTATCAGAGTAAGGATATCCATACCAAAGGATCTTTACTAAGGAACCAATGACATTATTCAAATCGGTCT
>JAUXAI010000022.1 GCA_030619985.1 bacterium | reverse complement strand
CATCATAATTCCTCTCTCCATAATGTCTGCGGATAGCTCTGGTGGGGTACGTTCTAAGGTGCTCTTCACCGCCTCCACAATGACCCCTAAGGTTTCTTGTAAGGCTTTTCTTATCTCCTGGGAAGTGATGGTCACTGTCTTTGGCAAACCTGCTATCAGGTCCCTTCCCTTCACCTCCAGGGTGAGTTCCTCTTTTAAGGGGTAGGCGCTCCCAATCCTTATCTTAATCTCCTCTGCGGTATGTTCCCCAATAGCCAGGTTATAGGTCTTCTTAAGATAGGCCATAATGGCCTCATCCATCTCGTTCCCGGCCACGCGAATCGAGCGATGACAGACGATCCCTCCCAACGAGATTACTGCTACCTCACAGGTCCCCCCACCAATATCTACAATCATATTTCCCGCGGGTTCGGCAATGGGGAGTCCGGCTCCAATGGCGGCGGCCATGGGCTCCTCAATAAGATAGACCTCTCTGGCTCCTGCCTGCCGGGCGGATTCTTCCACCGCCCTCTTCTCCACCCCTGTTATCCCTAAGGGAACACAGACGATAATCCGGGGCCTCACCAGGGCCTTTCTCTTATGGGCCTTGGTAATGAAGTAGCGTAGCATCTCCTCTGTGATCTCGAAGTCGGCGATCACTCCGTCCTTCATGGGTCGGATGGCTACGATATTGGCCGGGGTCCTTCCCAGCATCCTCTTGGCATCGCTTCCCACAGCCATGACCTTGCCTGTCTCTTTCAGGATGGCCACCACACTTGGCTCCCTCAAGATAATCCCCTGGCCCTTGATATAGGCTAAGGTGGTAGAGGTCCCCAGATCGATGGCCACATCATTGGAGAATATTCCTAAAAACCAATCGAATAGCATCTTTCCCTCCTTCCTCAAACACAGATTAGCACAGATTTATTATCCCAAAGGGATCCCTTTCCCAAAGGGACCGCTTCGCGGCGGGACAGATTAGCACAGATCACAGATATTGGATGCTTGATCCTGAATATTTGATCCTTGTTCTCGATAGCTTGATAGCTCGATTGCTTCAAAACTTACTTTCCTACTTTCTACTCTCTTACTTTCTATTTGCTATAATATCACACTATTTCTAACGGGGCAAGTTTTTCTTGCAAAAATTTTAAAGAGGAGATATACTATAACAGTGAACGGGGAACAGTGAACAGCGATCGGTGATCAGTAGACAGAAGTTAACAAGGATACAAGTTAACAAGGATACAAGTTAACAAGAAAATACGAGAATAAGAGAATACGAAAATACGTATCAACTTATTAACTTGTCAACTTATTAACTATCCGAATGGAGTGGGGAGGCAAGTTATGGTAATGCTCAAGATCATGCGCAGAAGGGCAAGAAGAATTCTTTGGATTACCATCATTTTAATTATTCCGGCCTTTATCTGGTGGGGCACAGGGGGATTGCGAGAAAGGGGGATAGGCCTGGTCGCTTCGGTAAACGGGAAGGGCATCACAAGAGAGGTTTATTACAAGGAAGTTGAGGGGCTCTACCGGGCGATGCGAGAGAGGATGGGGGATGCATTCAACCAAGAAATGGCAAAGATTTTAAACCTGGAGGGAGCGGCGCTAAATAGCTTAATCAAAAGGGAACTTCTGCTCCAGGAAGCGAAAAGGGAGAGAATTAGGGTGAGTGATCAAGAATTGAGGAAAGAGATAAAAAGCTACCCGGCCTTTCAGAAAGAGGGGAAGTTCGATAAAGAGACCTATTTCGCCCTCCTGGATTGGTTGGGATATACTCCCCAAAAGTTTGAAGAGGAGATGAGCAAGGAAATTTCTATTACCAAATTGAAGAATCTAATTCTGGATGGGATAGAGATAAGCGAAAAGGAGATCCGGGATGAATATCTAAAAATGAATGAAGAGATAGAGATTGAATATCTTCTTATAAAACCCGAGAAAGATATAAGGACTGAGAAAGAAGAGGTAGAAGAGTATTATGAGCAGCAAAAAGAGGATTACCGGATACCAGAGAAGATAAGAGTAAGGCATATCTTGGTTAAGGGAGAAGAGGCCTCAGAGAAAATAAAAGAGATAAAAAAGAAATCGAAAGCGGGAGAGGATTTCGAAAGCCTAGCAAAAGAACTCTCCCAGTGTCCCAGCAAAGAGAAGGGCGGAGATCTGGGCTTCTTTAAGAAAGGGGATATGGTAGAGGAGTTTGAGAGGGTGGCTTTTGGATTGAAAGAAGGTCAGATATCTCGCCCGGTGAGAAGCAGATTCGGCTACCACATCATCAAGTTAGAGGAAAGGAAAGAATCTTACATCCCTCCCTTAGAAGAAGTAAAAGAAAAGATAAAGAGAACTTTAAAAGAAGAAAAGAGATGGAAGACCGCGAAAGAAAGGGCTCAAGAAATAACAAAGGAAATGGAAAAAGAGGATTTAGAGATTTTGGCTAAAAAGTTTTTTTTAGAGGTTGAAGGAACCGGTCTTTTCAAGCGTGGGGAGAGTAACCTGCCCCGAAAGATTGAAGAGGAGGCCTTCGGCCTCAAAGTGGGCGAAGTGAAGGATCCTCTAAGGGGAAGGGATGGTTATTACATCATTAAAGTAATCAAACGAAAAGGAATGGATGAGGAAAGATTCAGTCAAGAGAGGGAGGCATTTACTGAAGACTTTATTCAAAAGAAGAAAGCAACGGTCTATAATCAATGGTATCAGGATTTACATCAAAGAGCCAAAATTAAAATTTATCCTGTAGAAAGGTAAGGGGTTAAATATTAGAGTCAATTTGCAATCTTCCTTTTAGGTCGGAAGAAAGAAGGATTTTTCCCTGAGTATCGATAATGATTCCTTCAACTTCCTTTAGGGATTCTATTAGCCCCATTCCCTTCTCTGGACCTAAAATGAAGACTCCGGTAGCAAGGATATCTGTCTGAATAGCATTTGGTCCGATAATGGTTACACTCATACATTCTGTAGCAGGATAACCAGTCTCGGGATTGATAATGTGGTGATATCTCTTACCCTCTTTGATAAAGTATTTCTGATAATCGCCGGAGGTAGCAATTGCTTGGTCTCTTGGTCTAATTACTGCCAAAACCTCGTCCTCTTTCCTGGGATGTTGCAGGCCGACCTTCCAATCTCTTTCTCCCATAACTCGAATATCTCCGCCGGCATTGATCAAGGCCTCTTTAATTCCCCTTTCCTTTAAAACTCTTATGACACAATCTAGGGCATAGCCTTTCGCTATCCCCCCCAGATCCATAGTCATGCCTTCCCTCCTAAATTCAACCGTCTGATTCCTTTCATTTAAGATGATATTTTTGTAATTGACCAGTAGTAATTTTTCCTCTATCTCTTTTATTTCAGGGACTTCCTTTAACTTTCCTTTTTCTCCCCATAAACGAGACAAGGGACGAATGCTCACGTCAAAGGCCCCAGAGGTAAGCCTACTATATTTCAGCGCCTCTTTCAAGACCTCAAAGATCTCTTTGCTAACTTTAACCGGTTCCTTATCGGCCAATTTATTAACTCGAGAGATTTCACTCTCTGGATTATGGACATCCATTAATTTCTCAATTCTTTTTATTTCATTAAAGGCAGCGGTAAAATCCTCCTCACCTCCCTGGGGTAGGATGATCTCCACTTCAGTATCCATCAAGAACTCTTTCTTAGTAGGAAATCTTGGAGTGCAACCACTAATTAAAAAAATAACTATTAAGATAAAGAAGAGAAGTTTTTTAATCATTTTCTAATCTTCTTCTCGCATTCTGGACAGAACCAGGAGCCCTTTATATCTGTATCAGCCAAGGAGTTGGAGAAGTGCATGACACACTTTGGATTGGAACAATGTTCCAGACCAAGGGTATGGCCCAGCTCATGGACCGCTTCCTTTAAGGCCCTTTCGGCAAGCAGTCTCTCGTTTGGCCTTCTTCCCCAGAACTCCTCTCTTAATCGAGCAAGAGAGATTAAAGCAGTTCTTCCTCCCATCTGGGCCTGACCGAAGATGAAGTTGAGATTGGAAACATAAAGGTCTAATTCTGTAACCCCCAATACCCGATAGGCTTGCCCGCCGAAGCTCGACCCGTCCTCCGTAGCAGTAGTACTGCTACTGCGGAGGGTGGAAGAGCGAAGGCGGGAAAGGTTATCTAAAATGGGTGAGGAATGATACTGTCTTCTTCTTCGATTGTAGGCATAATCTGGTTTAGGCAGAGCCTCCCCAATTACAACCTCTAAATGGAACCTCTCTCTTAAAGAGGATTTCAATCCCTCCAGTATCTTCCCATCCACTTCCCCAATAGGAATAAGATAAAGTTTCTTCATCCTTTTCTGCCCCATCAAGATATTCCCTTCGGGAATACTTCCATAGGGGTTTCACCCCTCTGGCGTTCCGAAATGTTCCTATACGTCGCATTTCTCCACTGTTACCCCTTGGGGGCAAGCAGATTCTTTCCCCCAAATTTTCTAATCATCGGCATCGGAATTTATTGAAATTCCGATGCCTCAAAAATACAAGGACTATTATTAAAAATGGAATGAATAACTTCTTCATTCCAAAATCCCTTTCATCCTCACTCCGTTCAGATAGTTAACAAGTTAATAAGAATACAAGTTGACAAGTAAAAAGTAGGAAGTAATTTTGCATTTTGCATTGCTAATTTTTCATTTTGCATTTTTCACTATTTTACCTTTTCCACTTTCCCACCTGCCCACTTTCTCACTTTCTCACTATGTTAATCTCCTCCCCGCAATACTGGCATCTCTTCCCTTTCAGATGCATCCTGGAGATAGAGTATCCATCACGTACGATTAAGGCCTTCTTACACTTCGGACAATAGGTGGTATTGGCACTGGGATCTAAGATATTTCCGATATAGACATGCTTTAATCTCTTCTGGGCTATTTCCCTCGCTTTCTCTAAGGTAGTTACTGGAGTGGGTGGAATATTCAACTTATAAGCCGGAAAATATCTTGAGAAGTGTAAAGGGGTATCATCCCCTAACTCATCTGCTATCCAATCGACTAGTTTTTTAAAATCTTCTTCAGAATCATTTAAGGTAGGGATGATGAGATTAGTGATCTCCACATGGCAGGCTTTCCTTGCTTTCTCTGCCGTCTGTAAGACTGGGGAGAGGGTGGCCTTGCAGTATTCCTCATAGAATGATTCCTTCATGGCCTTGACATCGATATTTATAGCATCGATATAGGGGAGAAGTTCCTCAAAGGGCTCGGGGTTAATGTAGCCATTGGTAACCAGGACATTGGCCAGCCCCTTCTCTTTTGCTAACTTCGCTGTCTCCAAGAGATACTCATACCAGATTAAAGGCTCGGTATAGGTATAAGCAATTCCCACAGAGTCCTTCTTCAGAGTAAGTTCCACCATTTCTTGAGAAGTGACATGTTGGGTGGGGGTCTCCTCCTGAGAAATAGTCCAGTTCTGGCAGTAAACGCAGGTGAAGTTACAGCCATTGGGAGCGCAGGAGAGGATTAAGGAGCCAGGATGGAAGTGATACAAGGGCTTCTTCTCTATGGGGTCGACAGCAATTGAAACGCACTCCCCATAGGTTAAGGCAATTAACCTTCCATCCACATTCTTCCTTCCCCTGCAGAATCCCCTCTTTCCCGGAGCAATGAGACACTCCTTGGGACATA
Organism: bacterium; assembly: GCA_030619985.1. GTDB lineage: Bacteria > UBP18 > UBA7526 > UBA7526 > UBA7526 > JAUWXM01. Next base: position 11,979 of record JAUXAI010000022.1, on the reverse strand, counting down.
GAAGGCACTTTATCTTGTCATCTACCTTCTCGTAATATAGTGCTTCTTTCATCTTTCCTACTTTCTTACTTTCCTACTTTCCTACTTTTTTACTTAACAAGGATTCCGCCGTAGCCTACTACCTGGCGATAGTCGCCGATGACATCCCCACTGGTCATATATTTTACTAACTCGCCCTTTGTGGCGCCCAACTCTTTACTTGCCATAAGCATAATGGTTGTAGGGATAACGCCGCACATTGAAATCCTGAGTTCCTCTACTCTGTTAATTAATCCCTCCGGGTCCAATTTTATTACTGCGTCTAAGGCAACCTTGTCCTTCCTATTCGCTTCCTCTTGTGGCTCATAGTGGGTGAGATCTGAACTGGCTACGATAACTACCTTCTTCTTCTCTTCCTTTATTGCCTGAGCGATTGCTTTCCCAATATCCCGGCAGGCCTCTGAATCGAGGTGGCTCAGACAGATGGGAACGAACTTAAAGTCCTTTCCTAAGTACTGCAAGAAAGGAAGCTGAACCTCTATAGAATGCTCATAGGAATGGGCCCTCTCATCCTCTCTCAGGCTCTTAGAATTGGCCAATATCTTACTCGCTAAGTCAGAATCAATCTCTACCTCTCCTAAAGGAGTCTGCCACTTCCCTTTTGTCATAATAGCGGAGGGGTGTCCTGCTCCAGTATGATTGGGACCAAGGATGACAAAGGTATCAGGAAAAATTATGTGGGAATAGACGGCTCCTGCCACCTGGCCAGAGAACATGAACCCCGCATGGGGAGCTAAAACCCCCATCACCTCTTCTTTCTTCGCCTTCTCATCGATATACTTTCTTACTTGTTCCCTCAAACTCTCCGCTGTCCCATTATAGAACTGTCCAGCAACAACCGCTCTTCTTACCATTCTCTTTCCCTCCTTTGCAACCGCCCATTCAGGATCCTGAGGATCCTTCAGGGTCCGAAGGGCAAAAACGCAGAATTTAACTTAAAGGCACAAAATGGAAATTTTTTGTGTCTTTGTTTCTCCTTTTGTGTCTTTGTGGTCACCATTCCCTAATCTTTACCTTGCTGGGAAAGGTGAAGTACTCTCCACCGAGATGATGGATGGTCTTCGCCCTTTCCTTTTCTATAAGCCATCTATCAGTAAATGTGCCTTCTTCCGCCCAGGCGTATACCACATCCGCTAAGAAAAGGTCATAATCTTTGGTTACTTTCGATTTAATGAGTTTGCATTCCAGGTGGCCAATACATTCTTTTATGAGTGGTGCTTTTACCTTCTTCGCTGGAATGGGGGTCAGTTTAAATTTCTTGAATTTATTTACTTTTCTTCCTGAGATGGTCCCGCATTGGACGGTCTTCTCCAATAATTTTTTGGATGGGATATTTATTACAAATTCACCTGTCTTGGTAATACACTCATAGGAGTAGTTATCGCTTCCGACCACCAAAGCTACCCTTGGGGGATCATAGTCCAAGGGCATGTTCTAGGCAACGGTCTGAACATTTGGTCGTCCCTTATAAAAGGAGGTTATCAATACTGTCGGCCCATGGTTCAAAAGCCTACTTGCCCTATTCAAAGGAACTCTTACTTTCATGGAAATACCTCCTCATGTTTTAAGTGGTCGTTTACCGTTTACCCGTTAACCGTTTTTACCGTACACCGTAAACCGTCAACCATTAACCATTTCAATGACGTGGGTGGGACACTTTTCGACACAGACCCCGCACTCTGTGCATTTCTCATAATTGATATAAGCTAAATTATCTTTTAGGGTTATTGCTCCCTCTGGACAGACCTTGACACAGATCCCACATCCGATGCAGCCTTCCTTGCATATCTTTCTTACTATGGCTCCCTTATCCTTAGAGTTACAGAGGACGTGGACTTTCTTCTCTTCGGGAACTAAGGCAATTACCTCCTTGGGACAGATGGAGATGCACTTTCCACATCCAGTACATTTCTCTTCATCAATCTCAATTCTTCCTTTGATTAGAGTGATGGCCCCGAAGGGGCAGACTTCGATACAATCCCCTAGTCCAAGACAGCTGTAGAGACAGGCCTTATCCCCACCAAATAAGAGGGCCGCTGCCCGGCAGCTTTCCAGACCCTGATAGTCAAACTGAGTCTGGGATGCTCCTCTATGATAACAAAGAATCTTGGCGATTCTCTTCTCTCTGACCTCTACCTCTACTCCCAGAATGGAAGCAACTTGATTGGCTACCCCTTCCCCACCAGGGATGCAACCATTGGCCTGAGCCTTTTCCTCAACCAATGCCTTGGCAAAGCCGCTGCATCCCGCGAATCCACAGGCCCCGCAGTTTGCTCTAGGCAAGGCTTCCAATATTGCCTCTACTTTAGGGTCTATCTTAGAAACGAACTTCTTAGAGGCATAGGCTAGCCCACTCCCAGCCAAGAGACCCAAGCCACCCAGAACAGAAACTGATAAAATTATTGGATTAACCATTCTTAAGACTCCGTGATTAGAAAGGTTAATATCGGTTATTAACGGTTAAAATCGGTTACACTAAAAAACGCAACTGATATTAACTGTTATTAACTACTATTAACCGTTGTTAACTGATCTATTTAAAGTTTTACCAATCCACTGAAGCCCATGAAGGCTAAAGAGAGAAGTCCAGCCGTGATGAGGGTGATGGCTGCTCCCTGTAGGGCTACTGGAACATCTGCTAACTCCAGTCTTTCCCTTATCCCAGCCATGATGAGAAGAGCCAGGGCAAAGCCAATTCCCGCTCCCAGACCAAAGAAAATGGCCTGAATGGCATTATGTCCTTTGATGACATTCAATAGAGCGAGACCCAGGATGGCACAGTTGGTAGTAATTAAGGGAAGATATATTCCTAAAGCGCGATATAGGGCAGGGCTGATCTTCTCTAAGACAATCTCAACCAGCTGGACTAAGGAGGCGATGACCAGAATGAAGGTGATGATATGTAAGAATAAGAGGTTCAAGGGAACTAAGACAAGATTATATATGAGGTTGGTCACTAAAGAAGCTAGAGTCATGACGAAGATCACCGCCATGCCCATCCCCAGTGCGGTCTCTACCCTTCTGGAAACGCCTAAAAAAGGACAGATGCCCAAGAATCTTGTTAAGACAAAGTTATTTACTAAGATGGCACTTAAGAAGATTACGAATAAATGAAGCATTATGCCTTCCTCAACCTATTCATTAGTCCCAATAGAAGGCCTAAAACGATGAATGCTCCCGGAGGAAGGAGCATAACTATAAAGAGAGGATAGCCTTCTCCTAAGAGAGCAAATCCAAAGACGGTTCCACTTCCCAGTATTTCCCTTATACTACCCAAAACGATTAAAGAGATGGTGAAGCCTAAGCCCATTCCCAAGCCATCGATGAGAGAACGAAGGAGGGGATTCTTTGAGGCGTAAGCCTCTGCCCTTCCCAAGATGATGCAGTTAACAACAATGAGCGGTATGAAGAGGCCAAGCACCTTATGTAGTTCATAGAAGAAGCCGGCCATGAGCATATCGATGATGGTGACGAAGGAAGCAATGATGACGATAAAGGCCGGGATTCTCACCCGAGGAGGAATGAGTCTTCGTAATAGGGAGATAGTGCAGTTGGAACCAACCAAGACTACGGTAGTGGCCAGTCCCATGGCCACCCCATTTATGGCAGCAGTAGTCACGGCTAAGGTAGGACACATCCCGAGAAGTAGTCTGAATATTGGATTCTCAGCAAAAAATCCCTTAGTAAACTCTTTTTGAAGGCTCATCTCAATTTCCATAAAGGTTACGTCTGACGGTTAGGGCAACGAGGCCTGTATCGATAACATCGCAGGGTTACGTTGAAAAAATCAAATATTAAAAATTAAATATCAAAATTACAGATTAAAATTCAAAATTTTACATTTTGTCCGTCTTAGACGGATCATTTTGACTTTTGAATTTTGACTTTTGATATTGCGCTACATCATTTGATATAGGCGTCGTAACCTTAACCGAACGACGATAAACTAACTCTTGTTCACTATTCAACAAGTATCTGTTTTTTGTATTTCAGGAATATCTTCAGCCCTTCATCCACTGCCTCGGTTACTCCTCGGGAAGAGATGGTGGCTCCAGTCAAAGCATCGATGTCTCCCCTATCCCTCTTAACCGCTAATCTTCCCTCAACCAATTTAGAGTTAGCTAAGGATTTTTCCTTAAATTGGTTTTTGAATTCCTCCTTCTCAATATTTGCCCCCAGACCAGGAGTTTCTATATGCTCCAAAATCTCTATCCCAGTGATAGAATCATCCTCAGGTCTCACTCCCATCATAATGGTGATGAAACCACTATATCCCTCTCCTTTTGATGAGAAGGCAACCCCAGTGATCTCTCCCTCTTTTTTTCCTAAATAAAAGGTCACTCCCTCAATCTCTTTCTTATCCTTTAAGAGGTCGTTATCGAGGGGAGGCAGAACGGCTCTAATTGCTTTTAAGTGTGCCAACCGCTTCTGCTCTAAGCGAGGCTCCTTTGTGAGTCTATCCACTCCTGCCAGAGCCAAAGCAGCAATGAGGCAGACCAGAGTTAAAACAATGACCAATCTCGATGACTCCCTCATTCTTGTATACCTCATTCAGAAAAATAATCAAATAAGATATAATAACCAAGAAACAATAACCAAACAAATCCCAATAGTCAATAACCAATTATCAAACTGTTTTGAATTTTGAATTTCGAATTTGGATATTGTTTGATGTTTGTATCTTGTATCTTGGGTATTAAAGTGACAGTTATTTTACCCTTGACTTGCGTGGTCTGATGAAGCGGTCGATTAAGGGAGCGAAAGCATTCATCAGAAGAATAGAAAAGGAGACTCCTTCTGGTGGGCCCCCCTTTAATCTAATTAAAGCAGTAATAGCACCACATCCCATACCGAATATCATCCTCCCTGAGCGAGAAGTGGGAGAGGTAACTGGATCGGTGGCCATGAATAAAGCACCTAATAATAGGCCACCGGCTAAGACGTGGAATAAAAAAGGGCCTCGAAATAATTCTGCTCCGCCAAATAACCAGCAGAGGATTCCAGCAGTAGCGATGAAAGTGACTGGTATGTGCCAGGTGATGTGTTTACGTAGAAGAAGATAGAGTGCCCCTATAATCAAGGCTAAAGCACTTGTCTCCCCAATACAACCCCCAACATTACCAATAAAGAGGTCCTTTAGAGGGGTTAATATATTATCCATTTTTAGGGCGGTTAAGGGCGTGGCATAGGTCAGGGCATCGAAGGAGATGAATCTCGGTGGAGACCAGGTAGTCATGACCACAGGAAAGGAGATTAATAAGATGGTTCTGGCAACTAAGGCGGGGTTGAAGATATTATGGCCCAGTCCACCAAAGGCCTGCTTTCCAATGGAGATGGCAATGGCTCCCCCCACCCCAGCCATCCATAATGGGATACCAGGGGGGAGGTTAAAGGCCAAGAGGATCCCAGTGACTACTGCGCTTCCGTCGAAGATAGTAACTGGTTTCTTACATAACTTCTGAATAAGTGCCTCGGTAATTAATGCCGAGAATGTGGTCACCAGGATGATATAGATTGCCTTAGAGCCAAAGAAGTAGATGCTGGCAATGGTTGCTGGGACTAAGGCAATGACCACGTCCCACATCATCCTGGGAATATTCCCCTTTATCCTAATATGAGGAGAGACAGAAACTACCAATCTCTGGGGCATAAAAGTTACCTCCTCAAGGGTAACAAGGGTGGTAGGGGTGACAGGGGTAACAAGGGTTTAACCCCCTGTTACCCCTGTATCCCCTGTTCCCCCTGTGACCCGTGTCAATTGGGCTTTGGCATACTTTATGAGTTGAACCAATGGTATCTTTGCCGGACAAACATAGGCACAGATCCCACACTCCATGCAGTCCAGAGCTCCGTACTCTCTGGCCCAATCAAACCTATCCTTGCTGGCGTACTTTGCAATCAGGTTAGGTGAGATGTCCATGGGGCAGACATCGACACACCTATTACATCTGATGCAGGATCTTTCCTTTATCTCTTCCGTCTCCTCTTCAGGTAGAACGAGAATACCGGTGGTTCCTTTAATTACCGGAACCTGGGTAGTATACTGACTGAACCCCATTAATGGTCCGCCCATGATCATCTTGCCCGGTTTCCCCCTGAATCCTCCACAATAGTCGATCACATCCTGGAAAAGGGTACCAATTCTTACTCTTAAGTTGGCTGGATTTTTAATCCCTTTTCCCGTGACCGTGACCACCCTCTCGATTAAGGGGTTTCCCTTCTTCACTGCCTCACTTATTGCCAAAGCGGTCCCTACATTCTGGACTATTACCCCAACATCCAGGGGCAGTCCTCCAGAAGGAACCTCTCTATTCAAAATGGCCTCTATTAGTTGTCTCTCTGAACCCTGGGGATACTTCGTCTTGAGGGGCACGACCTCCATATTCGCTTCATTGCGAATCTCTTCCCTCATCGCTCTTATAGCATCCCTCTTATTCTTCTCAATTCCGATATAGCAGGAGGTGACCTCCAGGGTCTTGGCGATGATCTTTAACCCCTGAATGATCTCGTAGGTCTTTTCAATCATTAACCTGTGATCGCAGGTGAGGTAGGGTTCGCACTCACAGCCATTCAGGATAACGGTATCTATCCACTTATCCTCTGGAGGAGAAAGCTTGACATGAGTGGGAAAGGCCGCTCCACCCAGGCCAACGATGCCCGCCTCTTTAACGATCTCTCTTATCTCATTGGGATGGAGTCTGAAGTAGTCATTATTATGCTTGATGCTCGGGTGATGTTCATCCCTTCCATCAGATTCAATGGTAATTGCCAGACTGGGTGGGCCTAAGGGGTGGGGATGATCTGCGATATCTACGACTTTTCCTGAGATAGAGGCATGGATGTTAGAGGAGACGGAGCCTTGGGCCTCGCCTATCCTTTGTCCTCTCTTTACCCTATCTCCCACCTTGACCACTGGTTTGGCAGGAGCGCCGGTATGTTGGGATAGTGGAATGACCACCTTTTTGAGAAGGGGCATCTCCTGAATGGGTAGTGAAAAAGTGATTTTTTCTTCAGGGGGATGGACTCCCCCCCGAAAACTTCTAATTTTCATCTTCTGCTCTTTATTCGTATGATTTATGTTTTCTAACACGTATAGATTCATTCTTATATTCGCGATAATTTCCGTCAAACTAACGGTGGACAGACGCGCTTTTTTTTACGTCTTTTCAGTTAAATTTTGCGCTTTGGCGGTTGCAATTCGCGTCTTCGTGTCTTCAAATATTTTTCTTCAATCTCAATGAGTTTCTTCAGTCTCCTCGCGTGGCGACCACCAGAGAACTTGGTTACCAAGAATAGCTTTACCATCTCCTTTGCTAGTTCTTTTTCAACAATGTCTGCCCCAAGAGCCAATATATTGGCATCTAGATGTTCCCGGGCCATCCTAGTGGTAAAGAGGTCATGGCACTGAGCGGCCCTTATCCCCGGAATTTTATTAGCAGTTATTGAGACTCCGATCCCGGTTCTACAGACCACAATTCCCCTATGGCACTTACCACTGGCCACTGCCTCTGCTACTTTGTAGCCAAAGTCTGGATAGTCAACGGACTCTGCGCTCTCCGTCCCAAAATCGATGTAGGTATGACCATAGTCTTTTAAGTATTTCTTAATCTCTTCTTTCAGATAGAACCCACCGTGGTCGCTCCCTAAGGCAATCCTCATCTCATTTGCACCCCCTCACTTATCTTTCGACTCTCATTGAACATTGAACATTTTACATTGGACAACAGACAACGAAGTCAGAAAACAGTTGATGGAAATTAGAAAACCGATTTCTGCTTTCCCTATTCCACCTAATCATCCTGCTCACTTTCTCACTTTCCTACTAGCTCACTTTCCTAGATACTCCAAGATTCTAGGTAACGCCCTCTCTAAGGCCTCTTTTATCTCTCCTGCTACTTTCTGATAAACACTGTAGGGGAGACGGAAGGGATCTCTGATATTCAGATCTTCCTTATAACCAGCAAACCCCTTGAGTAAGAATACCTTTTCTTCTGCTTTAGGTTTTAGATTAAGGATAAACCTCCTGTGCTCCTCAGACATGATCAGGATGAGAGCCGCCTCCTCAATGGCATCCTTTGAAAGGGGAGTAGTTTGATGGGCAGAGATATCTAAATCAAAGGCCCTCATGGCCTCTACCGCCTCTTTTGTGGGATTTTTGAAGGGGCCATGTTTTATTCCTGCAGAGAGAATCCTGATTCCTCCCTTTCCCTGTTCCTCAAGCATTTTCTTCAAAAGACCCTCTGCCATGGGACTGCGGCAGGAGTTTCCGGTGCAGACGAAGAGGATGACCTTGTTCATAGAACCTTCCCAACCACTTCTTCTATTTCTTCTCTTTTGAGCGCCCCTTCTCTTACCATAGTGGGGAAAGAGGTGGTCATGTCCAAGACTGTGGATTCTACTCCTACCTTTGTCTCCCCTCCAGCGAGGATGAGATCTATTTTCTCACCCAGATTTTTTATCACTTCTTCTGCTTTAGTGGGGGGGGGCCTTCCTGATAGGTTGGCGCTGGGACAGGCAAGAGAAACCCCAGAGGCTTGAACTATTTCCAGGGCTATCATGCAATCTGGCATGCGTATGCCGATGGTATTGTTCTCACCCATCATGATATTAGGTATCAGGGAAGAAGCCCTGAAGATTAGGGTTAAGGGCCCTGGCCAGAATCTTTCTATCAGAACTTGGGCAGATTTGGGAATTTCCTGGACATATTGCTTCAAGTCTTTTTTTTTACCGATAAGGATGCTTAACGGTTTATCAAGAGGTCTTCCTTTTATTTCAAATATTTTCCTAACCGCCTTTTCATTTAGGGCATCTGCCCCCAGGCCATAGACCGTCTCTGTGGGAAGGGCAACCAATCTCCCATCCTTAATTATTTTGGCGGCTTCCTCAATTATTTCCTTTCCGGGATGATCAGAATCTACTTTTAAAACTTTTGCCATTTCTTCTCCTGCACCGCCATGCACCGTCTGGTGCATGGCATCGCCAAATCCATCCCATAACGAATATATCACAAATAGCATCAGAGGTCAAATAAAAAACGCGGTTCGTTTTACTAAGAATAACTAATCAAAAATGACGGAGAACACTATGAAAAGACATAGAAAAAGCCCACCTCAAAAAGAGATAGGCCTCTTAAAAAAGTACCAGATCTTGATTCTTGGTTTTAATGCTTTAGTTATCCGGCAAATTCCTCTTCGCTCTCTGCCACTTCCTCGTCAGCCCTCACCTGGCTGGCGACCTCTGCCTTCTCCTCCCTCATCATCATTCTAAGTATCTCAAGAACCACCTTCCCTATCCTTTTGGGAGCTATTCTCTCCTCCTTCGCCTCTTTTATCTTCTCTTGCCAACCTTCTCCCAAAATGAGGAGTAATAAGATTCTTCCCAGTGCTCCTAGTCTCTCCCTCTTGAAAATCTCTACTACACGCCCCTTCATCTCCAGGATTCTGTTAGTAGCCATCAAGAGAAAGGAGGGAAGGAGAAAGAAGTAGCCAAAGTAGGGCCAGGCGTGGAGGTGGAAGGTGGGCTGGGGAGAGAACTTATTGAGGTTCCAGAGGGCCAGGATCCCAGAGAAGGCGATGACTGAGAAGTTGGCTATGGGGTTGCTTGCCTTCAGGAATTGGCCACCCGTTGTTCGTCGCTGTTTAATTGGCCAGAATAGGTTGGCCCCCATGAATCCTGTTAGATCTAGGAGGATGTGGGAGAGGAAGCCCAGGCCAATGACCAGACCATATATCTTTCCCAGGAATATCCAGCCCAGAGCACCGAATATTATCCCTAAGATAGGACTATGACTCCACTGTCTGTGCCAGGGAAGAAAGATGATTTCCACCCCCTCCTCTCCCTTTTTCATATAACCAAAGGAGGGACCATTGAAGATGTCTATCCTCGATGATCGGTTCTGGGTCTGGAGAATATTGCACTTTGTCTTCGCCCTGGCCCTTTCCTTAAAGTCATAGGGTATCCCTAAGAATTCACCCGGCATCTGAGACATGGTAACCACCGGGCCTATAGTAACTACTACCTCATTCTCCTTTGTATCATAGAAGACCTCGTAATGCCTCCAGAGATCCCCGGCCACCTGAACGGTATGTAACTGTAACCTTATCTCCCTTCCTGTATCCCAGGCCTCATCTATTGCCTGGGCCACTTTGGCCGCCACCTTCTGGGGATCGATGCTATTCATGTCCATGGGGTCTCTCAGGAACTCTTTGGTTGCCGGATCGATGATATAGTCGTTCTCCTCAATGAACATGGCCAGTTTAAAGTCCAGGGTATCAGGAAGGAGGCCGAATATCCCTCCCAGAGCGAGGATGGCAGAGAAGTGGGTCAAGGAAAGATCTATCGCCTGGGGAAAACAGGTGGCAATCGCTGCCCCAACCGTGAAGTGGGTTAATCCTTTCATATCAATTCTCCTTTAAATAAGGTGGAAGAATTTGAGCACTGCGGGCTCAACCCCAAACATGCTCAAGGTCATATGGACAAGGAGAATGGCCATACAGTTCATCCTTCGGGAATGAAAGAGAACCGGGATGAGTCCGATGCCCGTGGCAACAACAGTAATGAATATTCCTCTTAAACCAGTTATTGTGAGCACAATGGCAAAGAGTATGACTACCGTAAATAGTGAAATTAAACGGTAATCAAACTTGGTGATGACTTTTATCACGAAGCGAGAGAAGCGCAATAGTAAGAAGAAGGCAAAACCGGCACTCAGGGCGATGGTGGCTAAGATTATGAAGTAGTCTCCTATAGTCCGGGGAACATAGAAGGGGGAGAGCATCCAGGCCATCCCTCCCCTCCTCAGATGGTACATCCCAAAATAGGGAACGAAGAAGAGTAGAAAGCCGCCTACATAATAGGTGGTCTTGGAAGCACCCTGGGAGATGATGAAGAGCCTATCATCCCTCTGGGCCGTGGCATGGCCAGCGATCAAGCCCCCTATTCCTCCAGTAATGATGGGTAGCAGGGCGGCAAAGGAGCCCCCTAAGACTCCAGCGAATGTTCCCCTTATGGCTAACTTATAATCCAAATCAATGGAGGTGCAAATATTCTGCTTAGGGATCTCTGTCTTGGATATGATATTGGTAATCACCCAGGGGACAGCATATAATCCAACAAAGGCGGGCATGATATTCTGAAAGGCCCTTTCAATAGGAATGAAGGGTTTATTCAGGATAAAGATTCCCAATAACCCAGCAAGGATAAAAGTGAGGATCCCGGCAGCACTCGATTTCCAGCCATCGATAAATCTTCCCCACTTTGTCTTTGGCCTCAGGGTTGCTTTGGGCCACTCGCCCATTATGATATAGGCACAGATCAAGAGAAGTATCCAGCCCATATGGGGTATTAGAAGCCAGCGAATCTTGGGGAAGAGCTTTAAGATGACCGGGCTTCCTATACCCAGGACAATGATTGCTCCCAGTGCTCCCACTCCAGAGAGAACCGCGGCCTCATATCCCTTGCCCAGCATCATATACTTCTGTCCGGGCAGAACAATGAACATGGCGCTCTCATCCGGCGCCCCTAAAAAGAGGGCGGGGATGGTGTTGATTATCGACCAGGAGACGACCAGGGACATCATGAAGGCCGGAAGGGCATTCCCGGGAAGAAGCTGGGGAAACTTAAAATAGAGGAGGATAAAACCTGCTAAGTTAAAGATATGCAGAGCAGGGATGAGGGAAACTAAACCGGCCATCAATGTTCCCAAAAGAATATAGGGAATGAGAATAAGAAAATCCATATTACCTTACAATCTGGACATCGCCCGGGTCCCTTGGTTTTATTTGCAATCTTCCCTTGTAACTTGCAATCTCTCCTGAGACCTGAATCTTTGTTCCTTGAACGAGAGAAGCTCTCTGCGGTATCTGGTCGTAGAGATTCTTCCAGATTACAACATCTATAGTTCCCGTTCCATCACTTATCTTTAAGGTACGACCCTTGGCC
>JAUXAI010000083.1 GCA_030619985.1 bacterium | reverse complement strand
TTGAAGATGGCCCAACTCATGGATGAGATTGGGTTGAAGATCCCCAAGGAATATCTTAAAAGGTTGGAGAAAGCAGAGGACCCTTTGAAGGAAGGAATGAATATCGCTGTAGATTTAATCAAAGAGATAAAGAATGAATGTAACGGGATTCATCTCATGGCCCTGGGAAAGGAGGAGTATATACCAGAAATTCTCAAGAGAGCAAATCTATAACGGGGGTGGTATTTGGTGTCTATTGCTTATAAGTTAGAAGAACTTTTAGAAGGAAAAGGGAATAGATATCGTTTAGCAGTCATTGCTTCCAGAAGAGCAAGAGAGCTTAATGCCGGGGCTCCGGCATTAATAGAGAGTGAGGCACGAAAGATAACTTCTCGCGCTTTAGAGGAGATACTCCAGGAAAAGATAAAGTATGAAAGGAGAGTCAAACCCCCACCTGAGAGGGAAAAAGAGAAACCCTCTCTCCCCCCAGAAGAGAAGGAGGTACCGCCAAAAGTACCCAAGGAGAAGAAAGGTGAGAAATAACTCGCAGGCCATAGATGCCTACCAAAAATTAGTAGATGATTATCCAGGAAGTAGGTGGGCCCCTATGGCGCGAGAGAGAATAGAGAGATTAAGAAAGGAGGGAAAGAGATGAGAAAATTAGCAAGTTTAATTCTGACAGTATTGATGCTGAATGGGGTTTTCCTGGTTCAGGCCCAAGAGGCCACAGAGGAGGAGAGGCTCTTTGCCTACTGCGACCGGCTCTATCAGTTGGATGATGCCAAGATCTATCTCCTGGTTCAGGAAGAGTTCCAGAAGTTTCTGGATAGGTATCCGGATAGTTCCGCAGCACCAGAGGCCCAGTACAAGATTGGTAATCTCTACACTAAAAGGAAGGAGAAGCTCTTTGCTGTGGCCAGCCACATGAAGGGCCTCTATCTTTACCCTGGAGACTCTTGGGCAGAGAAGTCAAGACAGGAGATGCTGAGCATCGTCCCGGAGAAGGGGAAGGATCGAGAACTTCGGGCAAAGATGGCCACGGATGTGATACTCAAGATAGAACCCGCCTCATCGAGACACTTCAGGTACATCGAGCATCTCTACCGGTTCGAAGAATCCAAACTCTACCAATTCACCTACGACCAGTTTCAGGAGTTTCTAAAAAGATATCCCGACTCCGAGGAAGCCGACCTCGCCCAGCTGAAACTCGCCCATCTGGTCAATAGACAGAAACTCTTCCATCAGGCCATTGCTCAGTATCTGAAGGTAGTCTACCTCTATCCGGCAAGTCCTCTCTTGGCCGATGCCCGATACAAGGTAGGAAATATCTATCATTTGGAACTCAAGGATTACAAGCACGCTGTAGAAGCCTATCAGAAGGTAGTAAGCAACCATCCGGAGAGTGAGTGGGCAGAGAACTCCCTGTGGAATACGGCTGAGATCTATGCTGAAGAGCTAAAGGAGTATGGCCAGGCAATTAGGAACTACGAACTCTTTGCCCAGAGATACCCGGAAACCAAGCGCGCCCAGGACTCCCTTTACTATGCAGCAAGACTCTATCGGGATGAGACGGGCGACTATGCTAAGGCCATCCAGACCTTCTCCCGCCTGGCAGAGGAGTATCCTGCTTCTCGGTATGCAGACTATGCCCTGGTGGGTGTAGCCAAGATCTACGAGGACAAACTCAAGGACTTCCAGAAAGCAATCGAGGCCTATCAAGTAATTCCTGAGAAGTATCCGGAGAGCAAGTATGCTGACGGTTGTCTCTATCAGATAGGGCTGATCTACGAAAAGGAACTGAAGTCCAATGCTCAGGCCATCGAGGCCTATGAGAAGTTGATCAAGAAGTATCCCGAATCCCGTTACTGCAAGAAGGCTCAAAAGAAACTCAAGAAACTAAAGTAATCGGTTACAAATTACGTCAAATGGTTGCGGTTGAGCAACTCGTCTTAGTTTTCGTTAAACGTCTTTCGTGAAATAACATAACCGATAGACGTAAAACGAAATGAGCATCGCAACCAATAAACGAAAGACGATTAGTGATTAAGGAGATATTTGTGCCCAAGAAGACCATCATTCTGGGGGTTACTGGCTCTATTGCTGCTGTTAAGGCAGAAAATCTGGCGAAGCGGCTCAAAGAAATTGGCCGAGTCATTGTTGTTATAACTGAGGCAGCAAAAGAGTTTGTTGCTCCTGAAGGATTGGCTAAGGCCTCGGGCAACAGGGTAGTGACCAGCCTCTTCGAAAAGTACCGAAAAGAGAGGGAGACGGTGGAGCATATCTCATTAGCAGAAGAGGCAGACCTCCTTCTCATCGCTCCAGCAACGGCCAATACCATCTCTAAGTTAGCGAATGGAATCGCAGATGACATGCTTTCTACTTTAGTTCTGGCCACTAAGGCACCCATTCTCATCGCTCCAGCCATGAATACCAATATGTGGGAGACCCCCATAATTCAAGAGAATGTAGCAAAATTAAAAGCAAGAGGCTATAGATTTATTGGCCCAGCATTTGGCAGGCTTGCCTCGGGCAGAATGGGCAAGGGAAGACTGGCTCCTTTAGGAAGGATTGTGAAGGAATCGGAAAGGATCCTAAAAGAGAAGAAGGATTTAATAAAAAAGAGAATCTTGATCACTGCCGGACCAACCCAGGAGCCTCTGGATCCGGTAAGGTTCATCTCCAATCGCTCAAGCGGTAGAATGGGATATGCTTTAGCCCGAGCAGCCTTAAGTAGAGGAGGGGGGGTTACTTTGATCAGTGGCCCCACTCAGCTACTTCCTCCTTCCGGGGCAGAGGTCATCAATGCCCAGACTGCGAAAGAAATGCGAAGGGAAGTCTTAAGAAATTTCAAGAAAGCGGATGTCTTCATATCCTGTGCCGCAGTAGCAGATTATAGGCCCAAGAAAAGAGAAAAGAAGAAGATCAAAGGAGAGAGAAATTTTACTTTGGAATTGGAAAGAAATCCGGACATCCTGAAAGAGGTTTCTAGGAAGAAGGGAAAGAGGATTCTGGTGGGCTTTGCCCTTGAAACAGAGAATTTGATCAAGAATGCCAAAGCCAAATTAAGGGAGAAAAACCTGGATTTAATCGTCGCTAACCCCTACTCTCAGGCAGGAAGAGAGACAAACATCGTTAAGATAATCGACAAAAAAGGGAGAATCCAGAACCTACCCAGACTACCCAAGAAAGAAGTAGCAAGAAGAATTTTAGACAGAATAGCAAGAATGCTTAAATGAAAGAAGTTTACAGTTGACAGTTTACAGTAACCAGTTTTTAACTGGTAACTGTTCGCTGGTTACTAATTACTCCGAACGAAGTGAGGGATAGAATGATCATTGGAATAGATATTGATGGAGTAATAGCCGATTCTGAACCTGCTTACCGAAGAATGATAAATAGGTTATTCAATCTCCGTCTTAAACAAAAGGACATCACTTCCTATAAGTATGAGGAGTGTGCCGGGCTAACAGATGACCAGATGCGCCTCTTCTGGAAGACCTTCTACCACGAA
>JAUXAI010000009.1 GCA_030619985.1 bacterium | reverse complement strand
AGAGACGCTCTCCTCATCAGTGGAAAAGAAGTCGTCATAGAACTCTGAGAGGTCTTTTTCTTTTGGCCGGGGATTGAGATAGATAAGACCACATCTCTTACATTCGACAATCTTAAAAGAATCCTCAGTGGTTACTAATCTTGTATCATCTGCCCCGCATAAACCACATTTAACATACTCCAAGGGCTTACTATGATCCCACTCAAATTTCATATCTTCTTACTTTATTGGCTTGAAGACCTGTATCCTATGGTTGTAGGTATCGCTTACGTAGATATTTCCTTCTCGGTCTACGGCTACTCCATAGGGCTTGTTGAACTCACCGGATAGGGAGCCTGGCTTTCCGAACTCTGTTAAGAACTCTCTCTTAGAATCGAAGACCTGGATGCGGCAGTTCCCAGTATCCGCCACATAGATTTTTCCTCTATAACCCAAGGCGATTCCACTAGGAGCGTAGAACTCTCCCGGTCCCTTCCCCTTTCTTCCCCAGGTAAAGAGAAACTTCCCTTTAGGGTCAAACTTCTGGATTCTATTGTTATATGAGTCAACGACATAGATATTTCCCAATCTATTAACAGCAAGATCAGAAGGAACTCTAAACTCCCCTTCCTTCTTCCCCTCTTCTCCAAAGGAGAGAAGGAACTTCCCCTGGGAATCAAACTTCTGGATTCTATTATTCTTGGTATCAGCAACATAGATATTCCCCCAGGAATCAACATCTATGCCAAAGGGATAGTAGAACTGGCCATCCCCCTGGCCTTCCGTACCCCATCTGGCAACGAACTTCCCCTGGGAAGTGAACTTCTTAACAGAGTGCCCATAGGAATTGACAACATAGATATATCCCAGCATATCTACTGTCAAATTATAGGGATAGTATAATTCAGCACCGAGTTCGGATTCCCTGGGCCATCGAGCGCTAAAATTGCCTTCGGGATCAAACTTCTGAAAAGAGTTATTCTGCTTATCTGTCACATAGATATTCTCCCGAGCATCTAGGGTAATGCCCATGGGATACTGGAAGGCTCCATTCCACCTTCCACAATCTCCCCACTTCTTGACAAACTCATAATCCTGAGCCCAAACAGTAATCGCCATTCCCATCATCAGAATTAAAATCGCTAATATTCTTTTCATCTTATTCTCCAATTAAAATCAGTTTGGCAGTCTGACGGTCTGACAGATTGACAGTCTAACAGTCTCACTGTCTAACTGTCTTCTGTTATTTTAAGTAACGCCGGCAAAATGGTTAAAGAAGCAATGAGGCATAGGCCTACGCCAAGAAGGGCAAGGGCTCCCATGGTGGCCAATCCTCTATACTGGGCGAAGACCAGGCTACCAAAGCCCACCATGGTGGTCAGAGAAGTCATGACCACCGCCCTTCCCGTATGGTGAATGGCATCTTCTACTCCTTTAGGTCTCTTTTCTAAGTAGCGGTGGATGATATGGATCCCATCGTCTATCCCTATTCCCAAGATTAAGGGAGTGACCACGATATTGACAAAGTTCATTCGCAGGCCAATGAGCCTCATAATCCCCAACATCCAAATTATACCACAGATTAGGGGAATGAGGGCAAGAACTACTACCTTTATTCTTCTAAAGTGAAGAAAAAGCATGATAAAGACCCCAGAGAAGGCAAGGACTGTAGCTAAGATAAAATCCTTAGTGATTAACCTCTTGAGTTCACTGGCAATAATCCCCACCCCAGTAATTTCGATCCCCTTCTCGTTTCCTTTTATTCTCTCTTCGAACTCATCTACTTCTTTTGGAGAAAGGATCTTCTTCACAGGATAAGCTAAGGTAAGAGTCTTGAATCCTTCTTCGTCTTTGATAAGATAGCGTTTGGTCATCTTCTCCAGATCCTTCCCTGAAACAGAGACGGGTCCTTTTAGCCTCGCCTCTAAATTTCTTATTTCATCGATATAGCTTTGGTAGGCCTCTATTCTGAGGCCATTCTTTAGGAGGGCTTCTTTGAAGGTAGTGATTATGCTCTCAAAGTCAAACCTTCTTAACTCTTCAATATTCTCACGAGCCCTCTTCTTTGAAGGAAGAAGACTAATCGGGGATTGATAATATTCCATTCTCCCTTCCTTTTTTAATTCCTCTATTCTCTGGACTATCCTCTCATTGGTCTGGAGAGCCTCTTCCTTATCTTTACCAGAAGCGATAATCATTAGAGGATCAGAGGGAGAGCCAAACTTCTTCCCCATCTCATTCCGGACCCTGAAGGCTGGAGTCTCCCTTGGTCTCAAGTTTCGAAAGTCACTATCAAAGGTGATCCCTAAAGCACTCAAGCCCAAAATTAAAGTGATAAAGATAGCAACGATTAAGGTAATCTTGGGAGACTTTAAGAGAATCTTAGAAATCTTTTCCAATCCAAAGGGATGCAAGAGTTTTGGTATAAATCTCTTCCTCTTGGCTTGCCAGCTCAAAATAGCAGGAAGGATGAAGAACATGGACAGGAGACAGGCTAAGATCCCTGTCCCGGAAAGGAATCCTAACTCAGATAGTCCCCGGAATTTAGTGAAGGTCAAAGAATAAAAGGCAACCGCAGTGGTTAGAGCACCGGTCAGTATTCCCTCCCCTGTCTGAGAGAGAGTAATCTCCAATGAGCTCAAGGTATCCTTGCCTTTTCTCTTCTCTTCTAAGTAGCGGTTGTAGATGTGGATGGCATAATCCACTCCTAAGCCGATTAGGATGGGGAAGAAGCCGAAGGTGACCATATTGAGATGCCTGGGATATAAAGAAGCAACCCCCACTGTCCAGGCCAGACCCATTAAAAGGGGAACGCTCACAAAGAAGAAGGTCTCCTTTCGTCTAAAAGTAAGAAAGAATAGAGTGAGGACTAAAAAGAAGGCGAGGGAAAGGGTGAGTATGATGTCCCTCTTAATCATTCTCTCATCATCCAGAGCCATGATGTAGCCACCGGTATAATCTACCTTTATTCCTTCTTTGGAGATCTTTTTCTCTGCCTCCTTAATGGTTTTTAGCAACTTCTTATCAAAATCAATATCTGTGGGCGGCCTCTTGGGTTTGATAATCATCAGGAGGGCCTTCTGATCGGAAGAGAGGTAATAACCTCTACTGAGGTCGAGATTATAGGGTCCTTTCTGCTGCAGGATATAGCCTTTAAATATGCTTCTTAGATTAAAGGGGTCTTTCTGGATGAAGTCCTTTGTAGCGAATGAGATAGGACTGGCCAAGAGGCGTCTATTCTCCTTTATCTGACGATAGATGGCCTCATCACTCAGTTTAGTCTTCAACTTTCTAATATCGCTTGAAGAAAGGTAAAGGTAAGGACGCTTTAATAACTCCTCCTGAAAGAATCCCTTCATCTCTTCAGAGACTTTATAGTCTATCCCTTCAATAAGGTCAGACTTTCCTAATTCAGCGGCAAAGGAATCACTAAAATCCTCTAATCGCTTAATATCCGTGTTTTTATCCGCGTAATCCGTTGTACGGATGAAGGCAATAAGGTAATCAAAGGTACCGAAGGAGGAGATAGCCCGACAGAATACTTTTGCTGCCTTGGATTCTGGAGGAAGGAGATGGATGACATCTGTCTTCAGTTCCAGACGGAAGGATAGGAGGAGTGAGGCGATGGTCAGGATTAAAGCGATACTTAGAACTAATCTATATCTATGATATGAAATCTGAGCAATCTTTCTTAGAATTCTTTTCCTCACAATTTATCACCTCTCTTCTTCAGATAATATATCATATTAGACAAAATAGGTCAAACAAAAAGCCACTATACCATAGAACTATAGTGGCTTCTCTCTAAAAAGTTAATACGTTGATAAGTAAATAAGTTAATAAGTAAATAAAGTTAATACGACAATAAGTTAAACATCATTCCTTTATTCTCTTATTCACGTATTTTCGTATTTTCGAACCCTGTAAGAAAATAAGGTTCTGCCGAAGGCAGGTTTTTATTTCTGAGTGTTAACGAAGAAAGAGACAACTTGTTTGGCTCATTTTAATCTCTAAATTTAGTTATATCAATCCCATTGGATTTTAACTTCTCGCTCATCTTACCCTGAAATTTAGAAGGTACACTTTCCCGAAACGCTTTTGCTAAATCTTCTTCCCCCACAATAGAAGAGCCTCTTTCTTTGGCAAGTTTCTCTGCATTGGTAGCAATTGCGGTTTTGGCAACTTTTCTAAACAATAAAGGGATTATACTCATTGTATTTTCAAAAGCAACCCTCACTTTCTTATACCACTCCAGCTTCTCAACTTCTTTTGCAAATTTACTCATCACTAATGCATTACGATGTTTCTTTATGGCTTCTAAATATTGTTTAGACAACTCGGGGTTTATGGTAACTACTTTATCAACCCATTCTGCGCAATAGCCGCACTCATCACAGTCGATAGAAGGATTGCAGCCATCGTCCGCAAAGTGATCAATAAATCCATTTAACTTGGTATTGTCTATGTTAACAACATCAGAGGCACTAAAATCTAATCTACTCCAGCTATAAAATTCAGGAACTGCCTGGATTTCTGGGTCTGATTCAGTTATAAACTCCGGATGGAACTCTCTAATATCCTTTTTGTTCATTATGATGGCATCTATGATATCCACAAGATTTCCTTTATACTCTCGGTTGGCATATGCCCTTGCTACTTTCATTATCCATTCAGTATTTTGATGCCTTCCTGATAACTTAAAAATATCTATCCCTTCCTTTTCATAAAATTTTAAGTCTTCAGGTCTGATAAAGCATGATTTTAAAATTTCTAATGGCTCACTTAATTTCCTTTCATTGCAATACATCTTACAAGGCTGCATAGCCCAGTATCTTCGAGCTTTATCAATATTATGGGTTTGGGAAGTAAAACCAAGTATACTATAATGATAATGCCTATAGGGACATTGACGTAAGTCTGCTAAGTTAGGAATTAATATCAGAGGAATTTTTACCGCCTTTCTTATCGCCCTTATAGCTTTAAAATCTCTGTTAACTTCCAAACTCAGATTTATTGCTGACACACCCATCCTTTCAAATTCTTTAGCCATATCAACAGAACAAGTATGGGCCATCACTGATGTGGTTACTTTCAATTTAGGAAATTGATGTATAATTATTTCCATCAGGTACGGAATTGATACATGAACCGCATCTACCCCTATATCAACTAACCATTGAAGATACTTTAGTATTGTCCTATGAAACTTGGGATCGAACTCTAAATTACCCATACTAGTAGCATTAAGTACATACGAAAATTTTCGGTTTGTGGACTGAACCTTTTTAATAAATTCTGCTACAAAATTCTCATCCACACTAGGAAGAATAAGCGCCGGTCTACCATGACCAATCGGCGTGGTGGCTATAGCACCATAAAAATCATAGACAGGCAAATCTTTTGTTGCTTCTATTAATTCCATATCCCAATTACAAGGTATTGATAGTTTCATTTTACTTTACCTCCTTTAGGCACAGATTAGCGCCCCGTAATCAAAGTTTACTCGCGAATGTCTTTGCTTCTTCTATCATTCTTTTCTCATGGAAGAGACCGGTCTTGATGATTACAGAATTAGTGACCTTACCACCTCTCTTTTCTATCTCTTCAGTTAAAAGTTTCACTACCTTCTCTCCCCCCATCAGACGCAGGGTAACAAAAAGGGCTACCTTTTTATCTCTGAAGTCGCTCCTATCAAGATAGGTATTTATTGCTGGAGCAGGATTAGCAGACCATACCGGCGTTCCCAAGAGGATGAGGTCATACTTCCTATGGTCAAAGTCGATCACCTCAATCTCCGGTTTTTCTCTTCTTATTGCCTTCTTGGTATCTAAAAGATAAGTGGCCAGAAGGTTTCTTTCACCTTTCATCTTTATCCTTCTTAATTTCACTTCATTCCCGTCAGCCAGTTCATTGGCCATAGTATGGGCAATCTCCTTCGTCTTCCTCGTCTTGGAATAATAAACAATCAAAATCTTCATTATTCTATACCTCCTTTATGCTCTTCACTACTTTCTGGGCGGTGAAGATGCAGGGCTCGACGCCAGGATAGCGGTCGAAGTCACCGATGACAAAGCAGTTGGGAATGTTAGTCTTGACATCTGGTATCCTACATCCCGGGGACATCCAGGCCATGGCCGGTGACCAGCCGAACCTGTGATGGACTTTGTGCTTCCCGAATACTTTCCCCAAGTCAGCATCCGGTCGATAGAGCATCATGCCATAGAAACTCCTTCCATTCGGCAGGTGCTTAATCTTTCCTCCTTGGACACCGTGTTCATTCTTATACTTCGAGATGATGAGTACATTATATTTCTTATAGGTTGGGCAATCCGATTCCAGAATCACTCCCCGGGCCCTGGTAACCTCTATCTCAAAGTCAACTTCTGGGAAGATGCTCTTAAAATTTCTTCTTCCTGTTGCTAAGATGCAGTAGTCAAAGGTCTCTTCAGAGATCTGACCATTCTTCTCTATTTTTATTGCGAAAGTCTTATCCGGGTTCTGGGATATATTAACTACTCTGGTATTCAGTCTTACACTATCGCCCAATCTCCTCTTAAGTTCCAGAGCTACCTCGCTCATCCCCTTTACCGGGGTCATGATAGTCTTCAAGGGGAAGGCCAAGAGAAATAAACCGAAGTCTGCGGCCAAATCCTTTGCCCCATCTACATAGGCAAAGGAGCAGAAGGCCCGGAAGAAGGAGTCGATGAGTTCCTGCCGGAAACCAACGTCCCTTAAGTATTTCTCTAAAGAGATCTGATGTAACTTGTTTATTCTTTCATCCACCTCATCCAAATCAAAACTTAAGGAATTGATGAATTTCTTCACCTTCCTCCATTTCAGGAATTCTCCAAAGGAGAAGAGTCTCGACTTTGCCAAGGCCAAGGGATTCAAGGCAGTAATCTTATCCTCGATTTGAAGAGCAAAGGTATTCAGATATCTCCTCTCGCACTCTATTCCTAATTCATTTATTAGAACATCGAAATTGGGATTGAGTTCTCTGGAATAGAGTAAAGCACCGGTATCGATGGAGACGCCATCTACCATCACCCGAGCTAACTTTCCTCCCACCTCGGAAGATTTCTCATAGACCGTAGCCTCTATCCCTTCTTTCTTCAAGAAATAGGCAGCCGACAATCCGTTCAGTCCCCCGCCAACAATCCCAATCCTTGGTTTTTTCTCCATATTACTTCTCTTGGTATTTCTTGTAATCGATGCCGAATCTCTCCATATCAGCAAACATCCGTCTTTTGAAGGGGCCCGGGGTCTCGCTCAGAAAGGCCTTTATCATATCCTCCTTCTCAATTCTCTCTGAACCCCTGGCCTTAGCATTCTCCTCTGCCTTCTGAGAGACCAGCCTCTCTGCCGTCCTTCTCGAAAAGACCGGCGCCTGATCAATCAACTTCTTAAAGTTCTCATAAGCCTTCTTGTCCCAATCCACTTCCCACCTCCTGTAATTAAAGAAACAGTTAACAAGTATACAAGTTGACAAGTTACAAGTTAATAAGGAAAACCGTGACTGAATGTTTTCTTGCTGACTTGTTAACTGATCAACTTATCAACTAATTGCCTAATATTTAAGACGTCTTTGAGCGATTGGAAGACCTCTGAATGATAGACATCCACCACTCTCTTGCCCACTGCCCGGGCGAGTTCAATGGCACACTCATTTTCTTCTAACTTCGTTCCCGGCATCTCCAACAGTTTCTTTATCGCCGGGTCCATGGGGGCGGCAGCAAAAAGGTTCTTGGTCTCTGCCTCTAATAGACTTATTCCCACACAGATGACAGAAGTAGCACCCAAAGCCTTCAAGACATGGAAGAGATAGTAGAGAGCTCCCTCCATTCCCAATCCAGCACCGACCGCCATATTCCCCACTGGCTTCCCATGGAAGGGATTGCACTTATAGGCCCGAATATCCAGTCCCCATTCCTTTGAACGCTCAATCTCATGTAGGGGGATAACCCTATGGAAGAGGCTTAAGGTGACCGCTGGCTGCTGGTAGGCATAGGTAGGAGAGGAGAAGATAAGAGCATCCGCCTCATCAATCATATCAAAGATCTTCTTGACATCATCATTAGGGTCTTCCAATAGAGGGCACTTCTCCCCAATCCGGCATTTATTGCAGGCAAAACAAGGGGTAATTTTATAATTGATGAGTCTAATGGACTTTGTCTCTGCTCCCTTCTTCTCGGCGGCCTTCAGGGCCTCTTTCAATAGCCATTCGCTGGAAGATTCCTGATCTTGCCTCTTATGCGTCCCGCATATTCCTAAGATTTTCATCCCGTTAGACCTCCTACAACACAGATTTCCACAGATATTTACAGATCAGCACAGATCACAGATAGGAAAATAAAACCTTTACGTTCTTTATTCGTGTTGTTTCGTGTGTTATTTTGCATTCTTTTGTTTCGTGCTATTTCGCCTGCCCCGTAGCCTCCGACTTAAAGTCGGAGTGGTATGGGGTGTTGTTTCGTGTCCTTTCATATAATCCTCAAAGGTCTGATAATTTGGTGCCACCCAGGGTCTCTTGAAGATCTGTCTTGCCAGCCATTCGTTAACAGCGAATCTCTGGTATCTACGCACGTCGGGATTAGGGTAGAAGAAGGCCTTGACAAAAAGTCTGAGGCCATAGACCCTCTGGAATAAACCGATGCGTAACTTCTCCAATTCCTCTCGAGAGAGGGTCCGGGAAGGGGTGATGGCACTGGCCCAGTCATACTTCCTATAATCTGTCACCTCAATCAAACCTTTTCTCTTACATTCCTCATAATAAGGTGTTCCAGGAAAGGGGGTGGCATGGGCCCAGGTAGGGAAATCCCCATACTTTCTGCCCAATTTAGCCATTGCGTTTATAGTCTCCATAGTCTCATGCTCCCCACCAATCATCATGCTTGCTAAGACCAATATCTTATTCTTCCTCAGTAGTTTGAAGGCCTCGATATTCTGTTCCACGCCCATGGGCTTGTGATACTTATCCACGATCTTCTGGGTGGCAGACTCTGTCCCCAGTAAGGTCATGAAGATCCCAACCTTCTTAAAGCGAGGGAGAAGATTTTTATCTCTTATAATGTGGGCCGGATTTGCCTGAACCCAGATATGGTCTATCCTTATCCTTCTCCTCTCCATCTCATCACAGAACTCGATATTTCGCTTCCTATTTATTAAAAAGTCGTTATCCCCTACTAGAATCGCCCTTTTCTTATACTTTGTAACCAATAGTTCGATCTCATCCACTACTTTCTTAGCGCTCCTTCCCCTCCAGGTATGCCTCCACATCACGGTCTGGGAACAGAAGGTGCATCTATAAGGACAGCCCCGGCTAGTGCAAATAGTTACCGTATGGGGGGGCATGAAGGCTGGGATGCCATACATGGGATTATCCATGGGAAGGAGATGATAGGCGGGCATGGGGAGGATATCTAAATCCTTGATGAATTCCCGATCTCCGGTATAGACATACTTACCATTCTTTAGATAGGCCAATCCCTCTATCTTAGAAAAGTCCTTTTCCTTTCTCTCTATGGCTTTTAATAACTCGTAGGCAGTAATCTCCCCCTCTCCCACCACAATGAAGTCAATATTCCCTTTAGCATCCCTCAGGAATTCCTCTGGGATTAGAGAGGGATCGGGACCACCAACTATCACTTTTGTCTTAGGAGAAACCATCTTTATGAGTTTTGCCGCATCCAGAGTATCATAATAGAACATAAGGGCGATGGTAGTGATTCCCACTACCTCTGGCTTCTCTTCTTTTACTGCCTCTTCTAAGTCTCTCCAGGGATGCTCCATTACTGAACAGTCCAGAACCCGAATGTCGAAATCCTTCTCCAGATAGGCCCCCAAAGCGGTCAAGGCTGGAGCCGGTACCCAACCTCTCATCTCACTCCAGATCTTATGTGGCGGATCAATTAGAAAAACACGCATATCTGCCTCCTTACAGAAAGTAACCAGTTTACAGTTAACAGTTCCTAAATTCTAATGTTTAAACACCAAGACACAAGATACAATAACCAAACAAATTCCAATATCCAAACAGTTTGATTATTGATGATTGGTTATTGATTATTGTTTGATGTTTGTTTCTTGGTTATTGGTTATTGCAGATTTCGGATTTAATCATACTGGTTACTGTTCGCTGGTTACTGTAAACTACAAATTAACTTTTATTTTACGAATGAATTCCTCCATCCATTCTATCTCTTCATCCATAAATCTTATATTCCTCTGGGCAATGGCCTGGATATAATAAGGATATTTCTCCCTCCTTATCTTCGCATAGATCCCTTTGGTTTCCTCTTTTATTCCTTTGATCTGGCCAATCCTATTTCTTAGCCCCCTAATCACTTCTTCTGGCTTGAGATAATTCATAAAGTACAGAACGATATCCATGCTCCGATAAAGCCTCTTGATATTGAAGCAGGTCTTTTTAAGTAACTCCTTAAATTTCTCCTCACCCTTTTTCGTTATTCTATAGACCTCCTTCTCTGGATACTTGCCCCTTCTCTTCCTGGTCATGCTCACCAGACCACCCTTTTCTAATCCTTTTAAAGTATAATAGATGGAACCAGCACTGATCGGGGCAAAGGTGGATATCTTTTCATCTACAATTCTCTTTAATTCATAGCCATGCCTTGGCCCTTCTTTCAGAAGGCCGAGAAGAATGAGTTCCTTCTCCATATCTCTCCTCTTAATAGTTTATCCAAACTATTTTAATTAAACTATATCAAAGAAAAAAATAAAAGTCAAGTCTTTTTTCTTCTCAGTTTTTGATAGAGGCTCATTCCCCGGCACATGAGTCTTCCCAGCCAGGGAGGACCTGATTTTCGGGCATTGGGATGGATGAGGCAGAAGTGCCGGCACTTTAATTCTTGCATTTTCTTCTCAAAAGTTTCAAAGTTAGAAGCACCTTTTTTAAAGAAACCCGGGATATAATAGCCCAGACTATTCAGAACCTCTGGATTCTCCTGGCTATTTGCCTTATAGAAGTCGATAAAACTCTTTCTATTTGATACTACCCCAAACTTTTCTGGGTCTCTTTGCCAGGGAGAGGCGGGCTCCATCTCTAGGGGATAGGCCCTGATGGCCCAGATAGATTTAAATCTCTTTTTCAAATAGAAAGCAAATCTCTTGGTCTTCAAGACATCCTCTTCTTTCTCAAAGGGAAAGCCAAAGGTAAAATAGAGTTCGGTAATGATATACAACCTATTAAGATTCTCTAAGGCCTCCATAATCTGACCGTTGGTATAGAAGAACCCTCTTATCTTCTTTCTCACCATCTCTACTCCGCTTTCTGGGGAGAGCCAGATGGCTGATCTTCTGCCCGGAAAGGTCTTGTGAAACTCTTCCGCAAATTCTTTACTGGGCAAAGAAAAACAACCGAAGAGGCACTCCATATATATCCTCTCTTTTCTAATCATCTGGAAAAGTTTTATATAATAATCGTCACTTTGTGGAGAGGGATGGAAGTCCATGAGAACCGTCTCGTACCCATACTCCTTAGCCTCTTTTATAGACTCTAAGACTTTTTCTTGAGATCTGAAGACGGGCTCCCCCCTTCCATTAATATATTCCTGAGCTTCTCTTCCTCCTCCACAGTAGGTGCAGTTGGCCAAACACCCCCGACCAGTAAAGAGAGGAAAGGTGGGGCTGCGGTAGGAGAACATCAAGTAGTTGGCCTCTTTGGAAAAATTTTTGGCAAAGAAGGGTAGGAAACCAACATATCTGATATAAGTCTGATAATTCTTCAAGAGTTTAAAATTGGTGAAGGATAGTTCATCCAAGTCTTCCTGGGTAGCAATGTAAGAAAGTTTGTTTTTAAGGATTTTGCTCCCTTTTCTCCAGGTTAAGTTAGGAACCCTCGATAGAGCTCTCTTCTTAATGATGGCTCTTACCAGAGAAAGAATAGGTTTCTCTCCATCTCCCCTTATAATCCCATCGATGAATTCAAATCTTCTTAGAATTTCCTCATCAAAGTAACTGGCGGTATAACCTCCTAAGACGATATAGGCCTTAGAATAGACCTTCTTTATCTTTCTGGCCAGTTCAATGGAATCATAGGACTGATGGTGCCAGTGAAGAGGAATGGCAATTACTTTAACTTTCCTACCTTTGAGGTAATTCAGAATAGAGAAATCGTGGTTTAGGATCCATTCCACTCCTAAGTGGATAATCTTAGAAGAAAAACCTTTTTTAGTCAATGAACCGGCCATGGCCAATAAGCCCATGGGCATATAGGTATCCAAAATAAAATCCCCCAAGGGCCTATAGTAACTATTCATCTTGGGGGTATTTATGAATAAACAATCAATTTTTTGCATGGTTAACCGTTTACCGTGTACCGTTTACGGTTTTATCTACTGCTTCTTGCTTTTTTCCTGTTTTCGAAGAGCGTTCTCTACTGCTTTAATAATGTTCTTTGAGGAGATGGTAGCTCCGGTTACTGCATCTACTTTCAGAGACTGGGCCTTAATGATCCTTCCCGGCATTTCTTTAATCGCTTTCTTCTTGAAGGCCGGCCATCCTCTGGCCTTCAATATCTCAATCTTGGTAATCTTCCCTTTCTTAACTGTTACCTCTACCTTTACCCCAGTAAGAATCCCTTTAGTCTTCCCGAAGTAAGTTCCATCCGCTATCTGACTGATCTCTATTGGTGCAGGCTTTTTCTCTTCTTTTTTCTTGGCATTCGCCACAGCAAAGCCTGCCAGAAGAACTATTAAGACTAAGATCAATACTTTTTTCATATTCTTCACCTCTTTAGACGCAGATACTCAACGCACTTCGTTTGCCTTGAGGCTTATCCGCTGATTTACTTCGCTGATTGCCGCTGATAATCTGCGGTCATTGCTTGATATTCATGCTCTCTCGAATGCCAGCAAAGCGCATCCGGCATCTGCGTTTCGATCTGCGGTCATCAGCGTCTCAGAACATGCGGCGTACTGTCTGGCGGAAGACAAAGTTGAAGAGGAAATAGAAGAGGGAGCGGTTGGAAGGGAAGACCGTCCTCTTAAATATGGAGGGAACGGATGTTGTCCTCTTCCAGGCCCAGATTAAACCCTCATCCGCTTCCTGAGGGCTCATCCGGAGAGGACGATGGACGCTACGCGTACTATCATAATTTGCCCAATCATTATCAAATATTCGGTTCTCTCTACGCAGCCTTTTATAGAATCTTGTTCCAGGATAGGGGGTAGCGATTCCCAGTCCCGGGACATCGATATGGGTCTTCTCCATGAATCGAACCACCCTCTCAAAGGCTCCTTTGTTATCCTCGTCCAGGCCGAACATAAAGGAACCCATGATCTTGATCCCGTAGGAATGAATCCTTTTAATCGCCTCTTCATACTCTTTTACTTTATTAATCCTTTTTCCCATCTTATCTATATTCCGTTGAGAGAGGGATTCAAAACCGATGAGCACTCCAATGCAGCCAGAATCAGCACCAATCTTTAGTAATTCCTCGTTCCAGGCCATGGTAATCGGCGCCTGGCCCAACCACTTTATCCTAAGCGGAGTTAACGCCTTAAAGAGCCTCTTGCTATGGCTGGGATTGGCAAAGATATTATCATCATTGAAGAAGAAAATATTTCCTAAAGGAGCTTTCTGGCGTCTACTCTCGATTAGAGTCTGGACCTCATTTACCACATCCTCTACCGGTCTCAGTCTATACTTCCCACCGAAGAAGGTGGTCACTGAACAGAAATCGCAGTCATGGGGGCAACCGCGGCTGGTCTGAACGGAATAGGTGGGGAGATATCTCATCTTCAATAGGTCCCACCTGGGCACCGGAATCCCTTTTAAGTCAGGAGGCCCGGGACAGCGATAATACTTCTTCAGTCTTCCCTTTTTGAAGTCTTTAACGAGCTTGGGCCAGGTCTCCTCTGCTTCACCCAAGACCAAAGCATCGGCATGGGGTGCTGCTTCTTGAGGACACATGGTGACATGCACCCCTCCCAGGACTACCTTTACCCCTCTTGCTCGAAACCTGTCTGCAATCTCATAGGCCCGGGGAGCCAAAGGGGTGAGAACGGTCAATCCCACCAGATCCACATCGGCCCCGAAGTCTATCTCATCCACCAGGTCATCAACAATAGTAACCTCTACATCCTCCGGGGTAAGGGCGGCGATATAGGGCAGAGTTAAGGGCACAAGTTTGAAAAAAGAATGCTTGCCCATCACCCTGCCTTTGCCCATAGGAAAGATTAGTAGAAGTTTCATCTTGATTCCTTAACCCCGCACCTTTTATCCATTCAAAGTATTAAGATAAAAAATGAATATTGAAAAGGTGCGGGGTTGACTTTTAAGGACTTAACCTTTAAGATATGGTAGAGGAGGAAATATGGCTATCTTGAAGAACAAAGTTATCTACTATAGTGGAATACCCGGTTATCCTGCGGAGCAACGGCCAGGAAAGTTAATTCTAACCAAAGAAGGAATAGAGTGTAAAGTGCGGGGCTTTCCCCTTTACAGTATCCCTCTTTCCAAAATATCTAAGGCCTCTGTAGTAAAGGATTACATCCATACCTGGATAAAGGTCTTCCTGACCATCGATTACCAGGATGAAAAGAACGTTTCTCAGACTCTAAAGGTGCGCATTCGGGCCTTCGGCTGGCCAAAGGTCTTAAAGATTTCAGAGAAATGGGTAGAGGAGATATATAGACTCATCAAGAAATGACGCGTTAAGCGTTACGTCCGCCCCGGAGGGGCGAGACCTCGCTTTTGGCGGGCGTTTCGCGTTTCGCGTTCCTTGTTTCTTTCTGCTTTATATATTCTTCGTAGGTCTGGTATCCTGGCTGGACCCACTCTGGGGCACCGAAGGCCTCCTGCCTGAAGGTATCCCAGGCATACCTTAAAAAGTGTAAGTGAATAGGTCTAATCATAGGATGCTCAGGAAAGATAGTCTGCCAGAAGAAGCGCCAGTTGAGATAGAACTTCCTGTGAAGATTTAGTAGTGTTCCGGTAATCTCATCTGGGGACATGGTCTTGGTGGGCATTATTGCGTGGAGATAGTCATACTTAGAATAGTCGGTTACCTTAATGCGACCTAACCTTTTCATCTCCTTATAGAATGGAGTTCCGGGCAAAGGAGTAACCACCCCCTGGCCATAGTGATGGAGATAGGGCCTGGCAAATCTATAGAAATCATACATATTCTCCTTGGTATCCTCCCAATGGCCGAGCATCAAAGTAGCCATGCCAGAAATCCTATGCTTCTTGATGAGTTTCATGGCCTCTATGCTCTCTTTAACCAAGGCCTTCTTGCCTATAGCATCCAAAACCTTCTGGCTGTGGTGTTCTAAACCCATCATAATCTGATAGCATCCGGCCTCCTTCAATCTGGGAATTAGATCCTTATCCCTTAAGAGAAAGTCAGCTCTGGTTTGTATCCAGAAGTTTACCCCCACCTTCCTCTTAATCATCTCATCACAGAACTCTTCAGTATGTCTCCTATCCCAGTTAAACATGTCATCCCCCACAAAGAAGGCTGTCCTGCCATGTTTCTCCTTTAGCAATTGAAACTCATCTACCATTTTCTTGGCACTCTTCCCTCTCCATCTGTAGCGCCAAAGAATGGTCTCTGAGCAGAAGGTGCATCTATAGCCACATCCCCGGCTAAAGGTTACGGATAGAGAGTTTCTTCCTTCTGAGGCAATATTGTATCTGGGGTTGGACATATCAAAGAGATGATAGGCATTCATAGGAAGGATATCCAAATCTTCAATCAGAGGTCGATCTCCAGTATAGACAAATCTATTCCCGTCTAAATAGGCCAATCCCTTAATCCGGGAAAAGTCTTTCTCTCCCTTCTCAAAGGCCTTCAGGAATTCATAGAAAGTAATCTCCCCCTCACCCACCACAATGTAATCTATCTCCTTACAACTCCTTAATGTTTCTTCCGGAACCAGGGCAGGATGACTGCCCCCAGCAACAATGGTTGTCCGGGGACTCACTTCCTTTATTAGGCGGCAGGCGTTTATGGTGTCATAGATGAAGCAGGTGGTGATGCAGGATATTCCCACGATTTTTGGCTTCTCTTTTTTCATTATCTTTTCTAAGTCCCCCCAGGAATCTTCCAGAACCGTTCCATCTACTACTTTTACTTCGAAATCTTTTTCAATATAGGCCCCAATGGCAAGAAGTCCCGGATTAGGAGTCCATCCCCTCATCAGCGGCCAGACTTTATGGGGGGCATCGACTAAGAATACGCGCATGAATACCTCCTTTTAGGTGGAATTAGTTGATAAGTTAATAAGTTGATAAGTTTTCCTTGTTAACCTCTGGCTTTTCTAGGTTGAATTTTATGAATTCGCCTCTAGTACTCAAACCTTGGGCGACTAAGAATTCTAATGTTCGGGGACGAAATATCGCAGAGTGAAGGGTATTTTCTTTTAAAATTAAATCATCCCTTAATATCTTAATACCATATTCAATATCGATCTGTCTACTATTTTCTTTTAGCAACTCCTTCATCCTTTTATATCTTGTTTCACTCTCTCCGGATTCCAAAGCCTTCTTTCGTTTCTTGTCTTTTTCATAGATAGAACTTAAAAAATGATTGCTTGAATAAAGAAGACCATCCTGTGGTTTTCGCAAGGCATACTTGGTCGCCGAGCATTCTGCCACTAAGGCTTCCTTTTTATCTGCTAAGAAAAAAATATTAGGACCTGTCCTTTTACTCTTAATAATCATCTCTTTTGCTTCTTCCACACTATTTGCATACTGGAGAACCTTTCTCATAAGAAAACAGGAAGGCATTCCATCAAAGGAAACATCTTTGGAGTAAGCGGTCAATAGTCCTACTGTAAGTCCTTTATCATTCATCCCGCTCACCACTCCGATCATCCCTGGCCAGCCGATGGAGACAAAGGAGTTTCCCTCATCTGGTTCATAAAAGGTAATTAGACTCTCTAAAGAACCTTCCTTTAAGAAGTCGAAATTCCGACCGCAAATAAGTTCTTTGTTCTTTGTGGTCTGGGGTAGGACAACAAAACTGGAACACCCCCCATTAGAGATAGCAGGATAGGAAAGTAAGGAATAACGGTCGTCCTTGGACGACCTATCTCTACCGGGGCGGGTAAGAACCTGTCCAATATCTCGCATAGCATGGTAGAGTAGAATCTCTCTGTAATCCACTTCCCTCTCTGTAATGCTATCTGCCATTCCTTTGAGTTCTTCAATAAACTCTTCCGGAACATACTTCTCCATCTTCTCTAACTTCCAGAAAAGGTACCTCTTTACTATCCATTCTCCAACCCTTCCCCCCTTTATCGCTGGGACCGCTTCATCAAAGGCTTCCTTACTCGTGGCCATCAAGTGCTTGGTGAGCATCCCATGCTGGTAACCCATCTCATAGGGACTCCCTTTGAGATGGAGAACGAGGATTCCACTTCTCTCTTCTAAATATCCTTTTCCATAGACCCCCTTTTCTATAGATAAAGAAAGGAAGGTCAAACTGATAAAGAAAACAATTAAAAGCGGAAGAATTAAGGCTTTTCTTCTCATCTACCTATTTTACCTTTCGCGCGAATGGTCCCAAGTGGGGAATCCCCAGCATCGGTTTAGACAAAATTGGTTTATTAGTTAACTTTCTCTGCTATGAAGTACTGCTTGAGCAGCAAACTGGCCAGACATAGCCACTCCCACTACTCCATGTGCCGGACGGGTATAGTGGCCAACCAGGTATAATCCCTTTATCGGTGTCTTCTGGCTTATCCTATTTATTCCAAACTGCTCCGGTGTTACCTGCAATCCATACATCGCTCCCTTCGTAT
Organism: bacterium; assembly: GCA_030619985.1. Lineage (GTDB taxonomy): Bacteria > UBP18 > UBA7526 > UBA7526 > UBA7526 > JAUWXM01. Next base: position 10,132 of record JAUXAI010000009.1, on the reverse strand, counting down.
TTAAAGTATACTTCTCTAAGGTTAAAGGAGTAGAGATATTCTGATAGATAATGTGCCTAGAAAGATTGGGGATTGCTTTTTCCGCTTGCTTGATAATTCTTTTAGCTACCTCCTCTTTCTTATTCTGCCAATCATAGCTATAAGGAGCAGGGGCAACGATACTTAAGATATGCTTTCCCTCTGGAGCAAGGGTAGAATCTACTAAGGAAGGAATAGTGATAATGAGACTCGATTCATCTGGCATCTGGTTGTTATTTAATGCTGCAAACTCCTTTTCCAGGTCGGAAGGAAGAATAGCATTAGTAAAACTTAATCTCAGAGATTTGAGGTCTAAATCCGTCGCTATGTGTAGAATAAAGCCGGGTAAGGAAACCTTTTGATTTTTTATCCTTCGCATATACTTATCAGGTAAATTTTCACTTCCCACTAATCTATTAAAAGTCTGCTCCAACGTAGTATTGGAAACAACGTACTTCGTTCCTATTCTCCTGCCACTGGTCAACTCAACCCCACAGACTCTTTTCTTCTCCACTAAGATTTTGCTCACTAGGGTATCAAGTAATAGTTCTCCCCTGTGCTTCTTCAATCCTTTTACTAAAGTATTACTAAAAGATTGAATTCCTCCTTGGGGATAATAAAAGCCTTCCTGCCCTTGGGTGGTCACTATAGCCATGAAGAATAGAGAGATTTTTGAGGGGGGTAGGGTAGTAGGGGCAATGGAAAGGATATTCTTTAGTTTTGGATCGGTGAAATATTTATCGAGCAAATCCTTCAGGGTGCTCTTCTGGTATCTTATGAGATGGGGGTATCTTATGGGAAAGAGAAGAAACTTGAAGAACGAAGGAGAGACGAGGTCTAAAATCTCTTTAGTAATCCTTCTCAATATCTGGAAGTACTTCGGTATCTGAGGGGCCTCTTGAGGAAAGAGTCTCTGGAGAATTTTTTCTAACTCGCGGGGATCTTTAACTGGGAGGGATATTTTCTTGTTATCTAAGATCACTCCCATTGGTGACTGGACTTCAATAAATTTTATCTCCTCCTCTGTTTCTAAATTTGTAATAAGTTTTCTAATTATTCCTTTCCTACCACAGCCACCTAAAAAGTGAACGCAGGAATCGAAAGTGAAACCATTCTTTTTGTAAGAGGTGGCATATCCTCCGGGCTTCGAGGCCTGTTCAACTACCAAAACCTTTAAACCTTCTTTGGCTAATAAAGAACCGCAGGTCAAACCCCCAATGCCCGCGCCAATTATTACAACATCGTATTCTTCTCTCATCTTCGTTCTTCTCGTTTAACTATCATGTTAGCTACTGCTCTTGCAGAATGGGTCACTGCTCCTATCCCGTGTGCCACATAGGTATAATGTCCTACGAGATAGAGGCCCTTGATGGGTGTCCTATTTTTAAACCTTCCCGGGCCAATCTGTTTTGGCGTAGCCGCCAGGCCATATATCGCCCCTTGCGTATTGAGGGTCTCTCTTTCCAGGGTAAGAGGCGTTGCTGCTCCTTGATAGATAATGTGGAAAGAAAGATCAGGAATGATTTTCTCTGCCTTTTCAACCATTCTCTTTATAATATTTTCTTTTAGTCTTCTATATTCTACTTCTCCTCCATCTCCGGTCCCCCAGTCTTTGTGGTAATGGTAGGGGGCAGCGGTGGTTATGATTAAAGCATGCTTACCTTTAGGGGCAGTTATAGGATCGATGAGAGAGAAGAAAGTCATCACAAAGGCAAATTCCTCAGGTATCTCTCCACCCTTCAGTATTTCATACTGCTTCTCTGTATTATAAGTAGGATAAACATTAATGCGGAAGTTTAAATCCAAAGATTTTAAATCCATATCGATTCCCAGATAGAGAATGAAACAGGATAGTGATAGTTCTTTTCCTTCTATCTTCTTTATAAATCTCTTCTTAAGATATTTTTTTCCCACCAGCTTATAGAAGGTTTGCTGTAGACTAGCGTTAGAAATAACGTAGGTGGCTTTTATTCTTCGACCATCGGCTAACTTCACGCCCTGGACTTTACCTTTGTCGATTAGAATCTTGGTGATTAGAGTATTGAGTAATAATTCTCCCTTATATTTCTTTAACCCTCTGACCAGGACATTAGTGAAAGACTGCATTCCCCCTTTGGGGTAATATATCCCGGCTTCTTGTGATTCGACCTTCAAGACCGCTGCCATAAGCAGGGAAGCTTTAGAGGGGGGAACAGTGACCGGAGAGATGGAGAGGATGGTCTTCAGTCTCTCATCGGTAAAGTGTTCATCCATCAATTTTCTAACCGTGTAGTTTCTATACTTAAAAAGCGAAGGAAAGAGCAGGGGAAAGAAGGACATCTTCCATATCGAGAAGGAGGAACCTACTTTAATGATTTCCTGACCGATCCTGTCTAAGGTTTCTTTATATCTATCTAAATTTTTTGCTTCTTGAGGAAACCTTTCTTTAATGATTCTCTCTGCGCCTTCCAGGTCATTGAGCGAAAAAGAAAATTCAAAATCAGGAAAGATAAACCTTACTGGAGCTTTCACCTTGATAAACTTTATCTCTCTTTCTACTTTTAATTCCCTCAATAACTTTCCAATGACACCATTCTTATGGCAACCGGTGACAAAGTGGGCAGCGCAGTCAAAGGTAAAACCCTTTTTCTTGAAGGAACCAACATAGCCTCCGGGTCGGGAAGATTGTTCCACTACCAAGACTTGCATCCCGGCCTTAGCCAACAAAGAAGCGCAGGCCAACCCTCCAATTCCTGCGCCGATTACTATGACATCATATTCTTCTTTAATCATTTTTCCAGGTAGGCAAGTAATTTATTAATCCTTTTCTTTATTTCTTTGGGAATAATCAAAACTAACTCGCCTTTTTTATCAAGGAGAACCTGGGTCGTCTCACCTTCGACTAATAGCTTCTTATCCTTCTTTCTTAAGATTTGATACTTAAAGGTAAGAGCAGCCTTAGTTGGTCTCTCTAAGGTAGTGCGGATTATAAGTTCCTCGTCGTTTCTGGCCGGCTCTTTATAATTGCATTTTAATTCTATTACCGGAGCAGTATAGCCCATCTTGACAAAGTCAGTAGGGGTTAGACCGAAGCGCCGGGCAAGATCAATCCTTCCCATCTCAAAATAGCTGATATAGTGTCCATGCCAGACCATCCCCCACTGGTCCACCTCATTAAACCTAACTCTTATCTCAGTCTCATGATACTTCATCTTTTAAGCGATCGGAGAAAATTAGCCTTACGGCTTAGATTATAGGCTACGATATGAGGCAAAGTCTTAAAGGGAGGGGGAAATAGTCTTTTAGCTATAGAGGAAAGGGAATAGAACTTTCTCATTGCCCAACGAACTCCCTCTTGTAATTCCTCCCTGGTCATCTGTTTGGGCTCAAAGACTACTGTTGATAAGTCGTACTTTGACCAATCTCGTTCTATTATCCTATTCTCTCTTTCCAGTTTTTCATAGAGTTTGGTATCAGGTAACGGAGTTAATAAATGAAAAGTAGCCATATCAAGCCTCAACTCCTGAGCAAATTTGAGGGTTTTTTCAAATACTTTCTTATCATCAGAATCAAAACCAAAGATAAAGGAGCCTTCTATCCGGATGCCATAACTTTTGAGTCTATTAATGGCATCCTTAAAATTGATATATTTTCTAAACTTCTTTAAGCCGATGTCAGTTAAAGACTCAAATCCAATATAGACCCCCTCACAACCACTCTGAGCAGCTAACTTGAGAAGTTCCTCATCCTGAGTCATGGTTAAATCCGCCTGGCTGAACCATCTTTTCTTACAGGGGATTAAAGCCTTAAAGAGTTCTTTAGCATACTTCTTATGAGCAACAACATTATCGTCAGCAAAGACAGTAAAATTCCCTTTTAGGCTTTCGATCTCTTTGATGACGTCCCCTACTGGCCGAAAACGATGTCTTTTACCAAAGAATCTGGTCACGGAACAGAAATCGCAGTCAAAGGGACAACCCCTGGTAGTCTGGATGAAGTTTTTGGTCAGGTATCTTTTTCCCTGGAGTAAGTCCCTTCTGGGAAGAGGCAGGTTTTCTAAACTTGGTTTCTGTGAGGATTGATAGAATTTCTTTAATCTTTTCTTTTTAAAATCCTCAACTACCTCTGGCCAGAGATTCTCCGCCTCGCCAATGACTACGCTATCCGCATGCTGGATGGCCTCCTCGGGAAGTGCTGAAGAGTGAATCCCACCTAAGACTACTTTTACCCCCCGCTTTCTGAATTCATCGGCAATTTCATAGCCCCTGGGGGCGGTAGCGGTAAGAGAGGTGATGCCCACCAGATCGACCTCTTCTTCAAAATCGATTCTATCTACATGTTCATCAACAAGGGTTATCTCCACATCCTTCGGGGTCAATGCTGCCACATAGAGAAGGTTCAAGGGTGGAAGGGCAAAATACCTTACCCAGCTCTTCTGTTGCGCAGCTACCGGAACAATTAGTTTTAATTTCATTCAATCTCCTTTTGCTCTGAACCCCGCACCTTTTGATATTCGATTTCTTCCTTTTACCTAAAGGTGCGGGATGAATATTTTAAAAGGGGCCCTGATAATACGATCGCAGGTTCTGAAAAAACCTAAGAGCCTCTTGGTTGGTTTCCAGTTTACAATGATTGCTCCCTGAGGACATATCTTCTCACAATAATAGCACCTGATACAGTCTTCCTTGCGTATAGGATAGGGATTAAGTTCTATTACTCCCGAGGGACATATTCCGGCGCACTCGCCGCATTTAATGCATCTTTCTTTATTTACTCCTATTCTTGGTAGGTGTCTATTTACCCTCTCCTTCGTTAGCCATAGAGAGGCGAAATGAAGCAAGGAAAACCTGAACTTAAATTCTGGAAGAATATCTAATCGATTTCCTTCTCTAACCAACTTATAATTTTTGACTATTTTTTTACCGAACTTTTCTGCTTCTTTTAGGTCCTCCTCATCTGGATGTCCCTTGCTATAATCGAACTCAATATAGGGCTGGAAGGAATCATATCCTCTGGTACTTAACCCCCCTAAAATTAACAAACCCTTTTCTTTTAGTCCCCCTGCCATTCTTGGCAGAGTATTAGCATCCTGGCCACCATGGGTACAAAAGATAAAACTCGATTTTCCTTTTAAGAAAGGGAGTTTCTCAATGAATTCTCTTACATTCCAGGGCTCCTGAAAGTAGAAGACCGGGGTACCGATACCAATCAAATCATAGTTTCTTAATTCCTCTATTTCTATTTTTTGTGCGGGTGACTCGGCAGATCTCTGTGAGCGGGAGGATCCACACCGGGTGGAGGGGCCCGCGAACGGAGAATGCCGAGGCAGGACCCGCCTTAAAGGAATTAGGATACAGGGATTATCTGTATTCTCTATTCCCTTAGCAATGGCCCGGGCTATCTTTTCCGTATTCCCCGTCTGTGAAAAATAGACAATCACGCTCTTCAAAGCCATATATTTTTCTTCCGTTTACCGTTTACCCGCTCGGCTTTCAGCTCTCGCTGTTTACCGTTAACCGTAAACTGTAAACCGTAAACCTTTCTCACTCTTTGAGGGGTTTTACTACCTCTACTCCCTTGGGAACCTTGAACTCAAACTCAGAATCCGGAATCTTAGTATTGAGTTCAATATTCCTAAATTCTATCAAGGTAGTATCGCCATTCGGTTCATATATCTTAGTCTTAACTGGCCAGTATTCTTTCTTATCAACCCACAATATTATCTTGGAGAGATATCTCAATTCCTCTTCTCTTCTGGGAATGAGTTCCAGACAATAAAAGTCCCTCTTCTCTTTAAGAAGCCTGATCTGGTAATTCTTCTTCAAGGATTCCATAGACTTTCCAAAACCCACAAAGAGCCCCAAGGTTTCTCCTGCCCTTGTTAAGTCATACTTCTCAGCCACCCCCATATCGGAATAGTAGAGCCACATTCTTTTTCCCTTAATAATCATTAAAAGAGGATCGGGTTCGAAATATTCCCAGGACATCCTATCCGGCTTTCTATATTTCATCTTCCCTTGAGAAATTAACTTCTCTTCTAATAATTCCAAGATCTTCTCTTGGGTGAATGAGGCCTTAAGGTCTTTCATCCCCCTCTGCCTCTTATCCATCTTCTTCAAGATACTATCCAGGTCATTCCCCGCCCAAACAGAACTCCCCGCAAGAATCACTGCCAACAGAAGCAACAATATTTTCTTCATAATCCATTCCTTCTATCCGTGCTAATCCGTGTTGTTATCTGTGCTAATCCGTGTCCTCCCAGAAGGGATAAAAATTATACCACTGATCGGGATGTTGACGTATATATTTTTCAAAGACCCTAATTATTTTCTCCAGAGTCTCTTTTATGTCCTTTTCTCGATTGCCGGTACCCTCAGCATAGATGGGCTTCTCTGCTACTCCATAGTATTTACCCTTTCCTTTATAAAGGACGAAGCCAGGAACGATAGGCGCTCCAGTTAATAGACTTAAGATTATCGCTCCCGTAGGAAAGTAGGTCTCTTTACCGAAGAACTTTATTTTCATCCTGTTGGTCTTGGTTACCCGATCCCCAAGCATGGCCACGATCTCATTCTTTGCTAAAACATCTGCGATATTCTTGGCCGCAGTTATCGAATTACCAACAGTCAAGGACTTTATTCCCCGGCTTCTTCTCCATCTCTTCCTCACCTCATCAATCTTCAAATTCTCATCAACCAGGGTAACCACATTCATGGGATAACCTAAGGTGTTAAATAATAATCCTCCTAATTCCCAGTTTCCCAAATGGGCGGTCAAGAGCATCAAGCCCTTTCCCTTCTTCAGGGTATTATCAATAAAGTCTGCTCCCTCATATCGGGGAATGATTCTCTTCCAGTTATCCTTATTAATGTGCGGGAACCTAAAGTAATCGACAATATACTTGGAATAATTACAGAAAGTATTACAGGCTAAAGAACAAATCCTTCTTCTACTCACTTCCTTGCCTAAGACCTGAATTAGATTGGAGATTACTGCCCTTCTATTCTTTCTTGATAAGGAATAGGCAGCAATTCCAGTTATGGTTGCTAATAGGTAGCCAATGCCCAGAGGCAGAGTAAAGGACATAAACCTAACAAATCTATAAAGAAAATACTTATCTAGAGGATGCTTAGGCAACTCATTCCTCCTGGTCTAAATCTATGACCTCTATACCTTTCGGAACTTTAAATTGAAAGACCCCTGGCTTAATGGCTTCATTGAGTCTCACTTTTTGGATGAGCAGCGTGAGTATTCTCTTCTCCTTTGGGTTGTAAATTCTCATTTCTTTCGGAAAATCGATTCCATCTACTTTCTGGTATTCATCAAAAGAGACTTCTAATGCTAAAGAGCCATTCCTATCAAACCTTTCAATCTTGGTCACCAAAAAATTACTTCTTTCGATCCAGACTTTCTCTAAAAGCCTCTTCTTTACAAGGTAAAGAATATACTCTTTCTCTTTCTTCTCTAAGAACTTATTGACATCCGGTTGATTGAGTATCTCGGCAACTGAAAAAGCACTCCTCAAATCCTGAAGATTGAAATCAGCCTTTGAAGCCCCTTTCTTTAAATCTTGGCTAAGATAAACCTTCCCTTCCTTCGGAATGTATACCCAGAGAGACTCCCCATCTGAGACAATCTCAAAGAGTGTAGGTCCCATCTGAGGATAGCCTTTTATTCTGAATCTATCTGGCTTCTTAAAAACAAAGACTCCCAGGCAGTGCTGGGAGCTTTTCTTCTCCAAATCTCTAAATCCCATCCTTAAAGAAGTCTTAATGGTCTCTATTCTATTTTCTCTTCCTTGGATTAATTCTATTAACTCTTCTAAACTCGCCTCTCTATAAATAGTGGGCTTGACATATCTCGGCGCACAGGCGCCCAAAAGAAAAAGAAACAATACCATTGAACTTAAAAACAGTTTTCTCATTAAAGAACTCTGCCTTTCTTTTATACATCATATCTTAATAGCATCTATTTGTCAAACCCTGCACCTTTTTAATATTCACCCCGCTCCTTCTTCTCCCCAAATCCCGACCGCAGACAAGGAAGAGGCGGGGTTCATTTTTTACCTTAGTGCTTTGAATGGATAAAAGGTGCGGGGTCAAACAAAACGGCTAAAACATCGAAATCTGGCACTTCTATTGTTTCCAAATTCTTAAGAATTTAAAAATTGGAGAGGAGAAAAAATAAAAAAGATATTGAAGTAATATGGGAGGTATTCGTTAGTTAGTGGAGTGGAAAGAAACAAAATGACGGCGCGCTTCGCTCTCCGCCGTCTTTTACTTATTGAAGTTCCGATACCTCAAAATAGGAGGTGGCATCTTCCAATCTTCGAAGATTGGAAGATAGCATATATTCTGCAGTTTTATTGTGGAATTGTTGGTGATGAAAGGTTTTTCAGTCTTTCTTCTTTTTCTTTTTCTTTTTCTTTTTCTTCTTTTCTTTGTTCTTCTCTTCCTTGGCCTTTTCTTTTTCCTTTACCGGGGCCTGGCCGAAGGTTAAACCTTTTCCTCCCATTGCGGTGTCAACATTCTTGAGCATTCTTTCCATGCATTTCTCTAAAGAATCACCGAGCATAACATACATCCAGCCAGTGCTTCTCGACTGACTCACATTACCGGTTGCCTTTTCAGCATACTCCTTCTGAAACACTACTTTGCCATTCTTATCACGCAAAGTAAATAATAACTTTACTCCCCCTTCAATATAATTGGGGGAATAAGAAGTAAAATAAGAAGCAACACGCCTTTTGTACATACCGTAGCAACTCTTCACGAGGGTCTCCAAGGTATAGTCTGCTCCTTCTGGAACATTGGAAACCTTTTGGAAGATGTTAGAACGACGAAACTCCTCAGTAATAACTTCGGTTAACTGACCTTCGAAGGTAGTTCCTCTTAACCACCAGCCATCAAGGGTGTACATATAATGGGGGTTAGCGGTGAATCTCTCATAATCCGGTCTCTTATCATCTACCTTCTTCACATAAAGGGTATAGGGCTGGGTTAGAGAGGCACGAGCGTTACGATACTCATAGATCCTGGGGTCATCGACCATACTATATCCATGGCGCGCCCATACCCTACTCCCTACTCCTATCACCAAGAACCCTACCAACAACAATAATACACTTCTTCTGAACATGGTTTTTTACCTCCTTTTTAAACGCAGATTATCGCTGATATAGACGCTGATTGAAATAAAAATTGAACTGTTTATAGTTTAGCATAGTATAGTTTAGAAATCAAATATTAATGGATGATCTGGTGCCAGATACTCTTTATGATATCTCCGATACCAACCAGGATGAGACAGCCGATGATGCTTCCTACAAAAAATAATAGATAGGCTCGGGAACGTTTAATCTTTAAGATATGGGCAAGTAAGATGCTACTCCACATCCCGCACCCCTTTACTGGTAATAGAGCAACTACCGTTACTCCCAGATGGCCCAAAGATTTCACTCCCTTAAATATTCTGGAATGGAGGAATTTATTCTCTCTTCTGTTCATCTTTTCTTTCAATTTTCTTATGAAAGGCATACGGGACTCTGTCGTCTCATAGAGAAAATAGAGGGGCCAGACCTGGAACATATCAAAGAAAATGCCTAAAGGAAGAAAGTATAAGACATTCATTCCCCTCAAAACCCCATAAAGGATGGAGGCTCCCCTTCCCAGGGTCATATGGAGAAAGATGAAGACCCAGTAGGGATGGTTATAGAAAACTTCTTTGATAGATGAAATCACGGTTTCTGCCTTTTTGGTCTAGGTAAAAGAAAAGGTACTTCTTTTTTATACTTCAGGTATTCTTCACCGAATCTGAGTTCCAGTTCTTTCTCCTCATAGATTTTGAGATAGGAGATATGGGCAGGGACGAGGCCGATGAGTGTAGCAAGTAGGAGATAGGTGGAAGGGAAGCGGATGGAATAAGCGATGAGAAATAGATATCCTCCCAAGGACATGGGATTCCTTAGATAGCGCCTGATGCCTTTCTTCACAAACTTCTCTGTCATCAGTCTTAAGGGGCCAACTCTTCTATTAGCCAGTCCTGCGATCCCGGGAAGACCCACTACTGCAGACAGAAAGAAGATAGACCAGGAGATAATAAGGGATGATAAGCGAGAAATGTTGAATTCTGGCAA
>JAUXAI010000055.1 GCA_030619985.1 bacterium | reverse complement strand
ATAGTAATCTTCTTTGTCACTTTGACCTTGAGCCCTGGGGTATAGTACTGAGCGATAGAATCCTTATTTCGATCAACAGAATAGTAGTAATCTTTATCAGCGAACTCGTATTTGAAGAAGGGTTCATATTTTTTGCCAATGGGCTGGGTATACTTTATATATCCCTTGTGGAACCGATAGGCATCTCCTTCCTCCTCTGTCGCCCGAAAGGGGATATCCTCATCTAAAGAGGTGGCTCTATGGCCCCTGGTGAAGGAGAGGTCAACAACGGGCAAAAAGGTTTTCCTCCTGTGAAATTTAAAACCTGCGGTGAGAGACTCCTTCCAGAAGTCCTTCCTCTGGGGAGCGGTATGGTCATAATCCTTATATAATGCCCGCGCCCTTCCCTTCAGGGTAAGGCAATCGATGAATCCCTTCCTGGCGGAGAAAGCGAGGATGTGTAACTGATTATCCTTAATGGAATTATTGGGAAAGTCCTGGTGCTTGTAACTATACTTCAGATTATAACTTTCCTTTAGCCTGGGTTTTATTCCCAGTTCTACGGAAGGAGAAAGGGTGAGGTTATCGTCTATACCGCCATGGGTATAGTTCTTATCTTTTATCTCTAACTTTAATTTTAAAGTACAGATATCGGTTAATCTATACTTCAAGCCGGGGATGAAGTAATGGGCGTGGCTATTCTTGTTTCTATTGGGGCCGCTATAATCCCTTATGAAGTACTTATATTTGAAAGAGGCCTCACCCCATTTGAATGGCTGGATAATCTTTAGATAGCCCTTATCATACCGATAGACTAAGTCCTCATTCTCCCGACCTAAGAGATCGACATCCTCATCCAGATCGGTGAACCTATATCCTCTCTCAAAGCTCCCACTCACTGTAGGTTTTTTCTTTTCTTCTGCCCAGGCCTTACCAGAAAGAACAACAATTAAACCAAGAATTACTGGGAGAATAGCGATATTCTTCATATTGCTAAATTTTATCATACTTTAGGTAAAAAGACAAAAGCCTCCTCTAATCGACAGGAGGCCTTCTTTTATGTTGATTAAATAATGGTTGAAAGAGAATTAATTAAATGTAGGTTTTCCTTGCGGGTTCTTACTGCGATGCGAATATATCTATTATTTAAGGGGTGAAAGGATGCGCAGTCTCGAATGAGGATATTTTTTTGGATTAATTTTTCCTGAAGTCTTTTGGAATCCATTTTATTAGTTAGTCGACAAAGGACGAAGTTGGTGACTGAGGGATAGGGCTTTAGACCATTAATTTTAGATAATCTATGGTAGAGAAACTCCCTTTCTTCCGAGATAAGTCCCTTTGTTTTTTTGATGTATTCCCTGTCTCTCAAAGCTGCTATTCCTGCTACTTGGGCTAGGGCGTTGACGCTCCAGTATTCCTTATGAATCTTCGTTCTTTTCAAAAGTTCTTTATTCCCTATTCCATAGCCGATGCGTATCCCAGGAAGAGCAAAGAACTTGGTCAAGGACCTTATGATAAAAAGATTGTCTCTTCTTGTTGCCTCATAGATCAAGGTCTCTTTCCAATCCTCCTCAACAAAATCCATGAATACCTCGTCTATAACAACAAATACTCCTCTCTTTCGGGCAGCATCGACTATCTTTAACATATCGGCTTTACTCATAAGTTGTCCCGTAGGATTATTGGGATTACATAAAAATAATAAGTCTATTTTCTTTAAACGCTCTATTAATCTTTTTACATTCAGCCTAAAATTATTAGCTGGTCTTAAGGTAAAAAAAGATATCTTACATCCCACGCTCTTTAGGGCAAATTCATACTCACTAAAGGTAGGGATAACAATTAAGGCTTTCTTGGGCCTGAGAGTGCGGCAGATTAGATAGATAAGTTCTACTGCCCCATTCCCGGCAATTATATTCTCTGGATTGACCTTTAGATATTTAGAGAGTTCTTCTCTCAAATTCATTGCCTCTGGATCGGGATAACGAGCAATTCTATCTAAATTTTTCTTTAGGGTTCTGATTACTCTTGGAGAAGAACCCAAAGGATTGATATTGGCACTGAAATCTATTATCTTCTCTCCCCTTAATCCATACCTTCTAGCAATCTCTTTTACATTCCCACCATGGATATGCATCTTGATACCTCTGTGATCAGTGAACTGTGAACAGTGATCGGTAACCAGAATGAATAAATTCCAAATAACAAGCACCAAATTACAAACAATATACAATGACCAAAATCACAATGTCCAAAACGGTTTGTTTTGAACATTTGGTAATTGGAATTTGGAATTTGTTTGTGATTTGTATATTGTGATTTGTGGTTTATCTGTCTCTTGCATCTTCAGATTATCTGTAAGCCATCATTTACTATCTTTGTTTTATAGAAAATTTTGCCAATTCCCCTGCCCTGCAAAGAATTTTTCAGTTCTGTAAAATTAACTCTATTTGGCTCGGCCAGAATGCCCACCACTGTTCCGCTATGGGCGATGTTTATTCCTAAAGCCCCTGCTTCTTGAGAGATCTTCCATACTCTATCAAGAGCAGGTTTATAAAGAATTCTCTGGTTACTGAAAGCGCTAATCGTTGCTCCTTGAGCAATCAATCTTGGATTCTTTTCTCTTATTCCTTTTTCCACTAACTTTAGGGCTTCTTTTACCTCTTTTTCTCTCCCCCGGTTAATTCTGGTCAAATCCCTTCTGTTAAATTGTAACGTATCTACCTCTCCTCCTAAATCGATAACGAGTATCTCTATATCTGGTGCTTTCCCTAAGAATTTAAAAAGGGCGCCGTTTCTATGGTCGAAGATGACTATATCATTAAACAATGTCCCATCCGTGGGCTCGATGGATAGGGCAATCTTGGTAATCTCCTGGGGAGATATCTCTTTGTGTTTAACGCCAAGTCGCCAAGGTTTAAAACAAAGACGCCAAATTTTGCCTGCCTCGTCGGCAGACAGGCGCCTTGGCGGGTTTACTAGCGATTTTGCGGTTAGCGCTTTGGCGGTTGCAAGAGAGGCAGCTCCAATGTCTGCAGTAGAGGAGGCCATTCCCTTTCCCAAGGGTATTTTAGAGTCAATCTCAAACCTCGCTCCAAGATTTTCGTTGCTAAAGAATTTTAGGGTTCGTTTAATCGCTTCTTTCGTCTTCCATCTATCAGGAGGACCGATTATCTTACCCCTGTCATTCAAGACAATTTTTACCTGGGAATATAGATTTATGGGGCAAGAGATATGAAAACTCTCTCCATTGAGCGTTCCCTGAACCAATTCCCCGCAGGAGCCAGGCGCTTTTGCTATACCTATAGGAGGAGCCATCTAATAAAAACTCCTAAGATTAGAGTAAGAACAGATGTCAGATACATTAGATTAATGGACTCTTTGATATGAATTGAAGAAAGTTTTTTCTTTGCATTGCCTAAATAAGGTTTGTTTATCTTCTTGCCCCGGTAATAGTTTATCCCGCCCAATCTTATTCCCAGTACTCCGGCCATCGCCCCCTGGGGAAGACCGGCATTTGGACTATGATACTTTCTTCCGTCCCTAAGCATAATTCGGAAGGCGTTCTTCCCATCTTTCTTAAAGAAAAACGCTCCCAGAGAGATTAATACTCCTCCCAAGCGAGCAGGGATATAGTTGGCAATATCATCCAATTTTGCTCCTGCCCAGCCAAAATCCTTATATTTCTTATTCTGATAGCCAATCATAGAGTCCAGAGTATTTATTGCCTTGTAGGTAAAGGCCAGGGGAACACCCCCTAAGAAGAGATAGAATAGGGGGGCCACTACACCATCTATGGTATTTTCTGCTACACTCTCCACCGTTCCCCTAATTATCCCCTTTCTTCTTAAATTTTTAGTATCCCGTCCTACAATTTCAAAAAGTCTTTTGCGGGCTAACTTAAGGTTCTTCTTCGCTAATGCTTGATAGACCCATTCTCCTCCCTGCCCTAATCCTCTTATAGAAAGAGTAGTAAAAGCGCCCCAGATGGTCACAATTAAACCCAAGACAGGATGTAACTTATAGGCTATTCTAATAACTGTCCAGGCAATTAAAAAACTTCCCCCCGCAACAACAATTGTCAGAATAACCCCCGCAATCTTTTTATGATTTAATCCTTTGCCGTAAACGGTAAACCGTAAACCGTAAACCTTTCTTTCTAAAAAAGCAATGGCTTTTCCCATCCAGACCACAGGATGGCCCAGCCACTTTGGGTCTCCTAAGGTCAAATCCATGATATAGGCAATTATACAAACGCAGGCTAATTCCATCGTTTACCTTATTCCTTCAAAGTAAAGACAAGGGAGACTTCCATCTGGATGGAAGAACTGGCTATTTCCTTTGGATGGGGTGGGAAGGGGGAGGCTCTTTTTATGGTGGCGATCGCTTCCTGGTCTAAAATTTTAGATCCTGAGGAACGTATTAATTTAATCTCTTGACCCCTACCATTCGCTAAAATTACGAATTCAAGATGGGCAATCCCTTCAATACCTTGCTTCTTCGCCCACTCAGGATATCTTTTCACCTCTTCTATTTTCTGTTTGACCATGTCCTGATAGCGGAGCATGGCTTCATCGGCTGGGTTTAAGACCTCCACTCTTTCTTTGACCGGCTGGGGACTTACTTCTTCTAATACTACTTCCTTAGCCTGTTTTTCAGGCTCTGCTTTCTCTATTACTTCTTTTATCTTCTTCTCTTCCCTCATTTTCTCTATTTTGGGGAGAAGGGATGGCTTTTCTATCTCTATCTGGAGAGTAAGTTCTTTGGGTCTCTCAAATCTGGACACATTTATATTAAATGCGGGTATAGCCAAAAATAAGCCATGGCTAAGGAGAGAGATTATAAATGTTGCTCTGATTACTCTATCTTTTGACATCTTCTTCTAATTTAGTGGAGATTATTAACCTCTCGACATCGGCCTGTCTGGCAAGGTCCATGACCTTAACCGCCAAGCCTAAGTCTATCTTCTCGTCAGCCTTAATAATCACTGCCTTCTTCTCGGTCTTTGCCATCTCTATTTTTAATTGCTCCAGAAGATTCTCTAGAGTTACCAGTCTTTCATTCAGGTATAGGTTACTATCTTCTGTGATAGAGATAGTAATATCTTTCTCAGGATGTAATTTGGCGGTAACTGCGGAAGGAAGAGTGATCTTTATCCCCGGTTGAGTAATAAAATGGGAAGAGAGCATGAAGAAAATTAAGAGAAGAAAGACGACATCTATTAGAGGAGCGATATTAAGGCGGGTGCTAATTCTTTTTCGTCCTTCAAATTCCATAATTTTTATCCTCTTTCCCGTGTTCTATTTCAGGAATTGCTACCTTTCTTCCAAGAAACTCGAGGAGTTCTGATGCTACCTCTTTCATCCAGCAAGACATATTGTCAATCTTACTTTCAAAATAGTGATAAGCCACTAGGGTAGGTATAGCCACAGTCAATCCTGCAGCAGTAGTAAGCAGTGCTTCCCAGATACCGCCAGCAAGCACGCTGGCGTCCACCCTACCACCCAACTCCTGGATCTTTGCAAAGGCCTTGATCATCCCCACAACGGTGCCCAAAAGACCTATAAGGGGGGTAATATTGCCAATAATAGCCAAGCCCCTCAGGTGTTTTTCTAAACCCCTCACTTCCCAGGAGCCTATGCGAGAGAGCACTTTCTCCTGGACTGTAGTATCTTCTTTGTGATTTTGAATGCCGCAAGCCAAGATGCGTGCTATAGGGGCAGGAGTATCTTGACATAGGTCTAAGGCCTCTTTAACCTTTTTCTTTTGCAAAAGATTTCTTATCAATGAGAAAAACCCAGGAATATTTATTCTTATTCGATGAAAGTGATAGAGTCTTTCCAAAATAATGGCAACGGATATTATCGAACAGAGAAGAATGGGCCACATCAAAACTCCACCTTTTACCATAATGTCAAACATAATACCTCCTTTTTTAGATTCGCGTTGATTCGCGTTTCTAAATTCGCGTCTATTCGCGCCTCAAAACTTTACTTTCATTCCCACCATCCCCGTCCTTCTGGGCATGGGATAGTGCTCTCTCATCTCATAGTTGGTATTGAAAACGTTGTTAACCCCAGCAAACCAGGTGAAGTACTTCTTAGTGTATTCTACCCTGAGGTTGGTCAGGAAATAACGAGGAAGTTCCCTTGTTTTTGTATTGGCTTTATTAACGAAGTGAGAATCAACGAACTCCTCCTCTACCCTGGCCAGAAGCCCAAACTTAGTCTTGTACTCTAAGTAGGCATTAGCCTTATGTATCGGCAGATAGGTAAGATGGTTGTTGTAATTAGCTCCTACGGTTTTATTCCTGGTTTCGAGCCAGGTGTAGCCTATGCCACTTGAGAAATACTTGCCCATCTTGGCTCTCAGTTCCGATTCTATCCCCCAAATTAAGGCCTTTTCTACATTCGTAGGATTATAGGTCTTGTCTCCATCCTCATCCGCCCAAATGATAAGGTTATCCACTTCCCTTCTGAAAAAGGTTGACTTTCCCAGTAGGTTCTTGGTAAAAACCTGGTCAATTCCTACATCCCAGGCCCAGGCCTTCTCTGGTTTTAAATCAGGGTTTCCTACCCCCATCATAGGGACATTGGCATAGAGCTCAGATAAGGTAGGTGCCCGGAAGGCCTTCCCTCCAGAGGCCCTCAAGGTGGTCTTCTTCGTCACTTTATAGAGGATGCTTGCTTTAGGAGAGCCCTCTGTGCCAAAAGCCGGGTGGTAATCCCATCTGCTTCCTATGGTAACGGTTAGAAGCTTGCATATCTTTATCTCATCCTGAATCCAGTAGGCCTGGGTGGTCAGATCATGCTTAATATCCGGTCTCACCCCCGATTGTATAGAGTCTAACCCATCCTCATGAAGGTCAGTCCCAAGAGTAATCTTATTTCTCTTTCCAATTTCTACGGAGTACTCTGCCTCCCCTCCCAAGACATCCATTCTATGAAAGGAGGGCGCTTCGGTATGGGTGATATTTTTTAATTTCTCTTCCCTTCCGTAGGCCTTCAAAGAGAGGTTGGCTCTCTCACCGAACTTTGCCTTCCATCCCAGGCTTCCCCAAATTCGATGCTTATGTTCTCTATTGTCGTAATCCGGCGTAGTTTTCTCATCCGGATTTCCATGCTCCCCATTATAATATCCGCCCTCAAGGATGAGTTTTGACCAATCAGCCAGATCGTAAGTCAATTTTCCAAAGATGTCATGGGCGTCATAGTCGCTGTTAGGCCGATGGCCCTGAGATTGATAATGTCCTCCAGAGAGAAGGTAACCAAACTTCTTTATCCTTGCCCCGTGGGTAAACTTATTGATGAAGGTATTATGCGTAGCATAGGATGTTTCATAACTAAAGGTAGGCTTCTTGGGTGGGTCCTTGGTGATGATATTTATTACACCGCCCATAGCACCCGAGCCATAGAGAGCAGATCCCGGACCTCTCACTATCTCTATCCTTTCAATATGTTCTAGAAGAGGGAATTCGCCAAAATCTACATAGCCGTATTGGATACAGTTCATCCTCTGACCATCGATGAGTATCAACACCTGCTTTGATGAAGAACCGCGCATACTCACCTTGGTCGAGGCCCCCATAGCTCCATAGCTATCCACCTTGACTCCAGTCTCCTTCTCTATTACCTCTCCGATGTTTCTCGCTCCACTCTTTGCAATCTCTTCTTTGGTGATGATGGTAGTGTGGAGAGATACATCCCCTAAAAGTTTTGGAGTTCTGGTAGGAGTAATAACCACCTCTCCCAGA
>JAUXAI010000078.1 GCA_030619985.1 bacterium | reverse complement strand
TCGGGATAGGCCTTCTTTAGAAAGTCAGCATATCGTTCATCAAAACAGACAATCCCATCCCAATCAAATTGATAGAAGGAAGGATCGGGAGATAATTTCCCATCATGAATGACGTTGATAGTCTTTGCTTTCTTCTTTATGTGGGGGAATATTTTCCCCAAGAGGTCCTTAGGAATCATTCCTATATCCTGGGCTACAAAGAACTGATAATCAGAGGTAAGAAAGGGAGCGCGATCCAAAGTTTGAGGGGTGGCTCTTGAAGTAGAAAAACAGCGAACGACAAAATCCTCATCCTCTCCAGTAATGACCGTCCCATGAAAACTTTCCTTTAGAAAAGTGAATACCTTAAGGGTATGACCCAGTTCCACCCATCCTCTTCCAACGAGTTCTGCATGTATTGAGGCCCCAGAATCAGTATTCCAAGCTCCTATCATCCCAATTTTCATTTCACATTCCTTTCATATATTAAGCAAAGGCCTTCTAAGGTTAAGAGAGAATCTACCTTCTCGATGGTCTTTGATTCTGTGGCAATTAGCTTTGCCAATCCACCAGTAGCGATGACCTTTGGCTTGGTTCTTAATTCCTCGCTAATTCTTCTTACAATCTCATCCACCTGGCCAACAAAGCCATAGATTAATCCAGATTGTATGGAACTTACCGTATCCTTCCCGATTACTCTCTCGGGCTTTATAATCTCTACTCGGGGAAGTCTGGCCGCCTTCTCAAACAAGGCATCAGAAGAGATCTCTATTCCCGGAGCAATGATTCCCCCCAAATACTCGCCCTTCCTGGAGATGACATCAAAGGTAGTCGCTGTTCCAAAATCAACAACGATTACTGGTCCACCATATTTCTCATAAGCAGCTACGGCATTGACTATCCTATCCGCCCCTACCTCTCTGGGATCATCATACTTTATGGATATCCCGGTCTTAATCCCCGGACCAACGATTAAGGGCTTAATCTTAAAATATTTTCTCGCTAATTTTTCTAAAGCACCCGATACCGGAGGTACGACACAGGAGATTACCATGGCCTTTATATCTTCCTTTTTTATCTTATTAGAGCGAAATAATTCCTCGAGGAGAATATAATGTTCATCAGCGCTCCTCTGGCGGATGGTAGCAACATGCCAGTTAATGATTAATTTTTTATTGCCACAGATACCAATGGCTGTTGTGGTATTTCCCACATCAATAGCTAAGAGGTAATTCATGACTTCTCCTTACGAATACAATAATTTACCACAAGATTTTTCTTTTGTCAAATGAACGTGGTATAATAAAGATGCCTTCCCGATTTATCGGGGGGAACTTTGTTATTCCTCCGCATCTTTAGTAGACGAGGCAAGCGAAGCGCGTCGTCATAATTGACCAAGGAATATCCAATGTTAAAGAAAAGAGCTTTTGCAATAATATTGGGAGTTTTGGCTTTGCTTCTCGTGATGGGGGGAGTGATATATCGCCATTTCTTGAGCAAAACGAAGGAGGAGAGGATGATAAGAGCCATTTACGGATTCTCCATGGACTTGGAGCCTTTTAAGGGAAGGGATGAAAAAGAGATCGCTAAAATAGTAAAGGGCTGGGGAGTGAATGTTGTCTTCGGTGGCTATGAAGACCAAAAATTGGTAGATGTCCTTCATAAGCAAGGGATAAAGGTCTATGGAACGGTGGGGATCTTTGGGGGAGAAGAATACTGGAGGAGATATCCAGAGAGTCGACCGATAAATGACAAAGGAGAGTTAATTGAGAAGGACAGATGGTATGCCGGAGTCACTCCAACCATAGAGGCAATTCGTAAAGAAAAGTTAAAAGAGATAAAAAGATTAGCATCAAAGGATGTCGATGGCATCTGGCTCGATGCTATTAGATGGCCCTGCCACTGGGAGGTTCCCTCTCCCAGGTTAGAGGAGACGTCCTTCAACGCCGTTACTTTAGAAAAGTTCCAAGAAGATACTAAGATCTCAATCCCCGAAGAACTACTGACAGCAAAGGAGAAAGCATCTTGGATTCTGAAGAACTACGAAAGGGAATGGAGGGATTGGAGATGTAAAGAGATTACGGACTTTGTAAAAGAAACAAGGGAAATTACCAAGGGGAAGACTCTGGGATTATTCTCTGTTCCCTGGCAAGAGAAGGACTTCGACAATGCCATCAGAAATATAATTGGCCAAGATTATCCTTCTTTGGGAAAGTATGTTGATCTCCTCTCTCCCATGGTCTATCACCAGATGTGCGGAAAAAAAATCGATTGGATTGGAGAGGTTATAGAGTATGTTCATAGAGAATCAGAAAGGTCCATCCTTCCCATCATCCAAGCAGGAAACATCCCTCAAGAAGAATTTAAAGAGGCAATAAAGATTGCCACAAATACAAAGGGTTCAGAAGGGGTGATTATCTTCACCATCAAAGATGTCTTAAGGGGAAAAAAACTTTCAGCAATGAAAAATGCTTTCTTTTCTCTTCCCTGATAAAAATTCTCGCATTACCCCTTCTACTCTATTATTTTTTCAATACTATATATTTCCAAATTCTTAAGAATTTAGAAACAAGAAAATAGAATTTCGAGGTGCTTTAGCGGGTAATAAGAGTTACATCGCCGGCCAGGATTTTTTCTTGTTTCCCTTCTTTTGTCTCTATGATCAAAGCTCCATCGGAATCGATGTCTATTGCCTTTCCTTCTATAATTCTTCTCCCAGAGACCGCTTTTATTCCCTTTCCTAATGTGGCAGAGATTTTCTTCCACTCCTTTAAAATAGGTGCAAAGCCCCTTTTTTTAAAAAGAAGATAAAAATTCTCTATCTCTTCGAGCGTTCTTTTAGTAAATTCTACCCTATCAATCTTGTGACTCAGTTCTTTTTCTATTGAAGTAGTATTCTTCCGAAACTCTATAGGAAATTTTTTGATATCTATATTTAGATTCGCTCCGATCCCAATCACCACATAATTGACCGTATCCTGTTCCGCACTCATCTCCGTCAATATCCCACATACCTTTTTAAAGACCCTAGACCCTTTCTTTCTCATTCGCCCATTCGCGCGAATGGTCCCAACTTTAGATCGGATTAGAACATCGTTTGGCCACTTTATAAGAGCCTTTAAAGAATAAAGTTTCCTTATTGTCTTTGCTACTCCCAAGGCAGCGATGACCGTCATCCTCGGTGCCTGGGTAGGAAGGATCTTGGGCTTTAGGATTATTGAAAGCCACAATCCACCGAAAGGCGAAGACCATTCTCTTCCCAGGCGCCCCTTTCCTTTGGCTTGAGTTTCGGCAACGACTATTGCCCCTTCTTCTATCCCTTTCCGTACTAACTCGATGGCAAAGTCATTCGTTGAGCCGATCTCCCTAAAGTGGTATATTCTCTTTCCTAAGATTTTAGTCTTTAGGCCTCTTTCTATCTCATAGGGTAAGAGAAGATCAGGAACTGAGATTAGAGAATAGCCCAATCTTTTTTGACTAACAATCTTATAGCCTTCTCCCTTTAGAGTCTGGATATGTTTCCAGATAGCAGTCCTTGAAATTCCCAGTTTCCTACTCAACTCTTCTCCAGAAACATATTTTTTCTTTCGTTGATATAAAAGGTTTAGAATTCTTTCCCTCAAGGTTTTGTCTCTTTTGCGCTTTTGCGGATATTTTGCGTTTTTGCGGTTGCAATGTCTAGACTGATATCCAATGCTTTGGCAGAATGGGTCAGGACGCCAATAGAGATCCTATCTACTCCAGCCTTAGCAACCTCTCTCACATTCTCCAAAGTTATCCCACCAGATGCCTCAATCACTAGCGACGGACGACGGACGATGGACGACAGACGACATAATTCTACTGCTTTCTTCATCCTTCTTGTGTTCATATTATCGAGCATTATAATATCCACCCTTGCTTTTAAGGCTTCTCTTACTTCTCTTAAATTCTTCGCCTCTACCTCAATCTTCATCCCTTTTGGTATCTTCTCCCTTATCTTTTCTACTATATCCTTCAAATTTTGCATTTTGCATTTTGCATTTTGCATTTTAAGATGGTTATCCTTTATGAGAACCATCTCCCAGAGTCCCATGCGATGATTACACCCTCCTCCGCACCTCACAGCATATTTCTCCAGGTATCTTAAGCCCGGGGTAGTCTTCCTAGTATCGAAAATTTTGACCTTATAAGGTTTAACTCTTTCCACAAATTGATTGGTCAGGGTAGCAATTCCAGATAACTTCTGCAAAAAATTTAATGCCGTCCTTTCTGCAGTTAATATACTCCTTGCATTACCAATAACTTCTGCGATCGCCTGCCCTTTCTTTACCCTTTCTCCCTCTTTCACTTTTGCTTTAAATTCTACTTTTTTATTCACTGTCTTGAAGGTTAATCCCATCACTGGCAATCCAGCAATGATCCCTTTTTCTTTGACCCAGATGGCCCCTCTCGCCTTCCTTCCTTTGGGAATAATAAGATTAGTAGTAATATCTCCCTTCCCAACATCCTCTTCCAGAGCCATCCT
>JAUXAI010000032.1 GCA_030619985.1 bacterium | reverse complement strand
GGCCATGGACTGGTGATTCTGGGTCTTGAGAACCGGGCTTTACAGATAAAGGCAGCCAAGAAGGTAAAGAGAAACGGACTATCTGTAAGGAAAACAGAGGATTTGGTCAATAAATTAAAAGGAAAGGTAGTCCTTCCACCGAAGAAGGTGATTCCCAGACCCCCGGAGATCCTGGCAGTTGAAGAGGAGCTGAACAAGGCTTTAGGGACTAAGGTTAGGATCAAGCCAGTGAGTGAAGAGAAGGGAAGGATTGAGATAGAGTATTATTCCAGCGAGCAATTAGAGGGGATTTTAGAAAAGTTGAGAGGGAAGAAACCTCCCGAACCTTCTTCATCTTTGTAAACCTCTTTATGCACAGATTACCACAGATTTCGGGCACCACGACAGCTGCCGTGGTCGGATGATCACAGATAAATTCGTGTCTATCCCTGTCTGCCGACAGGCAGGCGTGTTCCTATCCGTGTAGATCCGTGTTTCAAAAAATGCTTGACAAAGTAATCTAGCTTATGTTATTCTCTCTACTTGTGGAGAACAACTGATGAGAAAAGGTCTTAAGAAATTAGTAACCGTTATCTTTATTCCTCATAGCCAGAGGAACTCTTATAATCTAAGGATCCCTCTGGCTATCTTTTATTCTCTCATCCTTCTATGCGCAGGGACAATCATCCTTTCTAGCCTTTTCTTATTTAAATTTAGAGCATTCTCTCAGACGAGAAGAGCCAACTTAGAGCTTTCCAGTGAGGTGGCCAAGATCAGAGAGACCATGAGCGATGTTCGAGGATTAGAGGCAAAGCTGAAGGTCTTGACCGGTTCTTCTCGGGAGACTGAGGTAGCAACGGGCGGTCCAGCCCAAGAAAGCCCACGAGTCTTGATGGAAGAAAGGTTTCTGGAAAGAGAGGAGAGGAGCCTCTCTGAACTAGAGAAGGGATTGGAAGGGGAGAGGATGAAGGAAGCATTCCTCCCCTCTATAAGTCCGGTTAAGAAGGGATGGATTATTTCAAAATCTCCTAAAGGATTGGAAATTGCTTCTCTTCCGGGAAGTGCGGTGCAGGCAACAGCAGAGGGGAAGGTTCTTTGTGCTTCTGAGGGAAGGGTAATCATAGATCATGGAAATAATCTCAAGACAGAATATGAGAATTTAGGGAGAGTAAACGTTAAGGTTGGGGAAAGGGTGAAAAAAGGCGAGACCATCGGCTATTTAGGTGGGAGAGGAATCTCCTACCAGGTGGGAAGGTTTGACAAAGAAATAGATCCTTTAGATTATATTAGTGACTGGAGGTAGGGATGTTTAGAGAGAAGAAGGCTGCTCCTGTTGGAGGAGCGATTAATACTCTGCTGGGAGATGGTTCGAGGTTTAAGGGGACCATAGAGTGTGAGGGAACCGTGAGGATCGATGGAAAGGTGGATGGAAAGATCCTTGCCCGGGATAGCGTGATTATTGGTGAGACAGGGATAATAAAGGCAGATATTATGGCCCCCAATATCGTTATCGGGGGGAAGGTGACGGGAAACATGACCGCAGAGACTAGGTTGGAACTTCTCTCCACCGCTCAATTATATGGCGATATTCAGACCCCCATATTGGCCATCGCAGAAGGGGTCATCTTCCAGGGAAACTGCAACATGAAGGGGAAGGTGGAACCGAAGGAGAAGGTAAAGACAGAAGAGGAGGAGATCGAGGTAAAAAAGATTAAAGAGTGAGACACGAATTGCAACCACAGAGGACGCAGAGAAAATCGCAGAGATCGCAGAAATTTAAGAATACGGATTAAAACATATGAAAGGTCATCTCTTTAGAGACCTTTTATTTTGAGGCATCGGAACTTCAATAAGCAAAAGACGGCGGAGAGCGAAGCGCGCCGTTATTTTAAGCTATCGAAACTTGAATAAGTAAAAGACGGCGGAGAGCGAAGCGCGCCGTTATTTTTTGGAATAATACTTGACAAATTTAGTCAACCATTGCAGACGCAGATGACCGCAGATCAAAACGCAGATTTACGCAGATAATCAGCGGCAATCTGCGCACTATATCAGCGGCGATCAGCGTTTAGGGGAGGGAGTTATGCGTCTTTCAACGAAGGGACAGTATGGGGTAAGGGCTATGTTCGATCTTGCTTCCCATTCCCAGGATGGCCCGGTTCCTCTTAGACAGATCTCGGAGAGGGAAGAGATCTCTCTGAACTATCTTGAGCAGCTCTTCTTAAAATTAAGGAAAGCCGGCCTGGTGGAAAGCGTGCGCGGTCCAGGAGGAGGATACCTGCTCAGAAAGAGGCCGAAAGAGATCAGGATCTCTGACATTATAAGGGCGGTTGAGGAGTCCTTGGCTCCTATCTCCTGTATCGAGTCCAAGAAGAAACCCAAGTGCCATAGGATAGATGTCTGTATTCCTCGTTTATTGTGGAAGAGATTGGGAGAGAGAATCACCCAGTTCTTGGATTCTAATACCTTGGCTGACCTATGTGAAGAGGCTGCAACCGCAAAAGCGCAAAAGAGTCGCTGAGATCGCTTAAAAACGGATTCAAACGAATTATAACGGATTCAAACGAATAAAATGATTAGAACTAAGTCCGTGTGCATCTGCTTAAATCCGTATGCATCCGCATTTTGCCGAACCCCGCACCAGAACAAGTTCGGTGCGGGACAGGCTCCGTGAGGCCTATTTTGAAGAGAATATATCTGGATCATAATGCCACCACTCCGCTTCATCCCCTGGTTCTGAAGGCCATGCTTCCTTATCTTGAAAGAGATTTCGGTAATCCTTCGAGCCTCCATCGCTTTGGAAGAAAAGTAAGGGCCAGTATGGATGAAGCAAGAGAGAAAGTGGCTTCTCTCATTGGGGCTAAATCAGAGGAGATAATATTTACCTCAAGTGGGACAGAATCGAATAACCTTGCTCTGAAAGGGATAGTAGAGGCAAATAGAAAGAGAGGGAATCATATCATTACCTCGAGCATTGAACATCCTGCGGTTTTGAACGTCTGTAAATACCTATCCCAACACGGATGTCGGGTCACCTATCTTCCGGTAGATAGATACGGTCTTATTAACTCTGAAGATGTCAGAAAAGCGATTACCAAGAAGACCATCCTGGTCTCCATCATGCATGCCAATAATGAGATGGGAACCATCCAACCCTTAAGAGAGATAGGAAGGATAATTAAAGAAGCGAACAGTAAACGCCCCAATCGAGTCTATTTCCATACTGATGCGGTCCAGAGCGTAGAAAAGATAAAAGTAAATGTAAATAAGTTAAAGGTAGACCTCTTATCTTTATCTGGCCATAAGTTGTATGGGCCGAAAGGGATCGGCGCCTTGTATATTAGGAAAGGAGTGAGGATCTCTTCCCTTCTGCAAGGGGGGGAGCATGAATATAACCTGAGGGCAGGAACGGAGAATATCCCAGGGATCATCGGCCTGGGCAAGGCCTGCAAGATTGCCTCCAGAGAAAGAATAAAAGAGGAGAAGAAGTTGCTCAAGCTAAGTGAGAGACTCTATCAGGGAATAAGAGAGAAGATTCCTGATATAAGGTTGAACGGTCATCCCAAGAAGAGACTTCCCGGGACATTGAATATCAGTTTTGAATCTGTGGAGGGGGAAGCACTGCTTCTTGCTCTCGATCTTGAGGGGATA
Organism: bacterium; assembly: GCA_030619985.1. Taxonomy (GTDB): domain Bacteria; phylum UBP18; class UBA7526; order UBA7526; family UBA7526; genus JAUWXM01. The sequence goes on along the minus strand of JAUXAI010000032.1, from coordinate 10,464 downwards.
GCGGTCTCGATAGGAAGTGCCTGTACCTCAGGCTCTCCGGAGCCCTCCCATGTTCTATTAGCCCTGGGCCTTTCTTATGAGGAGGCCTATACCTCATTGCGCTTCAGTCTGGGAAGGGAGAATACCAAAGAGGAGATAAATTATGTGATCCAAATATTGCCCAGCATCGTAAAGAGAATTCGTGGGATATCGGCGATTGGAAGGAAAAAATAATGGTTGATTACTGGTCGTTGTATTCTAAAAAAGTCATTGACCACTTCCAGTATCCCAGGAATGTAGGGGAGATAAAGAACCCCAGTGGGGTGGGAAGGGTGGGTAGTCCGGTCTGTGGGGATATTATGGAATTACAGATAAAGGTAGAGAAGAAAAGGATAAAAGGAAAAACAGAAAAGATAATTACCGATGCCAAGTTCAGAACTTTCGGTTGTGGTGCAGCCATAGCCACAAGTAGTATGATTACTGAAATGGTAAAAGGGAAAAAGATAAATGAGGCTTTGAAGATCTCCAATAAAGCAGTGGCCGAGGCTCTGGATGGCCTACCAGCAATCAAGATGCACTGTTCCGCATTAGCAGAAGATGCCTTGAAGGCTGCCATCGATGACTACTTAAGACGCGAATCATCGCGAACAAAAAAGAACGCAAATTATCATGAACAAAGGAGGACTAATGAATAGTAGGGATATCAAAGACGATAAATATTATATAGAGAAGATAAAAGAGCTAAAAGAAAAGAGAAGAGCCATCATCTTAGCCCACAACTATCAGAGGCCGGAGATACAGGACTTAGCCGACCTGGTGGGTGATTCCTTGGACCTTTCCAAGAAGGCTCAGGCCTCAGATGTAGAGACTATTGTCTTCTGCGGGGTGCAGTTCATGGCAGAATCGGCAGCCATCCTATCCCCAGAGAAGACGGTCCTCTTACCAGTTAAGGAAGCTGGCTGTCAATTGGCAGATATGGCGACCGTTCAGGAACTGCGCAAGAAGAAGGAGGAGAATCCTGAAGCCACGGTTGTCTGTTATGTCAATTCTAGTGCCCAGGTGAAGGCGGAGTCAGATATCGGCTGTACCTCAGCCAATGGGGTTGAGATAGTGAATTCGCTGAAAGAAGATAAGATCTTGTTCGTTCCTGATGAGCATCTGGGAAGATACGTGGCAAGTAAGACAAAGAAGGATGTCATCTTGTGGAAGGGTTTCTGTCCAGCACATTACAATCTACTACCCAAGGATATATTGAGAACTGAGGAGGAGCATCCAGAGGCAAAGGTACTCGTCCACCCAGAATGCCGCTTGGCGGTCATCCAGTTAGCAGATGAGGCCTTCTCTACCAGTGGGATGTTGAATTATGTCAAGGAAAGTGAGGCGAAAGAGTTTATTATTGGAACAGAGATGGGCCTCATCCATAGACTGAAGAAGGAGAACCCAGAGAAAAATTTCTATGTGCCTAGTGAGAACCTCATCTGCCCCAGTATGAAACTCATTACTCTAAAAGAGGTTGCTCAGTCCTTAGAAAAGATGAGATATAAGATTGAAATTCCTGAAGAGGTACGTAAGAAAGCGAAGAAGAGTCTGGATAGGATGCTCGAGGTTTAATGGAAGAGCATACTGCCTTGTTCATTACCGGCCTCTTTATGGGTCTCGGGCCCTGCCTCGCCTTCTGCGGACCAATTCTCTTCCCTTACATCGCGGGGAGTAAGAGAAGCTGGCTTGGGGGATTGAAGGATATTCTAATCTTTTCTGCCTCTCGAGTAGTGATATATGGACTCTTAGGCTTACTAGCAAGTAGCATCGGTTATTTCTTAACAGAGGTAATATCTTCTCCAAAGTTTAATCTTATAAAGTACTTAGGGGCTGGAATATTCGTCCTTTTATTGGGAATGATTATGATACTTGGTAGGACAAGGTTTCCCTTCTGCCGCCTACTACATAAAGAGACGATTGAGAAAAGTGCAAAGAGCATGATTTTACTTGGCATATTAATCGGCGTTTCCCCCTGTTTGCCATTACTTGGGGCTTTGACCACCATCGCTGGATTGGCCAAGGGGCCCTTTGTTGGCGCCTTCTGGGGTCTCTCCTTTGGCCTGGGGACGGTCATCTCTCCTTTAATTATCCTTGCTTTAGTTGCCGGAAGCTTGGGAAAGCTCCTATCCTTAAAACCGATCTTCTATCAGACCTTCAGTCGCCTCTGTGGTTGCTTCTTAATCTATTTTGGTATCCGTCTCATTCTAGGAGTCTTTAGATGAATCCCGCACCTTTTACTGTGTTTTATATTTATCTTTTAAAAAACAAAAGAAAAAGTCTTGTGAACCCCGCCCCTTCCTTGCATACAGTCGGGGATTTGGAGAGAAGAAGGAGCGGGGTGAATCATAAAAAAGGTGCGGGATGAAAAGATTCTCAATCTTACTTTTCATCATCCTTCTTTTAGGATTGGCTTTAAGCTTAGGGATCAAAAATGCCCGAAGTGAGATTCCCAGGACGGGAGCAACTCCCAGGGCAAAAGAGGTCATCCCTCACCTTGCTATGTACTGGAGGTCCCTGGGTAAGGAATTGGTCTTGTGTGAGCTCTGTCCCAGGAGATGCGTCCTTAGGCCTGGAGAGAGGGGAGAGTGTAGGGCGAGAGAGAATAGGAATGGAAGGCTCTATACCATGGTCTATGGCCTTCCCTGTGCCGTCCATGCTGACCCCATAGAGAAGAAGCCCTTATTCCATGTCCTTCCCGGAACGAGGTCCTTTTCCATCGCTACTGCGGGTTGTAATCTGAAGTGTAAGTTCTGCCAGAACTGGACCATCTCCCAGCTCCCTCCAGAGGAGACGAATAACTACTATCTTCCCCCTAAGGATGTAGTGGAAATGGCAAAAAGGAGTGGCTGTCCCTCCATCGCCTATACCTATACCGAGCCCACCATCTTCTATGAGTATATGCTGGAGACAGCAAAACTGGCCAAGGAATCCGGAATCATGAATGTCATGCACTCTGCAGGCTACATCAATGAAGAACCATTAAGAGAAATCTGCAAATATCTGGATGCCGCCAATATCGATCTAAAGGGATTTAGTGATGAATTCTATCAGGAGCTCACCGATGCTACCTTAGAGCCAGTGCTGCACACCCTAAAGATCCTAAAGGAAGAGGGGATTCATACTGAGATTACAAATCTCATCATCCCTACCAAGAACGATAGTCCAGAAGAGATTAGAAAGATGTGCAAGTGGATTGTTGAGAATTTAGGGAGAGAGGTTCCTATTCACTTCTCTCGTTTCTGGCCCCAGTATAAGATGAGGAACCTGTCTCCCACGCCGGTAAAGACCTTAGAGATGGCGAAGAGGATTGCTCGGGAAGAGGGCCTGAAGTATGTCTATATCGGGAATGTTCCCGGGCATGGAGGAGAGAATACCTACTGTCCCAAGTGTAGAAGGCTCTTGATTCAGAGAGTTGGGTTCCATGTCTTGAGGAATAACCTCTCCTATGCTTTTACCAGAGGTAAGATAGAGGGAAGGTGTAAGTACTGCGGGGCGAGAATTCCTGGGGTCTGGGAACCACAGAGGACACAGAAAAAACCACAGAAGACACAGAGATGAAAAAGAAAGTCTTGATCGGGATGAGCGGAGGGGTCGACTCCTCTGTGGCCGCTTCTCTCTTAAAGGAGAGATATGAGGTCATCGGAATCCATCTCAATCTGGGCTGTGCTCTGGATACCAAAGAAGATGCCAGAAGCATGGCCTCTAAGTTAGACATCCCCTTTTACTCTCTCAATCTCAAGAGAGAGTTTGAGAAGAAGGTAATCGACTACTTTGTGAGAGAATATTCTAAGGGCCGTACTCCTAACCCCTGCGTTGTCTGTAATAAGAAGATAAAGTTTAAGGCTCTCCTGAAGAAAGCAAAAGAGCTAAAAGCAGATTATATCGCCACCGGCCACTATGCCAAAGTAGCCTACAATAAAAAAAGAAAGAGGTATTTATTAAAGAAGGGGAGAGATAAGAAGAAGGACCAGTCCTATGTCCTGTGTGGTCTGGATCAAAAGCAACTCGAGCATACTCTATTCCCTTTAGCGAACCTCACTAAAGAAGAGGTTAAAGAGAAAGCAAAGGAACTGGGAATTCATAATAGACCGGCCAGCCAGGAGATATGCTTCGTTCTGAACACGGATTATCACGGATTTTTGAAGACACGGATGAGCACGAATAGATTAAAGGAAGGGTTGATTGTTGATAGGAAAGAGAAGATCTTGGGGAGGCATAAGGGGATCGCCTTCTATACCATCGGCCAGAGGAGGGGCTTGGGGATTGCCACTGGCAAGCCTCTATATGTTATAGCCATTGATAGCGGTAGAGATGTCATTGTTGTGGGAAGTGAGAAAGAGATACTCAAGGATGAACTAATAGCAAGGGATGTTAACTGGGTCGCTATCGATAGATTAAAGAAGCCCATAAAGGTAAGAGCAAAGATAAGGTATCAGTATAGAGTAGCCGATGCTTTAATTACTCCTCTATCTATCAGTAGAGTGAAAGTAAAGTTTGAGAGACCCCAGAGGGCGATTACTCCCGGACAAGCGGTAGTCTTCTATGATAAGGATATTGTCCTTGGTGGGGGCTGGATCTGCTAATATGGGGTTAACAGTTTACGGTGTACGGTTAACGGTAAACCCCGTTAGAAAAATCAACAGATATACTCATAAGGATATATTTTTTGAAATAAACAGATACTAACGCCTGAAGAGTAAAATCCTATGAAAAGGATTTCTAATGGGGTAAACAGTCCCGACGAATGTCGGGACGGGTCAACCGTAAACGAACTTCTAATAAGGATTTTAGTATGGCAGTGAAGGCTCTGGCTTTGCTATCTGGTGGCCTGGATAGTTCTTTGGCGGTTAAACTAATTCAGGAGCAGGAGATTGAGGTTGAGGGAGTAAGCTTTACTTCTCTCTTTTTTGGTGCAGAAAATGCTAAAGAGGCAGCAGAGGAACTGGGAATCAAACTCTACATCAGAGATGTATCAAGCGAGATATTAGAGATCGTTAAGAATCCCAGATATGGCTATGGGAAGAATATGAACCCCTGTATCGACTGTCACATTCTGATGGCCAAGAAGGCAAAGGAGTTAATGGAAAAAGTAAAGGCCTCTTTCATCATTACAGGAGAGGTGGTGGGACAGAGGCCGAGATCCCAGAATAAGCAAATCCTGGAAGCCATAGCAAAGAGAGCAGATATCCCGGGAAAACTCTTAAGACCCCTTTCTGCAAAACTCCTACCAATTACAGATCCAGAAAAAAGAGGATCGATTAATAGAGAGAAATTATTGGCCCTTTCTGGAAAGAGCAGAAAGGGCCAACTGGGATTAGCTAGGAGATATAATTTAAGAAAGTATAGTACTCCAGCAGGTGGTTGCCTTTTAACAGACGCTATCTTTTCCAGGCGCCTAAAAGACCTCTTAGAGCATAATGAATATAGCTTAGATAATATTTTACTTCTCAAACTGGGAAGGCACTTCAGGTCTTCAACGGGATTAAAGATTGTAATTGGAAGGAATAAGGAGGAGAATAAGAGACTAAGGTCTCTCAGTAAGGAAGGGGATACCTCCTTTAATGTGATAGGACATAAAGGGCCTTTAGCCATTGTTCGGGGAACGTTGAATGAAAAGACTTTAGAAGAGGCTGCTTCTCTCTGTACACGCTATAGCGATGGAAAGGAATTCCCTAAGGTAAAAGTAAATTATAAGAGATTACCAGAGGGAGAGGTTGAATTTATAATCGTCACTCCAGTCGATGCTACTGAGTTGGGAGTCAAACGAATCTAAAAGAGGTTAACAGTTTACGGTGTACGGTTAACGGTAAACAGTCCCGATGGATATCGGGACGGGTCAACCGTAAACGAACAATTAGGGGGTATACCATGCCTAAAAAGGCTTTGTTAGTTATTGATATGCTCAATGATTTCGTTCTTGAAGGGGCACCGTTAGAGGTTCATGAAGGAAGGAAAATTCTTCCTGCCTTGAAGAGAAGGATAGAGGAAGCAAGAAGAGAAGGGATTCCAATTATTTATATCTGCGATAGTCACGATAAGGATGATGAGGAATTCAAGGTCTGGCCTCCTCATGCTATCTCTGGAACCAAAGGAGCAGAGATAATTAAAGAGTTGAAACCAGAAGAGAAAGATTATATAATGAGAAAGAAGCGCTATTCCGGATTCTTTGAAACTGGTCTGGATAGTACCTTAAAGAAATTAGGGGTAAAGGAATTAATCATAACTGGATTGGTGACCAATATCTGTGTTCTCTATACCACAGCGGATGCAGTAATGAGGGGCTATCAAGTTACCATTCCTAAGGATAGTGTCGCTGCCCTAAACGAAGAGGATGGCAGATTTGCCCTAAATCAGATGGAGAATATCCTCAAAGCAAAGATGATTTGAAAAAGACTTGACTTTGAAGGAAGAAAGAGATAGAATAGTATTGTCACTATAATGACAAAATAGGCTGAATTTAGCCATTTTTGTCACTGGATGGACGAAAGATGAATGCTGAAGGACATAAAAAGAAGGCCACAGAGATCGAAGAGAGTTTAGAAAAACTTCTACCCGATCCAAAGGGAAAGAATGTAGTTGCCATTGTTGAATTAACCTATGGTATTCTATTCCATCTCATTGCTTCTGGGATGGAGAGAAAGCATGGTAAACACTTGGATACCCATGTTGGAATGCCCAGAGAATTAAGGAAGTTAGGAGAATCCTCCATCGCTGAATCCTTTGCCACTCTGAATACTCTTAGGGCAGGTAGATGGTATGGTTCAAAAGAGAACGGAGATGTGGTCAAGAGGTGCCTCCAGATTATTGAGAAAGTGAGAAAGTGGACAGAAGGATGATAAGTGAGGAGTTCAAAGAGGTAATTATTGATTTTGTTGCTCGGGCAGAAGAAATCCCCAACTTAGTAGGCACTATTCTATTTGGCTCAGCAGTCACTGGAGAAGTCTCCAGAAAGAGCGATATCGACCTTCTCTTAGTATTCGACTGCGACCATAACCCGGAGGTCGGTGAGGAATCGAGAGTAGCCCATAGAATTGCCTCAGATATCTTGAGCAAATACGATTTACCTTACTCCTTCTCCTTTGTCATGATCAATCAGAGGAGGATGGAGGGAACAGAGCCTGATTTTCTATGGAATATAGCAAGGGAAGGAATCCTGATTTGGGGGAGACCAAGGGACCTCCTGGTCAAAGAGCCCCTCCCTTCTTTGGAGCCATTACTCTTAATCTCTTATTCTCTCAAAGGGTTGAAGGAGAAGGATAGGAGAGGATTGCTGAGGGCACTCTACAGCTATAAAAAGAGGAGAGCAGGAAGCCTTATAGATAAAAGAGAGGAGAAGTTAGCACCAGGGGTAATCCTCATAAGAGGAGAGAAACTCGAAGAAATAAGAAATATTTTTGCCAAGTTTGGACTACAGAACTACTCTGTTAAGAGACTTTGGGGCCATTAATTGTCATTGTGGTGACAAAATTACCCATTTTTCTATGGATTTGTCATCTTAGTGACAGATTTCTTATGAAAGGAGCAAGGAATGTTCCATATCGCAAGTGAGAAGGAGATAAAAGAAGGGAAGGTTACTGATGTCTATTTCAAGAGGACAGAGGAGATCCTAAAGAAGAAAAAGATTAAAAAGAGAGTGGCTATGGAGGTTGTAGCCCATAAGTTCCCTTCTAATTATCCCTGGGTAATATTGGCTGGAATAGAAGAGGTAGTGGAATTATTCAAGAATAAACCAGTCAATATTGATTCTATGTCAGAAGGAACCTTCTTCTATCCTGAGGAGCCGGTCCTAACCATTAGTGGGGAGTATTCCAGTTTTGCGGTCTATGAGACCCCCTTATTAGGATTGATCTGCCAGGCAAGTGGGGTAGCGACCAAAGCGGCAAGGTGTAAGAAAGTAGCAGGTGAAAGATCGGTGGTAAGTTTTGGGGCGAGAAGGATGCATCCGGCCATCTCTCCCATGATTGAGAGGGCAGCCTTCTTGGGAGGTTGTGATGGCGTGGCAGTAATCAAAAGTGCCGAACTCATTGGTGAGAAAGCAGTGGGGACCATGCCCCATGCCCTGATCCTGATTATGGGGGATACAATAAAGGCAACCAAGGCCTTTGATAAAGTAATACCGAAAGAGATAAAGAGGGTATCATTAATTGATACCTTAGGGGATGAGAAGTTCGAGGCCTTAAAAGTGGCTAAAGCCCTAGGAAAAAATCTTTTTGCTGTAAGGCTCGATACCCCGGCGTCGAGGAGGGGGGACTTCTTAAGATTACTGGAAGAGGTGAGGTGGGAGTTAGATCAGAGGGAATTTAAGAGTGTAAAGTTATTCTTAAGCGGGGGAATAGATGAGGAAGAGATTCTGAAACTAAATCCCTGTGCCGATGCCTATGGGGTGGGGACAGCGATAAGCAATGCAAGAGTAATTGACTTTTCTTTAGATATTGTTGAGATCGAAAGAAAGCCCTTTGCTAAAAGGGGGAAATTATCTGGTAGGAAACAGGTCTGGCAGTGTAATAAATGTGGGAGGAGGGAGGTCACCTTAGCTAATAAAAGACCCATCAAATGCTCCTGTGGAGGAAGGTTTGAAGGACTGATCAGACCATTAATGAGGAAGGGAAGGTTGGTCACCAAGCTTCCTAAAGTCCAAGAAATTCGCAAAGCTGTCTTGAAAGAGCTTAAGAAAGTAGAACTCTAATCCCATTGGTGATTTTATTGCCATAATCATTTAATAATCACTGTAATCATTTTTAGAGGAGGGGAAAGGATGAAACTGGATGAGATCATCATAACCGAGGCCATCATAGAGAGTTTTACCAAGAAGTTCCTGGATTATTTATCCTCTGATGTGGCCATCGCCGGCGGTGGACCGGCGGGCCTCTGCGCTGCCTATTATCTTGCTAAAGCAAAGAAGAAGGTGGCTCTATTTGAGAGGAAGTTATCTGTTGGGGGTGGCATGTGGGGCGGAGGAATGATGTTCAATAGCATCGTGGTCTGCTCTGAAGGTAAAAAGATCTTAGATGAGTTCGGGATTAGAAATAAAGAATATAAGAAAGGATACTATGTGGCGGATGCCATTGAGGCCGTAACTACCTTGGCCTCTAAAGCGGTCAAGGCTGGGGCCCAGGTCTTTAATCTCATGAGCGTTGAGGATGTTGAGATGAGGGAGAATAGAGTAACCGGCTTTGTTCTGAACTGGAGTAGCGTGGAATTGGCAAATCTCCATGTTGATCCCATGACTGTTAGAGCAAAGTTTATAGTGGATGCTACGGGCCATGACTGTGAGGTAGCCGAGATTATTCAAAGAAAGTTGGGAACAAAATTAAAGACCAGAACAGGAGGAATCGTGGGGGAGGAGCCCATGTGGGCCGAGGTGGGAGAGAAGGCCATCGTTAAGAATACCAAGGAGTTCTACCCTGGAGCATATGTGGCAGGCATGGCAGCCAATGCGGTCTTCGGTGGTCCCAGGATGGGTCCCATATTCGGAGGAATGCTTCTTTCCGGGAAGAAGGTCGCCCAGTCAATCCTAAAAAGACTTTGAATTAGCTAAGAAATTATGATAAAATATGTTTTTATGTAAGGAGAGTTGAATGTTTAGAAGAATAGCTGAGGATATCAGGACGGTCTTTGATGAGGATCCAGCAGCAAGGAATCTCTTGGAGGTTCTCTTCTGCTATCCCGGCCTCCACGCCCTCTGGCTCCATCGGATAGCCCACTTCTTCTGGAACCATAGAATGCGCTTCTTAGGAAGGATCATCTCTCACATCAGTCGCCACTTGACAGATGTTGAGATCCATCCCGGAGCAAAGATCGGCAGGAGGTTCTTTATCGATCATGGCTCGGGAGTAGTCATCGGTGAGACGACAGAGATAGAGAATGATGTCCTGCTCTATCAGGGAGTAACCTTAGGAGGAACAGGGAAGGAGAAGGGGAAACGCCATCCCACCATCAGGAATAAGGTGGTAGTGGGTGCGGATGCCATTGTCCTAGGAGCCATAGAGATTGGTGAGGGAGCGCGGATCGGTGCTGGCTCTGTAGTAGTAAAAAATGTTCCTCCGGGTGCAGTAGTGGTCGGTGTCCCGGGAAGGGCGGTGGAGAGACCCAAGGTGAAACCCAGAATTGACTTGGAGCATGGAAGACTTCCCGACCCAGTAGCAGAGGCGGTGAATATCCTCTTAGAGAAGCAGGAGAAGTTAGAGAAGAGAGTAAAGAGATTAGAAAAGAAGAGATGATCTACTCTGATATAACAAAGACCATTGGTAAGACACCCTTAGTGAGGTTGAATAGAATAACTGAAGGATTAGAAGCCGAGATAGCGGCCAAGTTGGAGTCCTTCAACCCTTTAGGGAGCGTAAAGGATAGGATCGGGGTGGCCATGATTGATGAGGCAGAGAAGGAAGGGAGGATTACCCCAGGGAAAACAACCCTCATTGAGGCTACCAGTGGTAATACAGGCAT
>JAUXAI010000017.1 GCA_030619985.1 bacterium | reverse complement strand
TTCCTATCCCGGCAGGTTAATTGAAAGACGGGTTCCAGGCCTTTTTCTTTTAATATGTGGCAGACAGCTAAGGGAGAGATACGCATTATCGCCCTCTGGCTATCAGTGACATTCACCCCATCCACAATCCCTTTTAGTGCTTTCGCTTTCTTTAGGAGATTGGTAAGATCTGTTCCCTTGGGAGGAAAGATCTCACAGGTAATGATAAACTTCTTGGATTTCAGTCTTTCAGAGAAGCGAGACATTATCGGACTACCCTCTTTCCCGGCATCAATATCTTTTCATAATCTCTCGGCTTATAGTAGGTCTTGAGAGGTTCTTTTGTCTTCTCATAGATCAAGGCCCAGATACAGTCTATCTCATCATTTACTTCACATTTCCCATCCCGTGCCCCGCCGCAGGGGCCGTTTAATAGTCCCTTGGCGCATCTCGTCAAAGGGCAGAGGCCTCCAAACTCATCCAATAGGCAGTCGCCGCAGAGGGAGCAGTATTCATAATACCTTCCAATCCTCTCTGTGGTTCCAGCAAAAAGAGGATTTAGAGCGGGAACAAGGGGCCTATCGATTAGCTTCCCTATGGTCTGCAATCCCACGCCACAGGCCATAATTAAGAGAGAATCGCTATTCTTTAAAGTGGGAAGGGAAGAAAGGTCTTTCTTCACAATGCGCTCATCGCAAGGGGTATCGAGAACAATGGTACCAGTAATTTTCTTGCCCTCTTTCTTTAGTTCCCTTTTCATCTCCTCTACCTCGTCCTCTCCCCCGGTCTGGCACTTTGTGGCGCAGGCAGTACAACCCACGATGAATACCTCTTCCTTACCCTTTAGCATCTCTAAAATCTCTTCTCTTGGTTTCTGTTCACTAATAATCATCTCTTCTCCTTTATAAGTTCCTTTGCTTTCCTTACCGCTTCAATGGCATCTTTAGCGTAGGTCGCTCCAATTTTTTTAGCATACTGACTGGTTACTACTGCACCTCCTACTAAAGTGGGAATATTTATCCTGCGTCTCTTTAGTTCGTCACTTATCTCTTTCATCCGGCCCATAGTAGTGGTCATTAGAGCAGAGAGGCCGATAAGATCTGCCTTTTGAGAGATTGTCTCCTGGATGATCTTTTCTTTCTTAACATCCTTTCCTAAATCGATCACTCTAAAGCCATGATTGGAGAGAAGCAAGGAGACGATATTCTTTCCGATATCGTGGATGTCTCCCTCTACCGTAGCCATAACTATCCTCCCTTGGGTAGAGATGGTCTCTTTCTTCATTTCTTTGTTTAATCTCTCACAGGCCAATTTCATGACCTCTGCAGAAGATATGAGCTGAGGTAAAAAGTAGATCCCTTCATCGTATCTCTCACCAACTAAAGTAATGGCCGGGGTCAGAATCTCGTCCATAATCTTTAAGGGCTTAAGTTCTTCTTTCAGGGCCTCTTCCGTAAGTCTTAAGATATCTTCCTTATTACCTTCAATAATTGCTTCTTTCAACTGAATTCTAATATCCGCTTCTTCTTTTGGTTTAATCTCTTCTTCTATTATTCCCTTCTGGACCTTGATATACTCCTTTGCTCCTTTATCCTCACCCTTAAGAACTTTCAATGCTAAAGAGGAACCCTTCAACTTAACATCCTTAGGATTTATGATGGCAGCATCCAGACCGTACCTCTTCGCCAGATGATAAAAAGTAGCATTTAATAGCGGTCTATTGGGAAGGCCGAAGGAGATATTGCTTATTCCTAAAATAGTCTTTACTCCTAACTCTTTCTTTATTAGCTTCAAGGCCTCTAAGGATTCTAAGGCCTGCTCCTGCTGGCTGGCTACTGTCAAAGTAAGGGTATCGATGAAGATGTCCTCTTTAGAAATCCCGACTTCTACTGCCTTTTTAACAATCTTCTTGGCAATCTGGAGTTTCTTCTCGACGGTCCTCGGTATTCCCTCTTTATCTAAGGTCAATCCAATAATCGCTGCTCCGAACCTCTTGGCCAGGGGCAATATAACTTTTAAAGATTTCTCTTTCCCATTTACCGAATTGATGAGTGCCTTTCCTCCCACTACCTTCAGGGCCTTCTCAATCGCTTCTGAATTGGGGCTATCGATGGAAATGGGTAGGTCAGTTGTCTTCTCTATAACAAGGATCGCCTTCCTCAAAGCCCTCGCCTCGTCTATCCCTTCTCCAATAACATTTATATCCAAGACCTTTGCCCCTTCTTCTTCCTGCCTCTTTGCCTCCTCCCTCACCAAAGAGAACCTATCATTCCTTAACTCCTCCTGAAGGGCCTTTTTTCCCGTAGGATTTATTCTCTCCCCAACGATGATTGGTTTCTTATCCCCGAAGGACAAGCCCCGAAGGACAAGCCTACGGGGTAAACCTACGGGGCAAGCAAAGGATACTGCCTTTGTTCTCGATGCTAAGTGCATCCTGGATATTACTTTTCTCTCTTTGGGTTTTCTACTTTTTACTTTACTGATAATGGCCTTAGTATGCTCTGGCCCGCTTCCGCAACAACTCCCTACGACATTTATTCCAAGGTTAACAAACTCTGAAGCATACCTCGCCATATAATCTGGAGAGGCGGGATAGACGGTCTTTCCTTGAACCATCCGGGGAAGTCCAGCATTGGGCTCCACAATGAGAGGAAGATCGGTCGCCGAAGCAAATTTTTTCATTACTTTCATTAATCCCTTGGGTCCCAGGCTGCAGTTTGCTCCTAAGACATCTGGCCTCAAGGGCTCTAAGATAGTGGTGGCTATCAAAGGATCGCTTCCCGTAACCATCCTTCCCTCTTCGGTAAAAGTAAGGGAAGAGATTACGGGAAGATTACAACTCTCTTTTGCGGCCATGAGGGCGATCTTCGCCTCCTGAATATCAATCATGGTCTCCAGGATGATGATGTCTGCTCCTGCCTGAGCAAGGACCTTTATCTGTTCTCGATAGACATCGTAAAACTGGTCAAAGGTAAACTCGCCTAAGGGCTCCAATAGCTTCCCGGTGGGGCCAACAGAGGCAGCAACGAATGCCTTTCCTCTTGCCACTTGCTTTGCTATCTCTATTCCCTTAATATTGACCTCTTCTAATCTATCCTCTAAGCCGCTCTCCTTTAATTTTAGTCTATTCCCTCCAAAAGTGTTAGTAGTAATGACATCTGCACCAGCCTCGACATAGGAGGAATGGACCTTAGCCACTACCTCTGGATGGGTGAGGTTCAGCTCTTCAGGGCATCTCCCCAGATTGAGAGGCAGTTCTGTCCCCATCGCCCCATCAAAGACCAGTATTTCACTCTTCAATCTTTCCAAAAAAGATTTTTTCACACTTATACCTTAATTCAGAATTCAATATTAGTTGATCAGTTGACAAAAACTATTCGGTTATGGTTAAGGTTAGGTTGTTAGTTTAGTTGTTGGGTTAAGTAGTTGGTCTTTAAAAAACCTAACCCTTACCTAACTACCAAACCCACTACCTTACCCTAACCCAACTACCAATAACCCTGAGATTAATATAATCCGATGACTGCCGAGACCGACTTTCTGGGGATCATGAAGAAGGCCTCGTTACAGGTAACCCCGATCTTCGAGGCCTGGGTAACCTCCAAGAGTCTTTTCTGAATGCTCAAATCCCAGTCTCCATATCCGGGAGAAAAGCGGGGGGTGCTTTCCTTCTTCGCTTTCTTTACAATTAGCGAATTCAAATACTCTGCTCCCTCATCTGCAGCCACAGAGCCGATAGTATCCAGGATAGTGGCCTTGGTATATTCGTCTTTTTGATAGAGTCGGTTGACCTCAGCCTCTAAGGCCGGGCCAATGGTATCCACAAAGAGGGCAATCTCCTCTGCTTTTGCCATAGCTTTAGCGATGGCCTTTCCTTTCAGGGTAATGTTTTTCAAGATAATTTTACTTTTAGATTTGGACTTTATTGGTAAAATAACATAAACCCCTTTAGCTTGAATCAATCCCTTAGCCTTCTTTCTCTCCCCCTTAATCAAAGCATCGATACTGGGAGAAAGAACGCTCTTCTTCTTTCGATAATACCCCAGGCTCCTAAGAACCTCTTCCTTCTCAATCTCTATGGGAATATTCTCTACGATTTTCATTTTCTTAAGAGTTCAATTACCTTTTCCATATCCTCTGGCAGGGGTGCGTTGAATTCCATATATTCCTTGGTTCTGGGATGAATAAATCCCAGTGTCTGAGCATGTAGCAATTGCCCTTTAAGGTCTGCTATGGCAGTTCGGAGTTCGGAGTTCGCCTCTCGTCCCGAGGGGACTCGAGGTCCCCGAGGGAGAGTTCGGAGTCTTTTGCCGTATTTCGGGTCTCCCACAATGGAATGGCCGATATGGGAGAGATGAACCCTTATCTGGTGGGTCCTTCCTGTCTCTGGGATGGCTTCTAAGAGAGTCAAGTCCTTAAACCTCTCTAAGACCTTATAACTGGTAATGGCTCCTCTTGCCCTTCTTACTCCAGCCGCCATCTTCTTCCTTCTGACTGGATGGCGACCGATAGGAACCTTAATCTTTCCTTGCTCTCTTAAGATTCTACCCTTTACTAAAGCAATATATCTCTTATTGACGCTTCTCTCTTTGAACTGCTTAGATAGGGCAAGATGGGTAAAGTCGTTCTTGGCTATTACTAAGACCCCGCTGGTATCCTTATCCAACCTATGGACAATCCCTGGCCTCAAAACTCCACCGATACCAGATAAGTCCTTACAGTGATAGAGTAAAGCATTTACTAAGGTGCCAGAGGATATCCCGGCTCCGGGATGAACAACTATTCCTCGCGGCTTGTTCACTACTATCAAATCCCTATCTTCATAGAGGATATTGAGCGGGATCTTCTCTGGCTCTATCTTAAGAGGCTTTGGTTTGGGAATAGTGACCTCTACCCTATCCCCAACTCTTACTTTATAACTTGGTTTTACAACTGAATCGTTTACCTTTACCCTGCCAGAGGAAATTAACTTCTGAATCCGGGAGCGAGAGAGACCTAATCTTTTTTGAACAAGGTAGAGGTCTATTCTCTGGTTGGCCTGGGGTTGGTCAATGACGAACCGGAGCATATTACTGGAGTTCCATGACTACCTTCATCTTCATATCCATCTTGGTCTTCATCTCTGTCTCTTTCCCCTCTCTCTTCACCTTGGTAGTCATCTCCATGCTCATATCCACATCCTGATCGCTTTTTACAACTATCCCCTCTTTATGAGCAAAGTAAAGTATCCCTTCCATCTTCTGAGAAAGCCTATCAATGACCATCCCTACTTCTGTCTGAGGCTTGCCCAAGGACATGTCGAAGACTAGGTCAGTAAGCAGAACATCCGTCTTGGCTTCTATTCGGGCACAATTATACTCTTTGATTTTTTCAAAGCCTTTCAGGGTGTACTTGGTCTCGATAGTAACTGGTTTACCTACCTGGGGAAGAGGAAGTTCTACATCTTGAGTCCAGGATTCTCCGATCCTTACCTCTTTTTCCGGAAAGGCAGGTTGACTCTGTTTGATCATTCCCTGAATATCAAGTTGAGGCATGAGTCTCTTCAGTCCCTCAAGCCCCTTAACCTCCAGGATCTTCCCGGTCTTAGTTACCTTCATACTCATGGACTGCCCAATGAGTCCCTTAAACGGAGAAGGTCTTCCTTCTGCTCCAGGAGCAGTAGAATCATAGATGACCTTTTCATTCTGCCTCATGATGGTAGCATTCTTGTCAGCAATTATCTCCATGGTTTGTCCAGCAGAAGTAATCTTCTCTATCAACCGATCATAGGAGAGTTCTAAATCTGCGGTTCCCTCTTCATCAACTGCTAAGACCTTTTGGCTACTATCCATCTCTAGGTAAATGTCCATATCTATGCTCTTAACCTCTTCCTCACCAGGAAGACCGCTTAAGGTCATGGTCCCTTTACCGCTTGCCTCCATCCTGTATCTCAGGATCTCGCCTGGGATATACTTATTCTCCAGTTTCACTGCTTTGGGGGCGCAACCAGCAATGACCAAAAGAATAAAAAGTGGCAGCAAAACGCTTTTCTTCATTCTATTCTCACCTCCTTCCTTCTAAGTATGAAAAATATGAGTAAAGCTAAGATAAATATTCCTACTCCGATCAATTGAGAGATGCTAAAGAGATTAAAAAATACCGGACCCCGATTATCACCCCCTTAAGAACTCAATACCAAATCTGGTAACGGCATATAAGAGAAGATAGAGCCAGAAGAGTTCCCCATTAAATCTCTTCCTCCTTCTCACCAGAATGAGGATAAGAAAGATTATCAGGGCATTAAGAGAAGAATATAATTGAGTGGGATGAACGGGAAGGGAGTATTCATTGACACTCTTAATTAGACCTTGAGAGAACTGTTCATAAGAGGCCATACTTCCCGGAGGGAATTTGATTCCCCAGGAGACTGGTCTGCCGAAGCAACAGCCGTTTAAAAAACAACCGATACGGCCAATGGCCTGGCCAATAGCCAAAGAAGGGGCGTAGATATCTACTACCTTCCAGATATTTAGCCTGCGGACTTTCAGGAATAGTATGGCGCATAATGTCCCTAGAATGAGTCCCCCAGAGTAGATCAATCCTCCCTGCCAGAACATGATGCTCTCAAAAGGATGCTTTGAGTAGTAATCGAGGTTGAGAAGAACAAAGAGTATTCTAGCGCCGATTATCCCAGTTAACAGGGCAACGAGAGAGAGATCTAATATGGTATTGGCGGGAACTTTTTCTCTTCGCGCCTGACGAGTGGCGAGCCAGATACCCACAACAAAGGCCAGAGCAAGCATCACCCCATAGGAATAGATGGTCAATGGCCCTATTTCGAAGAGGATGGGATGCATCTTACTTTCCTTTTTTAAATAACACGGAGAAAAGGAGGATTATTGCTCCAATGGTAATGGCGGAGTCTGCAATATTAAAGGATGGCCAGTGGTGACCTTTCAGGCTAAAATCTAAGAAATCAATGACCGCTTTTAACCTTATCCTATCTATCAGGTTTCCCAATGCCCCTCCTAAAATAAGGCCCAGGGCCCAGGAGGGGGGACTTCCTTTTTTGGAAATCCTCCGGTGAAAGAAGAGGATGAGGAGGACGGTGAGTAGGGTAATGCTAATAAAGAATAATGTCTGATTGGGAAAGAGGCCGAAGGCTGCTCCTTGATTCTGAACGTGGGTGAGATGAAAGATATTTTCAATTACCGGAAACGATCCCCCAGGCAGTATGATCCGACAGATGATGAACTTTGATACCTGGTCTAAAATGAGGATGACGGCTGCCAGGAGAAAAAGGAACATCAGGTTCTCTTCTCCTGACTTGCCTGGCATTTGATGCATAGCTCAGCATAAGGAATGGCAGCAAGACGCTTCTTATGGATCTTTCTCTGACATTGGATACAGAGGCCATAGGTTCTCTTTTCAATACGATACAAAGCCTGATCCACCTTATAGAGTAGGTTTTCCTCGCTCCCCCTTAAGTTCAAGGCTTTCTCCCTCTCATGATTTACAGTGGCAACATCCGCCATGTGAAAGGAATAGCCAGAGAGGTCTCCAGTAGAATCCCTCTGGGTCTTTGAAAGAGACCTTCCTTCCAGATGCTCGATCTCCTCCACCAGACTATTCCTCAATTTTAAGAGCTTCTTCTTATAATATTCCAAACTCTTCTTTCTCATTTGTCTCCTCCTTCTATCAATCGTTTACCGTTGAGCGGTGCGTTTCACTTGCCCCGCTGATGAATAACTACTATTCAATTTGCCCGCCCTTCGGGCTGTTTACCGTTTACGGTTTAGGATCGTAATCTTAAGTAAAAAGAGAGAGGGTTTTTTACCGTAAACCGTACACCGTTAACCGTAAATCCCTCACGCTATTTACCACTCGTCTTCAGTACCTGATCTAGTACCTGATTGATCTTGGCAAAGAATTCTCCAATTATTGGAAGAGCTTCCCCCTTTTTCATAATCATCGTACCAATAGCAACCAAGATAGCACCCAGGACCGCCATTCCAATAAACATCCCTACCCCACGCACTATTCCTAAGAAAAGGTTCATCCAGATGAATTTCCGGGGTCTTTTGAAGAGTTCCACATACTCACTTCTCAACTTCTCCAAGTGTTCGGATAATCCCTGCACTGTAGTCTTTAACTTCTCTAAGGCTTTAGCCTCATTTTCTCTTTTGATCTCTTTCTCTTCCATTGCGACCTCCCTTCGGTCGGAGTTAACAGTTTACAGTGTACAGTTAAAAACTGGTTACTGTTCGCTGGTTACTGGTTACTAACTGTAATATTTCTTGATTACTCTAATGCACCTTGGGCAGAGGGTAGGGTGCTCTTTACTTTTGCCCACTTCTATGGAATAGTTCCAACAGCGGCTACATTTCTTTCCTGGCGCCTTTTTCACTTTGACCACCATCTCTCCATTTCCTTTCTTCACTAACCTTACCTTAGAGACGATGAACAAAGCAGGAAGATCTTTCTCATATTTTTTCAGGAATTGGTATTCCTTCTCACAACGGATCTCCACCTCTGCCTCTAAGGAGTTACCTATTCTCTTCTCCTTCCTGGCCTTTTCTAAGGAGGCTAAGACCCTTTCCCTGATGGAGATCAATTTCTCCCATCTCTCTTCCAATTTTTTATTCAAGAATCTCTTATTTACTTTTGGCCAGTCAGAGAGATGGGCGCTTTCCTCTTTCTCGCCGGGAAGATATTCCCAGACCTCCTCTATGGTATAGGAGAGGATGGGAGCCATAATCTTTACTGAAACTAGGAGTATCTCATGGAGGGCGGTCTGGGCAGAACGCCTCTCCTTTGAATCTTTTCCCTGGGTATATAATCTATCTTTCAGGATATCGAAGTAGAAAGAAGATAGCTGAATGGTGCAGAAGTTGTGGACCAGATGGTAGATCTGATAGAAGGAGAAACTGTGGTAGGCCTTGGTCACCTTCTCCAGGAGACTCTGCAACTGGGAGAGGGCCCATCTATCTATCTCCAACATCTCATCATATTTTATGCTATCTTTTTTGGGATCGAAGTCGGAGAGGTTCCCCAGAAGATAGCGGAAGGTATTCCGGATTCTGCGATAGGCCTCCTGCATCCTCTCTATTATCTCATCAGAGTAGGCAACATCCTCCTGATAGTTCTCAGAGGCCACCCATAATCTGGTAACATCTGCCCCGTTTTTTTTAACCATCTCTTCAGAAGAGATGAGGTTTCCTAAGGACTTGGACATCTTCCTCCTCTCGCCATCCACCATGAAGCCATGGGTGAGAACCGATTTATAGGGAGTCTTCTCTTCACATCCTAAGGCGGTCAATAGAGAGCTCTGGAACCATCCCCGGTGCTGGTCGCTTCCCTCTAAGTAGAGATCAGAAGGATAGGAAAGTTCTTCTCTGGTAGTTAATACCGCCTTATGGCTCACCCCAGATTCGAACCAGACATCTAAGATATCGGTTTCTTTCCTAAAATTCTTTTCTCCACAATTGGGACAGGTAATGCCTTGAGGAAGAATCTCATCTACTCCCTTCTTAAACCAGCTATCAGAGCCCTCCCTTCTTACTAATTCCTTAACTGCTTCCAGGCTCTCTTCACTTGCTAAATAGCGATTGCACTTTTCACAGTAGAATATAGGAAGGGGAACCCCCCAGGCCCTCTGCCTCGAGATACACCAGTCAGGACGCACCTCCACCATCCCCCTGATGCGCGATCTGCCCCAATCCGGGATCCATTCCACTTTGTCTATTTCAGTAAGTGCTCTTCTCCTTAAATTCTTATGGTCCACGGAAATGAACCACTGCTCCGTTGCCCGAAAGATGACCGGGTTCTTACACCTCCAGCAATGGGGATAGGAATGGATAAGAGTTTCCTCATAGATTAGATTTCCGGTCTCTTTTAGTTTCTTAATGATTCCTTCATTCGCCTTAAAGACATCCTGACCTTTAAACTCTCCTGCCTCTTCAGTAAACTCCCCTCTCTCATCCACTGGGGAGAGGATGGGTAGATCATACTTCACTCCACTCTGGTAATCTTCCTCTCCATGGCCCGGTGCAGTGTGAACACAGCCCGTCCCGTCTTCTTTAGTAACATAATCTGCTAAAATGAGCCTTGATCTCCTATCCAAAAAGGGATGCTGGCACTCCAATCCCTCAAATCTCTTACCCTTAACGGTATCCAACACCTCAAAGTTCTCTATCCCTAGCCTCTCCATAATAGGGGCAACTAAATCTTTTAACATAATGAATATCTCATCGTTTATCTTGAGGAGTTGGTAATCGAAGTCGGGATGGAAGGCAATGGCCACATTGCCCAGGAGCGTCCAGGGAGTGGTGGTCCAGATGATAATATAAGTCGGTGATCGGTGATCGGTGATCTGTGATCCGTCGACTAATTTAAACTTGACATAGATGGAGGGGGAGATGCGATCCTTATATTCCAGCTCCGCTTCTGCCAAGGCGGTCTTGCAGGTGGGGCACCAGTGGATGGGTTTCTTCCTCTTGTAGATGTAGCCATCCTTAATGAGTCGACTGAAGACTTCTATGATCTTTGCTTCGTATTTAAAATCTAACGTAAGATATGGCTTTTCCCAGTCGCCGAAGATCCCTAATCTCTTGAACTGCTTTCTTTGAATATCGATATATTTTTTGGCATATTTCTGGCATTTCTTCCTAATCTCTATCTGGGAAATTTTCAAGCCTTCTGCACCCAAGAGCTTCATCACCTGGTGTTCGATGGGCAGGCCATGACAGTCCCAGCCAGGAACAAAGGGGGCATCAAAACCAGACATAGTCTTGAACTTGACGATGATGTCCTTTAATATTTTATTGAGGGCGGTCCCAATGTGGACACCCCCATTGGCATAGGGGGGGCCATCGTGAAGAATGTACTTCTTGGCCCCCTTCCTCTTATCTCTTATCTTCTGATAGATATCCACTCTATCCCAGAAAGAGAGTATCTCCGGCTCCTTCTTAGGAAGCTCGGCCTTCATGGGAAATTTCGTCTTTGGTAGATAAAGAGTTTTATTGTAATCCATCTTTTCTATCTTTAATGAGGGCGCACTTCGTTTTCCCCCTCTACTAAGAAAGCCCGGATAACACGGTTCTCTCCGATTTGTCGGAGGGGCTTTCTTAATAGGGCAATTTATTTAGTATACCATCTATATAAGGAAAAAGTCAAATAAGGAGTTTCTTCAGGTTTCTCCTGTAAGGTTTTCGAGCAATCCCCTTCTCTGTAATGATGGCCTTAACGAGTTTATTAGGCGTTACATCAAAGGCGGGATTGGCTGCCTTTGTCCCTTTAGGAACTAAGGGTCTGTCTCCCATATGGGTCACTTCCCTTATATCCCTCTCTTCAATGGGTATCCTGTTGCCAGAGGAAAGTCTTAAATCAATGGTTGATGTGGGGCAAGCAACATAGAAGGGAACCTTATGCTCCTTGGCCAAGACCGCCAGAGAATAGGTTCCAATCTTATTTGCTACATCACCATTTCTTGCAATCCTATCTGCCCCCACAATGACCAAATCAACCTTCTTCTTCTTCATGAAGTAGCCAGCCATATTGTCAGTAATTAGGGTAAAGGGGATCTTAGCCTTCTTCAATTCCCATGTAGTGAGTCTTGCCCCCTGAAGCCTGGGACGAGTTTCGTCAACAAAGACCTTAATCCTCCTGCCCTCTTCATGGGCCCTTCTGATTACTCCCAGAGCAGTTCCATAACCTGCGGTTGCTAAAGTACCGGCATTGCAATGGGTGAGGATAGAACTTCCCTTCTTAATCAAGGAAGCCCCATACTTCCCAATTCTTCTACAACAAGCTATATCTTCCTGAACGATCCTCTTCGCTTCTTGAATCAATATTCTCTTAATCTCTTTGAGGCTCTTATCTTTATTCTCTCGAAACTTCTCCCTCATCCTTCGACAGGCCCAGAAGAGGTTGACTGCAGTTGGCCTCGTCCTTTGAAAGGTCTTTATTATTCTATTCAATTCTTTAGATAATTCTTTATAGGAAGACCCTTTTGAATAGTTTATCCCTAAAGCGATACCCAAGGCAGTAGCCACTCCAATGGCTGGTGCCCCTCTCAACTTCATCTCCTTTATTGTTCTTGCTAACTTTTTATAATCACGGAACTCTAAAATTTTTGTTTTGAAAGGGAGCTTCGTTTGATCGATAATCTTTACTCTGTCCTTAGACCACCAGACAGTTTTAATTTCTCTCATCTCTTTCCTCTATTTTGGAAGTAATTTTAATCTAATGCTCCAGTCTATTAAGGAACCGATAACGAAGAGGCGCAGGAAGAACAGGATTATAATAGCAATCATGGGAGAGAAATCGATTGGGCTGCGGAAGGGGATTAATCTTCTAATGGGACGCAAAGTAGGTTCTGTAGTACGATGGAGAAACTGGACGATAGGGTTATAGGGGTCGGGATTCACCCAAGAAATCACGGCACCAATAATAATGAGCCAGATTAGGATAGTGACCACTATATTTAAAATAGTTGCTACTGCTCCAATAAAGTTTGCCAGAACAAACATCGTTTTACCTTTTAAGCTCTTCTGATCTCTTGGCGGCGGCCTTTAATGCTTTGTCCAGAGTCTCTTTTAGTTTTTCCTCATCCAGGACTAATAAGGCAGCCTCTGTCGTCCCTCCTTTAGAGGTTACTTTCTCTTTTAGGGTAGCAGGCTCTTCACCCGTCTCCTGAAGTAATTTAGCAGAACCGAGGACCGTCTGGATAGCGAGGGTGGTGGCGGTCTTCTTATCCAGTCCCAGGGAGACCGCCGCTTCAACTAAAGAGGCGATGATATAGAAGATATAGGCCGGGCCACTTCCCGAAAGAGCAGTAATAGTATCCATGAGGTTCTCCTCTACCTTAACTATCTTCCCCACTGCCCCAAAGATGCTCTTTACTATCTCCTCTTGCTCCGGGAAAACATGCTTTCCTATAGCAAAGGCGCTCGCCCCCTCCTTCACCGCTACTGGAGTATTGGGCATAACCCTGACAACCGGGACTTCCTTTTTTAACATCTTCTCAATATAGGAAGTGGTAATTCCAGCAGCAATAGAAATTACCAGCTTTTTCGGCTCCAAAGAGTCCTTAATCTCATTTAGAAGCCCTTCCATATCATTGGGCTTCACCGCTAAAATAATAACATCTGCTTTCCTTGCTGCTTTGTAATTATCCTTGGCTGCTTTAACTTTTAATTTTTCACTTTTAATTTTTAATTTTTCTTTATCGATGTCACTTATAATGATATTCTCTGGCCTGATGAGTTCTGCCTCAATAATTCCTCTCATTAAAGCCGTGGCCATATTCCCCACTCCCAGAAAAGCAATCCTCTCTTTCAGCATCTCCAACCTCCTCAGTTATATAATAAGTACATAGTATATAACAGAAACTTCCAAAATGCAAACAAAAATTTTGTTTCTCTTAAGTAGCCTTGAATACTTTAAGGGCTTTTCGGGCATTAGCAAGCATATTGGTGTTGTTATTGAAAAAGGCATAAACTGCCTGGGGCTTCTTCTCCTTAATCCTCTTTGCGATATCCTTTAATTCCTCATCCGTGTAATTGTGGGAGTACCAGGTATATCTTCCGTGAAGACGCTCATAGATTAGACCACTGGTGTTGTAGATATCTAAGGGGAAGTCTGGACTATCTACGCTTACCCAGGTAATTCCTAATTTCCTTGCCCAGTTAATCCATTCTTTATCATACCATTTAATATTTCTTACTTCTAAAGCAAACCTTTTTTTCAGTCTTGTCTTCTTAATAAATTTCTCTAATCCATCGACTGCCTTTGGGGTATAGTTGGGAGAGAGCTGGAAGAGGTAGAAGTCTATCGATTCATCCAGAGGGGAGAAGAGTTTTTGAAATTTCTTCCAGGTTGAGAGGCTTCTTTCACTAAACTTGAAGAGATGGGTGATGAGCCAGGAGGAAAAGAGGCCAGGGAGTTTATGAGAAATCTATGTGAAGACAAAACAGTCTATCTTGATCTGGATGATGAGAGATCAACAGATAAGTATGGGAGGATGCTAGCTGTGGTCTATGTTGGCCAGAAGAATGTGAATGTTGAGTTACTGCGTAAAGGTTATGCAACTATTTTTTATATTCCACCATCAGAATTCGATCCTTATTCCTGGTAAAAAAAGAGGGCTCTGAAAAAGTTTCAGAGTCCTCTGATTACGCCGATTACGGGAAGATTACACCGATTACTTCGATAATAAAGAAATCTGTGTAATCTATATTTTATCTGTGGAATCAGAGATTTCGAACTTTTACAGAAATCTCAAAAAAAGAAAAGGGCCCCAATCTGGGGCCCTTTTTATTATAAAAAGTCCTACTCTTTTTCTTCCTTCATCCCCTTCCAGGCCTCATCCAGACTACAGCCCTCTTCTTTCGCCCTCTCCTCTAATTCTCGGCACATGAAATCTGTTGCCGGAAAGTCTGGATTCCTCTGGTAGAACTCCTGCCACTCCTCCTTAGTGAAAACCATTTAAAACCTCCAAACAAAACGCAGGGCCCTACCTGAACGGGAACCCTGCTTTTCTCTTTCACTCACTTATTCTTCTACTTTTTAACTGGTTACTGTTCACTGGTTACTGGTTACTTTTTAATAGGGCGGCATTCCTCCGGGCATAGGTGGCATTGGTTTTTCTTTCTCTGGGATATCGGTAATTAAGGCCTCCGTGGTAATCAAGAGAGCAGCAATACTTGAAGCATTCTCTAAGGCAGTCCGGGTGACTTTTGTAGGATCGATCACCCCGGCCTGAAGCATATCCCGATACTCCTCCGCTACCACATCGTATCCCACATTCGTCTTCTCTCCCCTCACCTTCTGGACAACGATGGAGCCCTCTAATCCGGCATTATTCACAATCTGCCTTATGGGTTCCTCTAAGGCTCTCTTAACAATACTTACCCCTATCTGTTCATCCCCTTCTAATTTGAGTTCATTGAGAGGAGGTATGCACCTCAGGAGGGCTACCCCTCCACCAGGAACGATTCCTTCTTCTACTGCCGCCCGGGTAGCGTGTAGAGCATCCTCAACCAATGCCTTCCTCTCCTTCATCTCTACCTCTGTAGAGGCCCCGACATTGATTACCGCCACACCCCCAGCAATCTTGGCCAATCTCTCCTGGAGTTTCTCCTTATCGTAGTCAGAGTCACTGGTCTCGATCTCCCTCTTAATCTGGGCTACCCTGCCCTTGATGGCCTCTTTCTCTCCTGCTCCCTGAACAATAGTGGTATTTTCCTTATCGATAGTCACCCTCTTTGCCTTTCCCAGATCCTCTACTTTAACATTCTCCAGGTTTATTCCTAAATCCTCGGTGATGGCTTTACCTCCGGTAAGCGTAGCGATATCCTCAAGCATGGCCTTTCTTCTATCACCAAATCCCGGAGCCTTTACCGCAACACAACTGAAGGTTCCTCTCAGCTTATTCACCACCAGGGTAGCTAAGGCTTCTCCTTCTACCTCTTCGGCGATTACTAAGAAAGGTTGACCTGATCCAGCGATCTTCTCCAGGAGAGGAAGCATATCCTTTATAGTGGAAATCTTCTTCTCGTAGATGAGGATATAGGGCTCTTCTAAGACCGCTTCCATCTTTTCGGCATCGGTGATGAAATAAGGGGAAAGATAACCACGATCGAACTGCATTCCCTCTACAACTTTTAGTTCTGTGGCCGCTCCCTTGCCTTCCTCTACCGTGATCACCCCATCCTTTCCCACCTTCTCCATGGCCTCAGCAATAAGCTCTCCAATAGTAGCATCGTTATTGGCAGCAAGGGCTGCTACCTGGGCGATTCTGGTCTTTTCTTTAATGGGTTTACTAAATTTCTTTAATTCCTCAACCACTCTCTTCACTGCCTTCCCCACTCCCCTTCTTAAGGCCATGGAGTCAGCCCCAGCAGTAACATTCTTCAAACCTTCTCTAAATATCGCCTGGGCCAGAATAGTAGCGGTAGTCGTTCCGTCACCTGCTACATCACTAGTCTTCTCCGCCACCTCCTTCACCATTTGGGCCCCCATATTCTCATAGGGCTCCTCTAAGTCGATCTCTTTGGCAACGGTAACTCCATCCTTGGTTATAGTAGGAGCACCAAACTTCTTATCCAAACAGACATTCCTTCCCTTTGGTCCCAAAGTCACCTTTACTGCTTCCGTTAAAGTATCAATGCCCTTCTGTAAGGAATGTCTTGCTTCCTCACCAAAACTCATCTGCTTCGCCATCTTTATTTCCTCCTTTCATACGCTGATTTCCGCTGATATAGTGCGCAGATTGCCGCTGATAATCTGCGGTCATTGCTTGATATTCATGCTCTCTCGGATGCCAGCGAAGCGCATCCGGCATCTGCGTTTTGATCTGTGCTAATCTGCGTCTATTTTAGGATTGCTAAGATATCCTCACCTTCTAAGATAAGATATTTTTCTGCTTCTATCTTTATCTCTGTACCACCATACTCCTTGTAAAGAACTCTATCCCCTTTCTTTACCTCTAAAGGGACTACTTTTCCATCCTCAAGCATCTTCCCCCTTCCTACCTCAATCACTTTTCCTTCCTGGGATTTTTCCTTAGCAGTATCGGGAATGATGATTTCTCCCTTCTTCACCTCTTTGGGCTCTAAAGGCTTTACTAGGACCCTATCTCCTAATGGTTTTTTGATAGCCATATAAACACCTCCTCTGCAACCGCCAAAGCGCAAAATTTAACGCAAAGACGCAAAATTATAATCCTTCCCTTATTTGTTGTAAAAGATATTTACTTCCTAAAGTATTTATTTTATTCTTTATTAAATAAAAAGTCAAGAGTTTTTTTTAAAAATTTTAAAGGCCGGCTAATTTAAAGAACTCTGTAAGGGGGGCAGTGGCTACCCCGATGGCGGTATCTGCTCCCCCGTAATAGACGAATACCTCTCCATCCTTAAGGACTGCCCCACAGGTGAAGACCACATTGGGAACCATCCCTTCCAATTCCCACTTCTCCCTAGCCTCCAGAATGGGCCCAGTATGGCGATAGATGACCTTTGTCGGATCCTCTAAATCCAAGAAGGCGAAGCCTATGCTATAATGCTGGGAATTTGAAACTCCATGGTAGATAAAGAGCCACCCTTTCTCTGTCTTGATGGGCTGGGCACCGGCGCCGATTTTAAAAGCCTCCCATGCCCCTTCAGGTATCATCATGATGTTGTGGTCATACCAGTGAACTAAATCATCCGAAAAACAAACCCAGATATGGGGTGAAATGCGGTGATAGATAACATATTTGCCTTTATACTTCTCCGGCAGTATGACACAGTCCTTATTAAAAACTCGGGGTATAGGGTAATGGCGCTCGGTAAAGTTCCATCTATGATTTAAAAAATTATCAACTGAGATTGAAGTCAGGCCAATTTGGATAACAGTAGCCTTACGTTCAAATTTTCTTATATTGTCTTCCCCAAAATCTGGAAGCTTACCAAAGGCGGCATAGGGAATATGCAGGGTATTTCCCATCTTGATTATTCTGGGGTCCTCGCATCCTAAACAATCTATCTCACTCTGGGGACCAAAGACCGGCTCAGGCAACCTCTCATCGATATGAAAACCATCCTTGGAGGAGGCATAGCCAAAACAGGATACATGTTTCTTATTCCTGGCTCGATATAAGAGATGGACCTTGCCTCCAAGATAGATGGCCCCGGTATTATAGACCAACTGCTCCTCCCAAACATGCTCCTTTATGGGTTCTAAGATGGGATTCCCCTCATATCTCTTCAGCATTTTCTACCTCCAATTTAGAATATCAGGATATCAGGAAACCCGATACTCCGATAACCGGATAGCCTAATACTTTCCTACTCTCTTACTCTTCCAAAGAAAGCAGATCATTCAATTTTACTGTAGCAAGGCAGATGACAGTATCCGCCCCGCCATAGTAACAGAATAATTCATCACCGATGAGAACCGTTCCACAGGTAAAAACTATATTCGCCACATAACCCTGCTCTTCATATTCCTGCTCTGGTTCCAGTATGGGATACTTACTCCTGAAGAGCACCTTCTCCGGATCCTCTAAGTCTAAAAGCATCACTCCCAGGCGATAGGTCCCGAAGAATTTCCTTTCCCTTCTATCCTTCCAGGCCACCCCATGATATATACACAACCAGCCTTTTTCTGTCTTGATGGGCGGGCCGCCTGCGCCAATTTTCGCTTCATCCCATAGACCTTCCCTGGGACGAGCAATGATCTTATGGTCCTGCCAGTTCCTTAAGTCATCAGAATAAGAAATCCAGATATCGGGGGGAATACGATGCATAAGAACATATCTTCCCTTTATCTTGTCCGAAAATAAGCAGGCATTCTTATCGTCCGTGTTGGGAACAGGTAACTCGGGAAGGATGCATCCGTACCTCTCCCACTTCCATTCATTCCTCAAGAAATCGTCTACCTTTATGGATGCCATACAGACATAGGCCTGCGTCCCATTAAACCCCGCATAGGGCATATAGAGTTTATTCCCGATTTTTGTCAGTCGTGGGTCTTCAGTTCCTCTTTTTTCAAGCTCAGCGGCTG
>JAUXAI010000007.1 GCA_030619985.1 bacterium | reverse complement strand
TACGGCAAGCGCCTCTCAGATTCAGACCCTCCCCGGGATCGGCCCAGTGAAGGCCCAGGCGATCATAGATACCCGTCCCTATGCTACCATCGATGAACTGATCAGGGTCAGGGGGATCGGCCCAAAGACCCTGGAGAGGTTAAGACCTCTGATTACAGTTGGTGAGGTTACAGAGCCAGCCCCCGAGGCCCCTCTCGAGAAGGAGGTCCCGGTTGTGAAAAGAGCACCTCCAGTTAGAGCAAGGATTGATATCAACACCGCCTCTCCTTTAGAGATTCAGACCCTTCCCGGGATTGGACCAGTGAAGGCCCAGGCGATCATAGATACCCGTCCCTATGCTACCATCGATGAACTGATCAGGGTCAGGGGGATCGGCCCAAAGACCCTGGAGAGGTTAAGACCTCTGATTACAGTTGGTGAGGTTCCTCCAGGAGAAAGACCAGAGGTGAGGAAGAGGATATCCCGGAAGGTAAATATCAACATTGCCTCTCAGCGAGAGTTGGAGAGCCTCCCAGGCATTGGGCCCAAGACTGCAAGGCGCATCATTGAATACCGACCGTTTAGAAGCGTCTCCGATATCCAGAATGTCCCCCGTATCGGATCCAAGACCTATGAGAAGTTAAGGCCTCTCATCACGGTGGAGAAGCCCAATATCAATAGCCTCAGTTATCAGGAGCTATCAGCCATATCGGACATCGGTCCAGAGATGGCCCGTTCCATCATCGATTATAGAGAAAGCCATGGTCCATTCAAGGGTATAAGGGAACTGAAGGACATCCCGGGAATGGATGATGAGACCTGCCGCTTTCTTAAAAGTTCTTTTACTATTGAGTAACGCCAAGACACGAATTGACGCGAATACAGTAGGATAATATGGATCACAGAAAGATTACTATTTTGATGATTTTTAGTCTCCTATTCCTTGCTCCTTTCATTCTGGGTTATGATTATGGGGTGGACCTCTCTGATATCACCAGTGAGGACGACCTCTGGGACTTGACTGAGTGGGAGTATAACTATGACGAAGAAGAATGGGTGTATGCTGGTGGGGATATTAGTGAGGAGGACTATGAACTTCTGAGGGACTTATTCAATAACCCGGTGGACCTCAATACCGCTAGTAGAAAGGAGCTCTACAACCTCCCTGCTATGACCTATCCTCTGGCAGATAGAATCATCGCCTACCGCGAAAGATATGGTCCCTTTGAGAAACCTGAGGATATTAAGAAGGTTCCTGGAGTAGAGGACATTTATCCTCAGATAGAGCCCTTTATTAAGGTTAGGACTAAAAGGATAGGCGGAGGATGTGCCCTCCGGAGAACAGAAGAGAAATAAGGTAGTAAAATCAAAAATCAAAAATTAAAATGGAAAATGACAAATCAAAATTTAAAAAGGAATTCAAGAAAAGATTATATAACTTTGTCCTGAGGCTTATAGAATTCATAGATAGACTGCCAAAGGATAATGTTTCCAGAAGAATCGGTGACCAATTATTACGGAGCGGGACAAGCATTCTTGGAAATTACATTGAAGGAGAGTCAGCAAGCAGCAAGAAAGATTTTATCAACTATTTCAATACATCTCTCAAGTCAGCCAATGAGAGTAAGCTGTGGTTTGCTTTACTTCGTGATAGCAAGCGAGCTAAACCAGAAGAAGTTGCCTGGTTTCTAAAAGAACTTGACGAGATCGCCAATATCTTTGCTTCAAGCATTCTAACCCTTAAGGGGAAGAGATAATTTTACATTTTAATATGTAATCTTGATATTTAATATTTGATTTTTGATTTTCCTATAAGGAAGTATAATATGGACTACAGAAAGAAACTCACCATTTTAATAACAGTCGGTTTCCTTTTGTTCTTCGCTCCTCCCCTTTGGGCCTATGACTATGCTGTCGATCTATCCGGGGTGGAGAGTGAGGACGACCTCTATGACTTGACTGAGTGGGAGTATGACTATGACGAAGAAGAATGGGTGTATGCTGGTGGGGATATTAGTGAGGAGGACTATGAACTTCTGAGGGACCTATTCAATAACCCGGTGGACCTCAATACCGCCAGTAGAAAGGAGCTCTACAACCTCCCCGCTATGACCTATCCTCTGGCAGATAGAATCATCGCCTACCGCGAAAGATATGGTCCCTTTGAGAAACCTGAGGATATTAAGAAGGTTCCTGGAGTAGAGGACATTTATCCTCAGATAGAGCCCTTTGCTACGGTAGAGAAGAAGAGGAAGAAGGAAGAGAGGGGTTGGAAGGGGGAGTCGCGCTTTAAATTTAAGAATACCGAGAAAGATGGAGAGAGGCCCTATATGTATGAGAGGCTTCGCCTCCATGCCTACGATCGGGTCCACCTAGGATTTTTATTAGAGAGGGATGAGATATTGGATGGTTATACCGCTACTGGATCGACTGCTATCATTAAGAATGAGGATACTGAGGTGCGCCTCTTGAGGAAGTATATCTATATGGCTGAACCCCAATGGAGTGCCATCGTTGGTGACTATGGGGTGGGCTTTGGACAGGGACTGGTCTTCAATGAGACCGGTCGGAGCAAGGCCCATGGGATCTACTATAACGATGCCACTACTGACCGACTCTTAGGAGCAGCCTTTAGGTGGAAGAAGATCCCCTTAGGGAAGAGATGGCTGGATACCACAGTCTTCTACTCCCAGGATGACTATGACCTACCCTCAGTAAGCACCAATCGGACATCGAAGACCCTGCCCGATGTCTATCGTGAGGAATTGGAAGGAGCCAATGTCACCTTCTGGTGGGATAAGAAAACCCACTTAGGCGCCACTTGGTATCAGAGTAAGATAGATCGGGACTTTCCCTTTGAATATAAGAGTAGTTACTGGACAAGGTTCCCGGATAAAAGGACCTTCTCTGTGGCCGGGCTAGACTTCGCCACCAAGATAAAGAGGACCAATCTATTTGCTGAGTTTGGTCGAAGGAAGGATGGAGGGGATGCCTATCTTCTGAAGGCCCTCACGGAACTGGAGAGGTTCAAATTAGAGACCATCTACTATGATTATGATACCGACTTTGAAAATCCCCATAGTAAGTCCTTTGGAAGAGATACCGATGAGAAGGGGTACCGTATAAAAGGAGATTATAAGTTCAGCAGGAGATGGAAGGTTCAGGGATACTATAAGCAGTGGAAGCAGCACTCTACCTTAGTAACGGATGATGAATGGAGGGGAAAGATAGACTATTCCCCCATAAAAAAAATCAACTTGAGTTATTACAGAAAGTGGCGGAATAATGATATCGATAGAGGGGGGAGAAGCCGCTCTTCTACTGAGGGGGAGACGATTACCGATAACTTCAAATGCAAATATCGTCCCATTAAGAGGCTGAGGTTAGAAACCTCCTATACCTTCAAACAGAAGGATGCCTCCAAATATACCAATAAATTTCAGGAGGACCAGACCGCCTACTTCAAGGTGCGCTACGACTTACCTAAACCCAAGGGCCTCACATTAGAGGGAAGGATGAAGTACTGGGATACCGATATCCATAGCGGTCGGGGTACCAGATATCAGGAATACTATCTCCAGGCTACGGAGAAGTTCACCAAGGATGTCAAGTTGCGGGTAAGATATACCTACAAGAACTATACTGATGAGGGTCGAAGCCCAGCAGAGGATGAGCCAAAGAAGACTGTCTTTGTTCAATTAGATATTAAGTGGTAAAACGCGAATAAACGCGAACTGTTAGGCAAGAACGCAATAAACAAAACGCGAATCAACGCGAATAAACAAGACACGAATTGCAACCGCAAAACCGCAAAAGGAAACTGAAAAACGCAAAGAAAAACAAGGATGCAAATATACGCGAATAAATAAAAGATGCGAATCAACACGAATATGTAAGTAGCAATCTTCTGAGAATTTAGAAAGCCTGGAACTTTTAGTTCCGAGGCTTATTTTTAGATATCGAAACTTTAATAAGTAAAAAACGGCGGAGAGCGAAGCGCGCCGTTATTTTTTATCCAGCACCAGTAAAAATTTGACCCCGCACCTTTCTGCTACGAAGAAATACTTCAAAGTAAAAGGTGCGGGGTTGACAAATTCTTCTAAAAATGATATATTGTATAGAAGACGCTCCGGAGTAGCGTCCGTCCCGTCCGGCCAACCGGCAAAGACGGATGGACGGAACGGGACGGATTAAAGATAGTCAGAAGATGTATTACGTTTATATTATTTGGAATGGAAAGGCTAAAAAGTATTATATTGGGCAAACAAATAATTTGGAAAAGAGGATTTCTCAACATAACGACCCTAATAATACCTATTCGAAATATACTAAGCAATATAAAGGTCTTTGGACACTAATATATTTTGAAGAATATTTAACCCGTGAAGAGGCAAAGGAACGGGAGAAGTATTTAAAAAATAGGCGAGGTAGAGAGTTCGTCAAGACCAAGATATTAACGGACAAAACAAATAAATTCCAGGGTAGCTCAATGGTGGAGCGAGCGGCTGTTAACCGCTAGGTTGGAGGTTCGAGTCCTCTCCCTGGAGCCAGTCTTTATCTATCCGTCCCGTCCGGCCATCCGTCTTTGTCGGATGGACGGAACGGGCCAGATGGTCGGGGGTTTCCATCCGTCTATCGAAGATGGTCGGAGCGAATCCCTCCTCCGGAGCCAATTAAAGAGAGAAAGAGATGCTGAAGAAATATTTTCTGATCCTGAATGTAGTTCTCATCGTTATTGCCCTCATCATTATTGTTGATATCTCCCTTTCTTTTGCGCGAGGGGAAAAGATGCCCGTTCCTAAACCCCCACTGCCTCTTCCAGAAAAAGAGAAAGTAAGAGAGGAACCCAGACCCTACGAATATTATTCCATTATTGGGGAGAGAAACCTCTTTGCTGGTGTGGAAGGGGCCTTTCCTGAAGAAGGATTATTAGAAACTCTACCTGGTATAGTATTGAATCTAAAACTGAAGGGGACCATTGTCGTAGAAGGCCTGGAATCCTTATGCATCATTGAGGATCCTGCTACTAAGAAGGAGGAGGTCTACAAGAAAGGGGATCTGGTAGGGGAAAATGAGATCGTTAAGATCGAGAGAGACCATGTTGTCTTAAGAACCTCAGCCGGCTTAGTTTCTTTAACGGTCTATGGAGAAGTCTCTCTTTTTGGTATGGCTCCTGATACTTCCCGTTTGGTGGAAAAGGTGGCCAGCAATAGATGGTCGCTTTCCAGGAGTGAGTTCACTTCAGCAATAAGCAATCCCAACCAACTCCTGGCTCAGGTGAAGGTCACCCCTTACTTAGAGGCCGGCCAGGTGAGGGGGTTCAGGTTAGACGATGTCAAGAGAGGGAGCCTGGCAGAGAGCCTGGGAGTACGGAGTGGGGATATTATAAGGAAGGTTGGGGGTCAGGAGTTGGACGGCATTGAGAGAGCCATCCAGATGTATAAAGAGGTGAAGGATAGACCGATCATCAGTGTAGAAATAGAGAGGGACGGTCGTCCTATCACCTTGACCTATGAGATAACAGAATAACCACTGGTGATCGGTAATCAGTGAACGGTGATCGGTAGTTGGGTTAGGGTAAGGTGGTAGGTTTGGTAGTTCGGTAAGGGTTAGGTGTTTAAAGACCAACTACCTAACCTAACAACTAAACTAACAACCTAACCTTAACCTAAAAACTTAACCCAAGAAACTGACTTCTAATTTCTGAAATTGGTGGTAACTAAGGAGAAGAGATGAAAACAAGAATAGTAATTTTATCTTTGATTCTTTTATTTTTGGGGAGTAGCCTCTCTGGGGCAGTAAATAAATTGACCAAAATAACCTTCATACCAAGGGATGGGGAGGCAATGGTTAATATTACCCTTCCTTCTCCCCATAACTATAATGTCTTCTTTCTCACTAAGCCAGATCGTATGGTAATAGACCTTTCCAATGCCATCCACGCCTGGCCTAAGAGAGAATTGGTAGTTGAGCATCCGTTGGTGAAGAGCATAAGGTCTGCTCAATTCAAGGATAGACCGAAGAGGATCAGTCGGGTGGTCATAGATCTGAAAAGACCAGCAGAGTATAAAACAACCAGCCAGAAAGATAGACTCTCCTTGAGAATTTCACCAAAACCCGGATATCCGGTTACCCGGTTACCCGGTTACCCGGAAAAATATGTTTCCTTAGACTTCAAGGATGCTGATATTAAGGTAGTGATTAAAGCAATAAGCGAATTGACCGGGAAGAACTTCGTCATCGATGAGAAGGTGAGGGGGAAGGTGACCATCATCTCCCCCACCAAGATTCCCCTGGATGAGGTATATCGTGTTTTAGAATCCATCCTAGAAGTGAAAGGCTATACCACGGTTCCGGCGGGAAAGGTGATAAAGGTCATCCCCTCAAGAGAGGCCAAGGGGAAGAGCATCGAGACCAGGGTGGGGAGAGAGGTCAAGAAGATAAGCCCAGAGGATAGGATCGTCACCCAGATCATCCCTTTAGAGTATGCTGCCTGTGACCAGGTGCGAAGCCTCTTGACCCCCCTGATCTCTCCTGGAGGAAACCTCATTACCTATCCCCCAACCAATACGGTCATCGTTACCGATGTCTCTAGTAATATAAGAAGGATGATGACCATCATGGAAGAGATCGATAGGAAGCCCCCTCCGGGAAAGGAGATGATTCACGTCTACTATCTCAAGAACTCAAATGCTACAGACCTGGCCAAGGTTCTGACCGAGATGTATGCCAAGATGGTTGCTCGCAGAGTGGGGAAGGGAAAGGCCCTGGCTATAGAGGCCAAGCCCACTATCGTTGCTGATAAGCTGACCAACTCCTTAATCATCATTGCTGCTCCCACTCAGTATGAGGAGTTAGAGAAGATCATTGAGAAATTAGACATCCCGCGCCAACAGGTCTTAGTGGAGGCTCTGGTAGCAGAGGTCACTTTAGAGAAGTTCCTGAATTTAGGAGTGGAGTGGGCACTGGTGGATGAGCTCCGGCCGGACAAGGCCCATCAGCCCTTTGGAGCTACCCACTTCGGTATGCGACCAGAACTCTTAGCAGGAACTCTATATGGAATGACCCTTGGGCTATACAAAGATGAAGCGACGAATATCGGAGCCCTGGTTAACCTCTATAAGACTGATTCTGAATTCAATATCCTATCTACCCCCTATCTCTTGGTGAATAATAATCAGGAGGCGGAGATAAAGGTGGGGAAGAGGGTTCCCATGGTCACCGCTACTCGGATAACAGAGGATGAGACGGTGGTCAAGACCTATACCTATGAGGATGTGGGAATTGTATTGAAGATCACCCCTCAGATCAATCCTGAGGGATTTGTTACCTTAAAGATTCATCAGGAGATTCAGAAAGTATTAGCAGAGACGATACATGATGCTCCGGTTCTGGCCAAGAGGGAGACAGATACCACAGTGACGGTCAGGGATGGCCAGACCATCGTTATTGGGGGCCTACTGAGAGAAGATAAATCTGTTGTGGAGAGAAGGGTCCCCGGACTGGGAAGGATCCCGGGATTGGGCTGGCTCTTTAAGAGAAAGATAGAGGTCACAGAGAAGATAAGCCTGGTCATCTTTCTAACCCCTCATGTGGTCACTACCCCAGAGGAGGTCGAAGCCCTGACTGAGAGAAAGAGGGAAGAGATAAAGGAGTTTGAGAGGAAGTAATTATGGAGAATCTGGGTGAAATCCTCCTGAAGAATAAGAAGATAACTGAGGAAGAACTAAAAGAGGCTTTAGACTTACAGGGAAGGACCAATGAGAGATTAGATAAGGTTCTCTTACAACTAAAGTTTCTTACTCAGAAAGAGATTCTGCGGGTCTTGAGTGAAAAACTTCATGTCCCCTACTTGGACCATCTCTCAGATGAGGATATCGATTCTGAGGGACTCTCTGAACTCTCCCATTCCTTCCTCAAGAGGTGTTGCCTTCTTCCCCTGAAAGGAGAGCGGGTGGCTACCTCTGATCCTTTGGATCCTGGTCCCATTGATAATCTCCGCCTTATCCTGGCCCATCCCTTGGAGATGGTTATTGTTCCGGAAGAGGAAATTCTCAAAGGGATTGAAAGGGGTTATGGTGCCCAGGAGGGAGAGAGCGCCGCTGAAATCATAAAGGAGTTTGAGAAAGTCGATTTTGGAAAAGGGGAAGGAACATTTGAAGGGGCAGAGGATTTATTGGACCTGGCTTCCAAACCACCCATCATTAAGTTCGTTGACTCCCTCATTATTGAGGCCTTAAAGAAGAGGGCCAGTGATATCCACATCGAGCCCTTTGAGAAGGAATTAAGGATACGATATAGAATAGATGGCATCCTATATGATATTCTGCGCAATGAGCGTAGCCATCAACCGGCCATCGTCTCTCGGGTAAAAGTAATGGCTGAATTAAATATTGCTGAGAGAAGGCTTCCCCAGGATGGAAGAATAAGTATCAAGATGGCGGGAAAGGACATTGATATCCGAGTCTCAGTAATTCCCACCTTCTTTGGAGAGAGGGTGGTAATGAGGTTATTGGATAAGTCAAGTATGACCTTCCGATTGGAAAACTTAGGCTTCTCTCAAGAGAACCTAGAAAATCTCCTCAAATTAATCAAAAGTTCCCATGGTATCATACTGAATACTGGTCCTACGGGTTCGGGAAAGACTACCACGCTATATAGTGCTCTGGATAGAATTAATACCCCGGATAAGAACATTATTACTGTGGAAGACCCTATTGAGTATCAGTTAGAGGGGATCGGACAGATACAGGTGAAGCCCAAGATCGGTTTAACCTTTGCTTCTGGATTAAGGTCTATTGTGAGGCAGGATCCAGATGTTATGATGGTGGGTGAGATAAGGGACTTTGAGACCGCAGAGATCGCTATCCATGCCGCCCTAACCGGCCACCTGGTTTTTTCTACTTTACATACCAATGATGCTGCTGGAGCCATTACCAGATTACTCGAAATGGGGGTAGAGCCCTATCTTGCCTCTTCCTCTGTTATCGGGATCATGGCCCAGAGGTTGGTTCGTCTCATCTGCCCCAAGTGTGAGGAGTCCTATACCCCAACGCCAGAGTCCTTGGCAGAGGTGGGCTTGAAACCTTCTAACCTTAAAGAAGGAGTCCTCTGGAAAGGAAAGGGTTGTCCTTTTTGTCTCAATACTGGATATTGGGGAAGAACCGGGATCTTCGAACTATTAGTAATAGATGACGAGATAAGGGACATGATTACCAATAAGAAAGAGACCAACCTCATAAAGCAGAAGGCCATCTCTAAAGGGATGACCACCTTACAGCAGGCCGGGGTGGAAAAGGTTCTCTCTGGAATTACCACCTTAGAAGAGGTGCTGCGCGTCACCCAAGAGGTAATAGTCTAAAGTAGAAAAGCACTTTGTTTGTCCCAAGGATAACCTTTGGGGCTTTTCTTTTGCCTTTTTTGAAAGAGTGTGATATACTTAGTAAAAATACTAGTTTGCCAGTTAGCCAGTTTGGTCCGATTCCGCCATACTTTTACTTGTCAACTTGTTAACTTGTCAACTATCTAATTAACCAACTAACAAACTATCCGAGCGATAGCGAGGAAGAGATGGCAGTCTTTGAGTATCAAGCACTCGATGAATCAGGGAAGAGGAAGAGGGGAATCATCGATGCCGATAGTGCTGCCGAAGCCCGGGCCAAGCTCCATCAAGAAGGTCTACATCTCACCTCCTTAAAGGAATCTCTTCCCTCCCTTATTCCCTCACGAGAGATAAGGATATTTAAGAAGGTAAGAATAAGAGATTTAGCTATTCTTACCCGGCAGTTAGCCACTTTATTGAGTGCCGGCCTTCCCCTCACTGAGGCCCTCTCTGGGGTGAGCGAGCAGTTAGAGAATCAG
The DNA here is from genome assembly GCA_030619985.1 of bacterium. GTDB lineage: Bacteria > UBP18 > UBA7526 > UBA7526 > UBA7526 > JAUWXM01. Next base: position 25,112 of record JAUXAI010000007.1, on the reverse strand, counting down.
ACTTTGAAGAAGGCCATGGTCGATGTTCGTGAAAGGGTAAAGTCAGGTTCCACCCTCTCTAGTGCCCTTAGCCAATATCCTAAGGTCTTTTCTGAACTCTATGTCAGTATGATTAGAGCCGGTGAGAGCGCCGGAGCATTGGAATTGGTCTTAGAACGCTTGGCAGATTATAATGAGAGGCACCTGCACTTAGAGAATAGGGTAAGGGCGGCCCTGGCCTATCCCCTCTTCATTGTGGCCATCGGTCTCCTGGTTCTATCCTTTCTCTTCACCTTCGTCATCCCCCGGGTGACCGCTCTCTTTACTACTTTCCAGGCCTCCCTCCCTCTTCCCACCATTATCCTGATCAAATTGGGCGACTTCTTCAAAGGGTACTGGTGGCTTCTCTTATTAATAGTCATTGCCTTTATCTTTGGAATTAAGAAGTATATCAGAACAGAAGGAGGAGGAAAAATTTTTGATCGCCTGAGACTAAGAATTCCTCTCTTTGGACCTTTGAACCAGAGGATTGCCTTAGCCAGGTTCTCCCGCACCTTAGCCACCCTTCTGGCCGGTGGGGTTCCCCTCTTAGGTGCCTTAGAGATTGTCAAGAGTATCGTGGGTAACCGGGTTCTCTCAGAGGTCATTGAAGAGGCAGGAGAGAGTGTGAGAAGGGGGGAGAGTTTGGCTGCCTCTTTGACCCGGAGTAAGGTCTTTCCTTCCATTGTGGTAAGGATGATCGCCTCTGGAGAGAAGAGCGGGAACTTAGAGGACTTACTCTATAGGGTAGCGGATACCTATGATAGTGAGGTGGAGGCCACGGTCAGTACCCTGACTGCTCTCTTGGAACCCATTCTTATACTCTTAATGGGACTTGTGGTGGGATTTATCGTCTTAGCCATCCTATTACCCATTTTCCAGATGAGCCAAGCCATCCGCTAATAGCCGACAAAATCGGCTAAGTAAATTAGGTAAATTAGTAAAATAGTTGGATAATTGGTTAGTTAACAAGTTAATAAGTTAATAAGTTAATAAGTTGATAAGGTATCAAATAACCAGCAAACTAACAAATTAATTATAGGAGGGTTTTTATGAGAAAGAATGAAAGAGGTTTTACTCTGATTGAATTGATGATCGTTATCGTCATTCTAGCTATCCTGGCCACCATTGTAGTGCCTAAATTCATGGGCCGGGAGGAGCAGGCAAAGAGGACGGCAACCATCATTCAGATCAAGAATTTTGAGGCAGGACTGAAGCTCTTTAAACTGGATAATGGCTTCTATCCCTCAACAGAGCAGGGCTTGAAGGCCCTAATTGAGAAGCCCACTACAGGAAGAGAGGTAAAGAACTGGAAGGAGGGGGGCTACTTAGAAGCTAAGAAGATCCCCTTGGATCCCTGGGAAACCCCCTATATCTACATCTCACCTGGGGTGCATAATAAGGAGTATGATATCGTTTCTTATGGTGCGGATGGAGCCGAAGGCGGGGAAGAGAATGATGCCGATATCCAGAGCTGGGCACTGGAGAGATAATAGCTACAGGAAGGTTAAGTAATGAAACGGAGACAGGGAGAAGGGGAGAAACGGGGAAAATCACCGATTCATCTTCAAGAAGGCTTTACTCTCATTGAGTTAATCATCGTCCTTATTGTCTTGGCGGCGGTCTTAACCATTACCTTTCCCAGGATGGAGGCTTTCTTCTCCGGAAGCTACCTGAAGAGCACAAGCCGCCGTCTGATAGGAACTATCCGCTATCTTCATGATCGCTCAGCAACTACAGGAAAACGCTTGCGTCTCTGTTATGACTTAGATGAGAATAAATACTGGATAGAGGAGGAGAATGAAGAGGGAGAGTTTGAGGAAGTAAAGACCGTTTTGGGAAGGAGGGAGGCCCTTCCGGAAGGGATAAAATTCCTGGATATTATTATTCCAGAAGGGAAGATAAGTAGTGGCCAGACCTTTACCCTCTTCTTCCCCAAAGGCTATGTTACAAAATCCATTATTCATCTCCAGAATGAAAAGGAAGAGGTCCAGACCCTATTAATCAAAGGCACCATGGGCCAGGTTATGGTCTATGAGGGATATGTTGAAGAGGAGAGTGAATAGATTAAAACAGGGACGCGGTGAAACGGTGACACGGAGAAACGGAGAAAGGGAGAATGGGAGAGAAGATAAGAAGTTATAAAGATTTGAGAGTATACCAACTGGCATTAGATAAAGCAATGGAGATTTTTGAAATAACGAAAATTTTTCCTGCAGAGGAAAGATATTCTCTTGTTGACCAAGCCAGACGTTCATCAAGGTCAGTATGTACTAACATAGCTGAAGCCTGGCGAAAAAGGAGATATAAAAATGCGTTTATCGCAAAGTTGAGTGATGCAGAGACTGAAGCCTGCGAAACGCAAGTCTGGGTGGAATTTGCATTCAGATGTCGTTATATTAGTAAAACTATGGCGGGAAGTTTAGATGCAGCATACAACAAAATTATTGGCCAGATTGTAAAGATGATTGATGAAGCAGATAAATGGCTAATAAAGCCAAAAGTCTCCGATTCCCCGATTCCCCCATTCTCCGATTCAAAGAAGAAAGGCTTCACTCTGATTGAGGTGATGATCGCGATAGCCATCATTGCTGTTGCTTTAGTAGTCATCCTCCATTCCTATGGTCTGGGGGTGAGTATGGCTAATGTGTCCCAGGATTTCTCTCTGGCCACTCTACTTGCTCAGGGAAAGATGGCTGAGATAGAATTAGAAGGATTCCCTGAGGTAGGAGGGGAAGAAGGAGACTTTGGAGAGGAGTATCCCCGCTTCACCTGGAGAAAAAGAGTGACCGAGACCCCCATTGAGGATTTGAGGAAGGTAACCTTGACCGTCTCCTGGGATGAGAAAAATCTGGAAGTAATTACCTATCTTGCGAAGAGAGAATAGAGTGGAACAGAGAAAGGGAGAAAGGGAGAAAGGGAGAAACGGAGAACTTTCCTGATTCACCGATTCATCTTCAAGCGGGATTTACTCTGGTTGAGATATTAATTGCCGTAGCCATCGTTAGTCTCATCCTCACCATTATCTACGCTTCCTATGCCTCAAGTATTGATACCATGAACTATACCCGGGAGAAGATGGATGCCTTCTCCATAATAAGACTCACCTTAAGCAGAATGAATGATGAACTCACCTCTTCCTTTTTTTCAGAAGATAGTGAGGATGTGATGTTTTCTGGAGAAGAAGGAAAGATAGACTTTATTTCCTCTTCCCATGAGAGAATATTCAAGGATAGCAAAGAGTATGATTTGGTAGAGATCGGCTACTTCACAGAAGTAGATGAAGAAGGAGAGAGTCTTTTTCTATGGCGTAGAGAAGATAGGACACCAGATGACGATGTTCTTGAGGGAGGAGAACGAGAAAAGCTAATGGAAGGCTTAGAGGGTTTGGAGTTTAAGTATTATGATGGGGAAGAATGGCGTGATGAGTGGGATAGTAAAGAAGGGGAAGGGCTGCCCCAGGCGGTTAAGGTTACCCTAAAGTTTGCAAACAAGGAGCTTTCCACTATAGCCTTTATCCCTTTAGGAAAGAGTGAGACAGTAAAAGAATGAAGTGAGAGTGGGTTATGAAACGGAGACAGGGAGAAAGGAAGAAACGGGGAAAATCACCGATTCACCGATTCACCGATTCACCGATTCATCCTCAAAGAGGAATGGTCCTGGTCCTTACCCTGGTAGTCATCACCATCCTGGCTGTTTTGGTTTTGGAGTTTAACTATCTCATGAGAGTGGAGGCAGAGATCTCGGGAAATTATCGGGATAGCCTGAAGGCTTACTATCTGGCAAACTCCGGGGTCAACTTCGCCTATCTCCTCTTGAGGGATGATGATGACTTAAGTTGTGATTACCTGGATGAGGATTGGGCCCTGGTCAAGCCCCCGGTTGTCATAGAGGAAGGAGCGGTAACTTTTCAGATTATAGACGAGTGTGGTAAAATAAATATTAACTCCCTTCTCACTAAAAAGGGAAGGATTGATGACAGAAAGAAGGCAGTATTAGAGAGGCTATTTGAGGTCCTTGAAATCGATAAGAAATTGGCTGATGTAGTCTGTGACTGGATAGATGAGGATGATGAAATAAGGGATTTTGGGGCAGAGGATAGTTATTACTCTAACTTGGAGAATCCCTACCCCTGCAAGGATGGCCCTCTGGGCACGATAGATGAACTCTTTCTTTTAAAAGGCTTTGATGATGAGGCCTTCTATGGAAAAGAGAAGGAGAGAGGTTCTCTTAACTCCTACCTTACAATCTATGGAGATGGGAAGGTGAATATCAATACCGCCTCCTTCCCTGTTCTCCAGGCCCTTCATTCTGATATCGATGAAAGTCTGGCTCAAGAGATTGTAGAATATCGCGAGGAACATCCCTTTAAAAAGATTACCGACCTAAAAGAAGTCTTCGGGATAGACGATAGACTCTATAATAAGATCAGTCCCCTCATTACCGTAAAAAGTAGTTTCTTTCAAGTATATGCTACGGGCTCTTTAGGCGAGGCAAGAAAGAGGATAGAAACCATCTTAGAGAGAGAAGAAAAGACTTTAGAAATAAAATATTGGCGTATAATATGAGAAAACTTACGCTTCTAAAGAACCTAAATCTGAGATCGAACCTTAAGGAGAAAATGAGGAAAACAAAAAGGCTAATGAGTACTATCCTTACCAAAAGCAAGGCTCTTCTTCGGATAAAGGGATTTCTTCTCCCCATCTTCCAGAAGGCATCTCATTTCGTTCGAAATAGGTCAAGGCCTTTGATAAAAAAGGGTTTGGCCGAGATAAAGAGATTCCTGAAAGGAAGAGAGGCCCTGGGCCTGGATATCGGGACAAATAGTATAAAAATTGCTCGATTGATGAAAACAAAAAGAGGGGTGAGACTCCTTAATTTCTGGGAGAAGGAGATTCCTAGGGAAGGAAAGGATGAAGCAGGGGATGAAGTTATTGCCCAGACAATAACCGAACTCCTCTCCCAGATTAAAGGGGAAAAGAAGATAATCTCCTCCCTTCCCACCTCCTCTTCTGTAATTAAGCGGCTCTCCCTACCCTTTAAGGGTAAAAGGAAGATCCGCCAGGTAATAAGGTATGAGATGGAGCCCTATCTCCCATTTTCTCTGGAAGAGGCGATCATTGACTTCTACATTATAGATGATCATCTCCCAGACAGAACGCTGGTCTTAGCCTTTGCCCTCAACAAGAAAGTGATCAAAAGGCATCTTAAGATTTTAAATATGGCAGGGATCAAGCCAGAAATTGTGGACCTTGATAGCACCAGCCTCTTCAATGTCTATGTTCTGAAAGAGGCCAAAGAAACCGTTGCCCTAATTAATCTTGGAGCAGAGCAGACAATAGTCAATATTATGAGTGAAAGGAGACTCTTCTTCACTCGGAGCATCATGAAGGCTGGGGATGACATCAGCCAGGCTTTAGCAGAAAGCCTCGGGGCAAGCTTTAAAGAGGCAGAGAAGTTAAAGAGAGAAGGGCTCGATGAGGCAAAGTCAAAAGTAATAGAACCGGTTCTTGATGAGATTAAGAAAGAGATAGAATATACCTTCTCCTCTTTCCTGGCTTTTTACCCAGATAAGAAGATAGAAAGGATCCTATTGACCGGGGGAAGCGTCCGCCTGCCCGGAATAGTTGAACACTTCCAGAAGAGTCTCAATATAGAAACCTCTCTCTTTAATCCCTTTTTTAAATTACCACCTGTCAAACCATTTTATTTTCGCATTAAGGAGATTTTCCTTCCTTCTTTGAAAGAGATTTCTCATGCTCTGGATAGCGCCACTTTAGAGAAAACTAAACCCCTCCTCCCCCAGGCGATGGGGATTGCCTTATGTGGAATGGCGAGGACCAAGGCATCCCTTAATTTCATCCGGGAGGAGAAGCCCCTCATCAAGAGATTAGAGGAGGTCAGGCCCCTTCTTAAGCCCGCAGCCATTCTCTTAATCTCCATCCTTCTCTTGGGCCTCCTGGACTTCTATATCCATCTTCACCTCAGGAATAAAAGATGCCAGAAGCTAAAAGAGGAAATCCGTTTAGTCTTCAAGAAAACCTTTCCCGAGGTTACCAATATTGTCGATCCCTTAGTCCAGATGAAAGAAGGATTAGAGAAGAGAGAAGAGGATCTTGCCCTCTCACCGATGAAATTCTCTTCTCTGGCCATTTTAAGGGAGCTCGCTTTTCTCACCCCCAAGGATTTGGGAATAACCATAGAAGATCTCTCCATTGATTGGGATGAGAGCAGAATAAGAGGGAGAACTTCAGTCCCCGACTTTTCTCTCGTAGATCATCTTAAAAAGGCCCTGGAGACTTCAGACTATTTTACTGAGGTTAAGGTGAGCGATGCTCACCTGAGTAGAGAGGGGAGGAGCGTGGAGTTCAGGATGACTATAAAACATGGGAAAGAAAGATGATTAAATTACCGAAAATAAGATTGGCCAAGAGGGAGAAGCTTCTCCTTATCGGGGGAATAGCCCTTCTCCTTCTCCTTATCTTCTTCCAACTCCTATCCTCTGGCCACAAGAGAATGAAGACCCTGGAGAGAGTGAATAGAAAGTTGGAGAAGGACCTGGAAGAGATGTATCACCTCCAAAGCCGTTATCTTGCCTTAGAGGAGAGATTGAAGTCCTTTGATGAGAGAATGGGCACAAGGCCTCCCGACTTTACCCTTTTTTCTCACTTGGATAACCTCGCCTCTCAGGCAGGGATTAAGGAAAGAATAGACTACTTAAAACCAGAGGAGAGGGTAGTGAGCGAGAAGTATCGGAGGTCACTAGTTAGAGTCAAGTTAAAAGGGGTTACCTTGGAACAACTGACCAGGTATCTTTACTCCGTAGAGAGTTCACCCCACTCCTTAAAGGTAAGGAGGCTTCACATTACTCCTAAACAGGGACTTCTAAATGTTACCTTCGAAGTCTCCACCTTACTCCCCAGAAAAATCTAAAGATTTTCCTTGACAAAGCGATTTTTTTCGAGTATACTATTTCTTGGTTGAAAAATTTTCGAGAGTATTGAGTTCCGATAGAATCAGAACGAAATCTTCGATGAATGTCGAACATTACGAAGGAGGTGAAGGGAATGGGAAAGAGAATCGGTAAGGAGAAGATCGCGAGGCAGAAGGGCTATCTTTACTACATCGGGAAGGACTGCTATGTCTGGCAGGCGCCCATGAAACGCACCAAGGGTGGAAAGAAGAAGAGAGTGGGCACTGAGAAGATCACCAGAAGAAAAGGCTACATGTACTACCTGGACAAGGCCGGCTACATTGCCGAAGCCAAGATGGCCCGCCGTTAGGGAAGGAATATTTTAGAGAAGAGCCCCCCACCACTTTAGAATAATTAACTACAAAAGCAAGAAAAGTGGTGGGGGGTTGCCTTTTAGAGCTTGGTGTGCTAAACTAATTTGGTTAATCGTATTGGAATTTCAATGAAACCACAAGATTACACAAATTAACCCCGCTCCTGCACGCAGGGGCGGAGTAAACACAGAAGAAATTTAAAAAATCTTGTGAGAATCTGGTGAAAATCTGTGGTTACCTATCTTGTCATGATCATTTCCCCCATTCCGATTAAGAGGAAGGAAGAATGATGGATATAAAATTACTTAAGGCCAAGTGTGAAATAGGAAACTATGAGAAGCTCCTTGCTTTGAAAAACCCGACTTTAGTAGATTTTGTGGCAAAATACGTGGAGCTCTGTAATCCAGACAAAGTCTTTGTCTCCAATGATTCAGAAGCCGATATTCGTTACATTCGGGAAGAGGCGATAAGGACCGGGGAGGAGAAGGAACTTGCTCTAAAGGGACACACCGTTCACTTCGATGGCTATTACGATCAGGCAAGGGATAAAGAGAATACCAAGTTCCTCCTACCCAAGGGCGCTGATCTGGGCCCTAATATAAATGCTATAGATAAAGAGGAAGGGCTTAGGGAGATTCATGATATTCTAAAAGGCATCATGCAGGGGCATCAGTTGTATGTCTCTTTCTTCTCTCTGGGCCCCACCAACTCCGAATTCTCCATACCTTGTGTTCAACTTACTGATTCCAGCTATGTGGCCCACTCAGAGAACCTCCTTTATCGGCCGGGATATGAGGAGTTCAAAAGATTGAAGGGCTCTGCCAGATTTTTTAAATTTGTCCATTCTGAAGGGGAACTGGAAAGCGCGGTAAGTAAGAACGTTGCTAAACGCAGGATATACATCAATCTTCAGGAGGAGATTATATATAGTGTGAATACCCAGTACGGGGGCAACACCATCGGACTTAAGAAGCTCGCCATGAGGCTGGCAATAAATAGGGCATCAGAAGAGGGCTGGCTGACAGAGCATATGCTCATCATGGGAGTCCATGGCCCAAAGGGACGGGTATCCTATTTCACGGGAGCCTTTCCCTCTCTCTGCGGAAAAACCTCCACTGCCATGTTAAAGGGAGAGACTATAGTTGGGGACGATATAGCATACCTGAAAAAGAAGGATGGGGAAGTGCGGGCGGTCAATGTAGAGAAGGGAATATTTGGAATAATCCAGGGGGTAAACTCCAAAGACGATCCCATAATATGGAAAGCACTTCATTCACCGGGTGAGATCATATTCTCCAATGTACTGGTTACTTCTGAAAGAGGAGTTCACTGGATTGGGAAGGATGGAGAGGTTCCCAAGAAGGGGCTTAATCATTCCGGCGAATGGTTTTTGGGAAAGAAGGATGCCCAGGGCAACGAGATAACACCCTCGCATAGGAATGCTCGCTTTACACTCGATCTAAGACTCTTGGAGAATACCGATCCCAGACTCGACGATCCCCAGGGTGTTGTAGTGGGGAGAATAATTTACGGGGGTCGGGACTCGGATACCTGGGTGCCGGTACAAGAATCTTTTGACTGGGCGCATGGAATAATAACCAAAGGGGCCTCCCTGGAGTCAGAGACTACTGCCGCCACTTTAGGAGAAGAAGGGGTGAGGAAGTTTAATCTCATGTCCAATCTGGACTTCTTATCCCTCCCTTTAGGCAGATACATCAATAATAATCTTCAGTTTGGTAACACCTTAGATAATCCACCATCCATCTTCTCCGTAAATTACTTCTTGAAGGATAAGGAGGGAGAGTATCTGAATGCTGTGGAGGATAAACTCATCTGGCTCAAGTGGATGGAGAGAAGGGTGCATGGCGAGGTTGATGCCGTTAAGACTCCCACCGGCTATATCCCCAAGTATAAAGACCTTAAAAAATTATTTAAAGAAATTCTCGGTAAGGATTATAGTGAAGAGGATTATATAAAGCAATTCACATTAAGGATCCCGGAGAATCTGGCAAAAAACGAAAGGATTATTGAGATCTATAGAACAAAGGTCCCTGATACTCCGGATATCCTGTTTAAGGTATTGAAAGAAGAGAGAAAGAGGTTAGAAGCGGCAAGAGCAAAACATGGAGACTACATAGCTCCTGCTTTTTTCGAGAAAGAGAATTAAAATGGGAAATGACGAAACCAGAAACCAGAATGACCCCATACCATCGCCTTCGGCGAGTTACGGGGCAGGCGAATCAATGTCTAATGACAAAGTGACTAAATTTAGGCATTGGGCATTAGGAAATTTTTTCGGATTTCGGGTTTTAAAAATTGTATTTTCCTTAGCTATCTTGCTATCTTGCTTTTCCTTGGATAGCTTCTCCTTTGAGATTGAGGAGAGACCATTTACGCCCCCCAAGGAAGAGAAAAAAATCGCCCACCCCTTAAGTTATGCCCATTACAGCCTGGGGATTATCTATGATGAGGAGGGTGATTTCAAGAAAGCCATCAAGCAGTATGAGAGGGCTTTAAAGTATGAACCAAACTCCAGTGCCATCCTCACCGCCTTAGGGAAGGACTACTTCAGAATAGAGAAGTTCAAAGAAGCCAGAGAACTCTTTCGCCAATCCATGTGGCGTGATCCCCTCTCCCCCCAGACCCACTTTCTCTTAGGAACCCTAAGTATTGAAAAGGGGAGAATAGAAAGAGCCAGGGAATGCTACCAGAGGGCGATAGATCTGGAGCCAGATTATGCTGAGGCCCACTTCATCCTGGGGAACCTCTATGCTCGAAAGGGAGACTTTGAAAAAGCAATAGACTCCTATGAGGAGGTTGAGAGGCTGGAACCGGATTACACCAGCGCCCACTTAAACCTGGCGCTGCTCTATAGTGGAAAGGGAGAGTTTGCTAAAGCCATCGATTCTTATAAGAAGGTCTTAGAGCTCAATCCAGAATACCTTCCTGCTCACCTCTCCTTGGGCATCTTGTATGAACTGAAGGATGAGACAGAAGAAGCAAAGAAAGTATATCTTGAGGTATTGAGGAAGGATCCCAAGAATATCACTGCCCGAAACCGCCTGGCCCAGATCTACTGCAACCAGAACAAGCTAAAAGAGGCCCTCTCCCAGTATGAAAAAATCCTGGAAATAAATCCCGAGGAGATAAGCGTAACCAAGAGATTAGCCTTGATCTATTACTATCAGGGAGAGGTAGATAAGGCCATAGAAGGTTTCCAGAAGGTCCTAAGAATAGCACCAGAGGATGTGCGGGCTCACTACTATCTGGGAGTGCTATTTGAAGAGAAGAAGGATTATCAGAAGGCAAGAGACCAGTTCAAGAAAGTCATCGATTTAAAGAAGGACTTCTTGGAGGCCTACCTCCACCTGGGCTATATCTATTCTGAAATAGATGAGAAGAGAAAAACGCTCAAGGTATTTAAGAAGGCCACTAAATTAAAACCAGACAATGCCCAAGTCTGGTTTTTCCTCGGCCTGGCCTACAATGGGATAGAGGATTATAAGAAAGCAATTATCTCTTTTCAGAGGTCCCTCTCCTTAAATCCCAAGGATGGAGCGGTCTACTTCAGCTTGGGAGCAGCCTATGATAAGCGGGGGGAGTTTGAGAAGGCGGTGGAGAATTTTCGAAAAGCAATAGAACTTGACCCCAAATTAGCCAATGCCTACAATTACTTGGGCTATCTCTACATTGAGAGGGGGATAAACCTTGAGGAAGCAAAAGGATTGGTAGAGAAGGCCTTGGAGATTGAACCAGAGAATGGCTACTTCTTAGATAGCCTGGGATGGGGTTACTACCAGAAGGGAGATTATGAGAAGGCCTTAGAACTCTTAGAGAAGGCCATTGGATTTGTCTCTGATGACCCCATCATCTTCGACCATCTTGGTGATACCTACCAGCAGAAGGGCCTCTTAGAGAAGGCACTTCATTCCTGGGAGAAGTCCTATCAACTTAAGAAGAATAAGAGAGTTAAGAAGAAGATAAAGAGAGTAAAAAAGGAACTTGAAAGAAGTAAGGATTGAATCGCCAGCCAAGGTGAATCTCTTCTTAGAGATCCTGGGGAAGAGAGGGAATGGCTATCATAATGTGGAGACTATCCTAGAGACGGTAGACCTCTTCGATAGTCTCACACTGAAAGAGATAGAGGAAGAGATAGAAATTACCTGCCCGCCATCGCTACCTGCCCGCTCGTGCCTCGCAGTGGCAGGCGGGCGCTCAGGCGTTAGCAGGCGAGAGAGCGATCTTCCTGAGTTACCTTTAGGGAAAGAGAACCTTGCTTATCAGGCAGCCTCCTTCTTAAAAGAGAGACTCAAGATCAAAAGAGGAGTCCAGATTACCCTCGATAAGAGGATACCCCTAGCCAGTGGCCTGGGAGGAGGCTCGAGCAATGCCGCCAGCGTCCTTTTGGGATTGAACAAATTATGGGATCTACACCTAAGTTATAAAGAACTACTTGGTCTTGCCCGAGAGATAGGAGCCGATGTCCCTTTTTTCTTAAGAGGAGGAAGGGCTTTAGGTAAGGGAAGGGGGGATGAACTCCAGCCTTTTCCCCAAGGCCAAACCCTTTACTTTGTCCTCGTCTCCCCTGATTTTGAGGTCTCTACCGAGTGGGCCTATAGAAACCTGAAAGGGAACTTGACAAAAGAGAGGCGAAGTATTAAAATGATTTTATCTGCCCTGAAATCGGGCAAGATAGAGAAAATAGGTATAAGCTTATATAATAGATTAGAAGAGGCAGTCATCCCCAAGCACCCCGCAATTGCTGGAATAAAAGAGAGGCTCTTGGAATTGGGTGCCTGCGGCGCTTTAATGAGCGGCTCTGGCCCATCAGTCTTTGGTCTGGCGGAAGACTACCAGAGAGCAGAAGAGATTTATAATGAGATAAAGAAAGATTTTAGAAAAGTCTTTCTCTTGAAATCTTTTAAGCATCTTGCAGCATCAGAATTTCAATCTGATACTTGATTACACCGATTAAAAGGCAGATTACACAGATTAAGACTGCTTAGAGTATCTGTGTAATCGTCATTAAAAAATCTGTGTAATCAAATTCCGAGCAAAGCGAGGATTAAAGGAAGGTGGTGAGAACTAGATGGAGATCACGGAAGTACGCATCACGCTCAGGGATGAGGAGAAGCTCAAGGCCTTTGCCTCCATCGTCTTCGATGGCTGTTTTGTGGTGAGGGGCTTGAAGGTGATTAAGGGCATGAGAGGACTATTTGTCTCTATGCCTTCCCGAAGGCTCCAGGACGGAAGCTTCAAGGACATCGCCCATCCCCTGAACAACGAGACCAGAAGGATGATTGAGGGGAAGGTCATTGGGAAGTACCAGGAAGAGCTCGCCTCCCAGGGAGCAGTCCCAGAGGCAGTGGTTCCGGAAGAGCCCAAGGTCTACGAGGAGACCCCTGAGGTAAGGGAGAAGCCGGAAGAAGAGAAGTAAAGAGATTTCTGAAAGAGTCAGAAATCTTTGATTACATTGATTGAAAACAAGATTACACCGATTAGTTATTGACGAGAAAATCTGTGTAATCATTTTGAAATCTGTGTAATTAGAGGGTTCTAAAGATTTTTGAGAGAGAGCCCTCAGGGAAGAGTTGCCGGGTAGTCTAATGGTAGGACACGGGCCTTTGGAGCCCGGTGTGATGGTTCGATCCCATCCCCGGCAGCTAAAACCGCAGATTGTCGCAGATAACAACGCAGATGACCGCAGATAATAATCAGCGGCAATCAGCGTCCGATATTTCGCGCAGTAAGCAATACAAAGAAATCTGCGTTGGGGAGTAGTTGTTATGAAGGATATTGTGGCCATTGTCCTGGCAGCGGGCGAGGGGACGAGAATGAAGTCCAGATTGCCCAAGGTCTTGCACCAGGTCTGTGGCAAGCCCATGACAGAATATCTCATCGACCGATTAGAAAAGCTAAATATTGATCGGAAGATAGTCATCATTGGATATAAAGGAAGTTTAGTTAAAGAGGCCTTGGGCAAAAAGGTAGATTACATCTGGCAGAAGGAGCAGCTGGGTACCGGCCATGCTCTGGCCCAATGCAGAGAAGCCCTCACTAAATTCAAAGGGGACCTTCTGGTCTTAAGCGGGGACACTCCACTTCTGACTACCCAGACTCTGAAGGGATTGATCGAGACCCATAGAGAGAAGGATGCCTTGGCCACCATCCTTACCACCATCTTGAAGCCTCCTACAGGATATGGGAGGGTCATCAGGCATGGGGATGGAACCATCCGTAAGATAGTGGAGGAAGAGGATGCCACGATAATCGAACTGGCCAATGAGGAGGTGAATGCCGGGACCTACTGTTTTAAGAAGGAAGCCATCTTCCAGGCCTTAGAGAAGATAAAGCCGGAGAACGTCCAGGAGGAGTATTACCTAACAGATGCCATTGAGGTCTTGACCAAGAAGGGCCATAGGGTTGAGGTCTATACCACGGATGAGTCAGATGAGATCATTGGGATTAACTCTCGGAAGGATCTTGCCCTGGCCAATAGGATCATGAGGGAGCACATCCTGGATAGGCTCATGCTCAATGGGGTGACCATCGTTGATCCTTTCACTACTACCATTGACCAGGAGGTAGAGATTGATCGGGATACCGTAATCTATCCCTTCACCATAATTGAGGGGAAGAGTAGAATTGGAAAAGACTGTATCATCGGCCCCGCGGTCCAGATAAGGGATAGTAGAGTGGCCAATAAGGTTGAGATCAAGAACTCATCCATTCAGAATAGCATCATAGAATCAGAGGCCAGAATCGGCCCCTATGCCCACCTAAGGCCAAAGAGCAGGATCGGGAAGAGAGCCAAGATTGGAAACTTTGTAGAGATAAAGAAGTCAAGTATTGGAAGAGAGTCCAAGGTGGCCCACATGTCCTATATTGGGGATGCTACCTTAGGGGATGAGATCAATATTGGGGCAGGGACCATCACCTGTAACTACGATGGCTTCAAAAAATATCCCACATATATTGAGGATAAGGTATTTGTGGGAAGCAATACCAACTTCATTGCTCCAGTCAAAATTGGAAAGGGAGCGGTGATCGGAGCCGGCTCCACCATTACTGAGGATGTTCCCCCTTATGCTTTAGCCATTGCTCGGGGAAGACAGAAGAACATAAAGGACTGGGCCAAGAAGAGGACCAAACGCGAATTAACGCGAACCGTAAAGCGAAAAAAGAAATAATTAAAACGCGAATCAACGCGAATTATCCGCAACTATTTGCGTTTCGAGAAAGGAGGAAACGGGATGAAGGATAAGTTGAAGGTCTTTACGGGAAATGCCAACCCAGAACTGGCAAAGGAGATCTGCAAGTATCTTGCAATTCCTTTATGCAAGGCAGAGGTGACTCAGTTCCCGGACGGGGAAACCTATGTCAAGATATTAGAGAATATAAGGGGAAAGGATGTCTTCATTCTTCAGCCCACCTGTCCCCCGGTGAATAAGAACCTGATGGAACTTCTGCTCATGATCGACGCCGCCCAGAGGGCCTCTGCGGAGAGGATCACTGCTGTCCTACCCTACTATGGATATGCCCGGCAGGATAGGAAGGTGGAGCCAAGGGTTTCTATCGCGGCCAAACTGGTGGCCAATCTCATCGCCCGTTCTGGGGCCCATAGGGTGCTTACTATGGATCTGCATGCTGCTCAGATACAGTCTTTCTTCGATATCCCGGTAGATCACTTATTTGCCACCCCGATCATCTGTAGATATCTCAAGAAGAAGAAGTTCGTAGTTGTGGCTCCAGATGCTGGTGGGGTAGCTAGGGCGAGGTTCTATGCCAAGCGGTTGAGAGCTCCTTTAGCCATCATTGATAAACGGAGAGACTTAACAGGGAGGACGGCAGTGATGAATGTCATCGGTGAGGTGAAGGATAAGAACTTGGTTATTGTCGATGACATTATAGATACTGCGGGAACTTTGATAAAGGCAGTGAGGGCCTTGAAGGATGAGGGAGCAAGGGAGATCTCTGCTGCCTGCACCCATGCGGTCTTCTCTCCTCCAGCCATAAAGATATTAAAGGAGAAGGTAATTAAGGAAGTGATAATCACTGATACTATTCCTCTGCCAAAGGAGAAGAGGCTCAAGAAGATAAAGGTTATATCTGTTGCTCCTCTCTTAGGAGAGGCGATAAAGAGGATCTACAAAGGAGAGTCAGTGAGCTCCCTCTTTGACTAACCGCAGATTGGCACAGATTTGGAAACGGATGGGCACAGATGACTAAATGCAAAATGCCCTTCCAGGATCCCGCAGGGGCAAAAAGCGCAGTTTAAAATTTTGGATTTTAATATGCCTGTCCCGTACCGAATGGTACCGGGGTAATCTTGATTTTTGATATTTGATTTTTGAATTTAAACTAATCAGTGCTAATCTGTATTAATATCTGTACAAATCTGTGTTTCGAACGAAGCGAGGGAAAGATGGAGAAAGTAAGTCTAGAGGCTGAGGTTAGAGAAAAGACAGGGAAGGGTTCCTCGGGAAGGCTGAGGAGAACAGGCTACATCCCAGCTATTCTCTACGGAGGAAAAGAGGAAGCCCAATCCCTAATTGTAAATACTAAGGACCTGGAGAGAGCCCTCTCTTCTGAAGCGGGGGAGAATGTCATCATATCTTTAAAGGTGGGAGATAAAACAAGGACGGTCATTGTAAAGGAGCTGCAGACCGATCCCGTGAGGGGAGACCTTCTCCATGTCGACCTCTGCCAGATATCCCTGAGAGAGAAGTTGAAAGCCTCTGTTCCTATTGAGGTAAGGGGAGAGGCTCCCGGAGTGAAAGAGGGAGGAATATTACAGCATAGATTGAGGGAGATAGAGGTGGAGTGCCTCCCCACTGAGATCCCAGAGTCCATTTCCGTCGATGTCTCAGGACTGGGAATCGGGGACTCCTTACATGTCAAGGATTTGAGAGTAACCGGCGATATTAAGATATTGGCAGGTGGAGAGGAATCGGTGGTCTCTATCGTACCTCCCACAGTAGAGGAGGTGGCCCCACCCACTCCAGAGGAGGTGGTGGCCGAGCCTGAGGTGATCGGAGAGGAGAAGGAGGTGCCACCAGAGGAGGCAGAAGAAGCAAAGAAGAAACCAGCTCCACCTCCTAAGGCGGCAGAAGGGGCCAAGCCTTCTGCTAAGGAAGAGAAGAAACCAGAGAAAGCACCAAAGGCAGAAGAAAAGAAAAGATGATCCTCTTCCTCGGTCTCGGGAATCCAGGAAGAAGATATCAGAAAAGTCGCCACAACTTAGGTTTTCGCGTCCTCCATTCCCTGGCCAAGAGACTTAAGATTAATGTAAAGACCAAGAGATATAAATCCCTTATGGGAAAAGGAAGGATAGGAAAGAAAAGGATCGTTCTTGCCCAACCCTTAACCTTTATGAATAACTCTGGAGTGGCAGCGGCCTCCTTAGTTAGAGGCCTGAAGACTTCTTTGAAGAATCTGGTCGTTGTCTGTGATGACATCGACCTTCCTATAGGAAGAATAAGAATAAGAAAAAAGGGAAGTTCTGGGGGCCATAAAGGACTGGAATCTATAATTCAATATTTAAAAAGTAATGAATTCCCTCGCTTGCGCCTGGGAATTGGAAGACCTCCTCAAGGAATGGATCCCAAAGAGTATGTCCTTCAAGATTTTACCAAAGAAGAAAATTTATTAGTTAAAGAAGCGATAGATAGAGCAGGGGAGGCTCTAATCCTTCTTGGGGAAGAAGGGATTATTCCTGCCATGAACAAGTATAACATTAGTAACCAGTAACAGCCCGCCGAAGGCGAGGTCTCGCCCCTTTGGGGCGGACGAACAGTGACCAGCGAAACTATAGATTAGACGCCAGATAAACTGGCTAGATTCTTCGCGATGCTCAGAATGCAAAACATCAGAGTATTAGAATGAGAATTCAGAAAGTCAGAGCATCAGATTTTTATCTAAATTCTGATAACTGACCTTCTCCATCTGATAATCTGGTTATCTGATGCTCTTCTACTTTTTTACTGTAAACTGTACACTGTAAACTGTTAACTCCCGAGTGAAAGGAGGGAGAGATGATCCCGGTATTTGGTGATTTAACCTCTTTAATAGCTGCCCTGGCTTGTGGGGTAGTGGGTCTCTTCTTCGTTTTTATTCTTTCTCGGAGAATACTGAGGAAGGATGCGGGAAGTGAGAAGATGATCAAGATCTCGGATAGCATTCATCGGGGAGCCATGGCCTTCTTATATCGAGAGTATAAGGTAATCGCCTTCTTCATCCTGGCCATCGCCATAATCCTTTTCTTCGCTGTGGCGAAGAAGACCGCCTTGGCTTTCTTAGTGGGCGCCTTCTTCTCCATTCTGGCTGGCTACTTTGGAATGCAGATCGCCACCAAGTCCAATGCCCGAACTGCCCAGGGGGCGAAAAAGAGCTTCAACGAGGCGCTTTCTGTTGCCTTTCCCGGAGGAGCGGTGATGGGCCTCTCCGTTGTTTCCCTTGGTCTATTGGGTCTCTGTCTGGTCTTCTTGCTCTTTATTGGCAAAGGAGAGATGGAATTATCAAATAGAATCATAGAGGCTACTTCACTCATCGTGGGATTTTCTATGGGCGCTTCCCTGGTGGCCCTATTCGCCAGGGTAGGAGGGGGAATCTTCACTAAGGCCGCAGATGTTGGTGCTGATCTGGTGGGAAAGGTGGAGAAAGGGATACCAGAGGATGATCCCCGAAATCCAGCGGTCATTGCAGATAATGTGGGCGACAATGTAGGGGATGTAGCAGGTATGGGGGCTGATCTATATGAGTCCTATGTGGGGGCCATCATCGCCTGTCTGATCATTGCTGCCGCAGCACTCAATACCAAGGGGATGATGCTCGCTCTGCTATTGGCTGGCTGGGGAATCCTCTCCTCTATTATTGGGATATTCTTCGTGAGGATGAAGGAGGGCCAGGATCCTCAGAGAGCACTGCGCAATGGCATGGTATCCAGCGCCCTGGTTTTGATAATCGGAGCCTTCATTCTAGCCACCTACTGGTATAACGAATCCTGGAAGATATTCAATACCTTTTTCAGTGTTTTAGCTGGTCTGGTGGCGGGTCTCATCGTGGGATTCACCGCAGAGTACTTCACCTCGGGAAAAGAGGTGCGCCAGATCGCCCAGGCAACGACTACTGGTCCAGCAACCAACATCATTCAGGGCCTGGCGGTGGGAATGAGATCTACCGCCCTCCCTATGGTGGCCATCGGCTTGGCGACCATCATCGCTTACTGGTTAGAAGGGATCTTCGGGATCGCCCTATCCGCCATTGGAATGTTATCCATAACAGGAATGACCGTGGCGGTCGATGCCTATGGTCCCATTGCCGATAATGCGGCCGGGATTGCCGAGATGGCTGGTATGGGGCCAGAGGTTCGTAAAAGGGCAGAGAGGCTGGATGCCGTGGGGAATACCACGGCTGCCATTGGAAAGGGATTCGCCATTGGCTCTGCTGCCCTGACCGCTCTTGCTCTATTCGTTGCCTATTCCAAGACAGTGAACCTCACCCTCATTGACTGTCTCAAGGCCAAGGTAGTTGCCGGCCTATTCATAGGAGGGATGGTTCCCTTCCTCTTCTGTTCAGCGACCATGCAGGCCGTGGGAAGGACGGCCCATAAGGTCGTGGAAGAGGTGAGAAGGCAGTTTAAGGAGATAAAGGGCCTCATGGAGGGGAAGGTGATGCCCGACTCCTACAAGTGTGTGGATATTACTACCCGGGGCGCCTTAAAGGAGATGATCGTTCCCGGGATCATGGCGGTCATCATTCCCTTCATAATCGGCATTCTCTTAGGGGTGGAGACCCTAGGAGGGTTTCTAATCGGTTCCTTAGTGACCGGTGTCCCCTTGGCCATCATGCTCGCCAATGCTGGTGGTGCCTGGGACAATGCCAAGAAATATATTGAGGAAGGAAATTTGGGGGGGAAGGGTTCTCAAGTCCATAAGGACGCCATCATCGGGGATACGGTAGGGGATCCCTTCAAGGATACTGCAGGTCCCTCTTTAAATATTCTATTGAAGCTCATGGCCATCGTCTCCCTGGTCTTTTCTCCCGTTATCCTATCTCTCAATAAGCATCTCATGGCACTCATTGAGAGGATATTCTGAAAGTAGAATTCAAGTAGTTCAAGGGTTACAGGGGAGACAGGGGCTACAGGGGTAACAGGGGTTTAAACCCTTGCCACCCCTGCTACCCGTATCACCCTTGTCACCCTTGTTCTTCTTTTATTGGGAGATTCTATTGCAGATCGGGATTGTGGGACTTCCCAATGTGGGGAAGACAACCCTATTCAATGCCCTAACCAGGGGACATGCCAAGGTTGAGAGATATCCCTTCACTACTATAGAGCCCAATATCGGGGTAGTAAAGGTTCCGGATGAGAGATTGGCGAAGTTAAAAGAGCTCATAGGGGCAGAAGAGGTAACGCCAGCCACCATTAAGTTCTTGGATATCGCGGGATTGGTTGAGGGGGCGAGTAAAGGGCAAGGATTAGGGAATCGGTTCTTAGCAAAGATAAGGGAAGTGGAGGCCATCATCCATATCGTGAGGTGCTTTCCAGATCCCAATATTGCCCACATCACTCCCGACCTCAATCCGATAAGAGATATAGAAATCATCAATCTGGAACTTGCCTTGGCAGATCTGGAGATCATTGAAAAAAGAAGAGAGAAAATAAAGAAGGACCCTGAGGCAAAGGAAGAACTTAAGCTACTCGGAAGAGTGGCAGAATCGCTAAGTAAGGGAGAACCACCAGAATTAAATAAGGAAGAGAGAGAAATCCTGAAGGGATACCACCTTCTTTCCCTGAAGCCTACTCTTTATATTGCCAATCTGGGTGAGGAAGAGGAAGTTCCAGAAGATTTGAAGAAGTATAATGCAATAGGAATCTGTGCTCAATTAGAGTCTGAGATGCAGGAACTACCAGAAGAGGAGCGCGCCCACTTTCGAGCTGAACTGGGAATAGGGGAGATGGGACTAAAGAAGTTGATTAGAGAAAGTTATAGATTACTAAGTCTTATTACCTTCTTCACCTTGGAGAGGAAGAAGCTTCGCGCCTGGACCTTAGAGGAGGGGAGAAACGTCAGGGAGGCAGCAGGAAGGATACATTCAGATATGGAGAAGGGATTCATTAAAGCGGAAGTGATTAACTACTCTGATTTGATTCAGATAGGCTCTCTATTTTCAAGCGAAGCGAGAAAACAAGGTTCTCGAGTGAAGCGAGAGGCTTTCTTATCCCAGGCAAGGGAGAAGGGCCTTTTGAAAATAGAAGGGAAGGATTATAAAGTAAGGGAGGGAGATATAATTACTATTAAGTTTCGAGTATAAAAATTTTGTTTTTTCGCTTGACCAGATAATTTTAGTGTGCTAACATAAAAAGAGAAGCGTAAGCGAGGAGGTCTCATGAATAAATATGAATCGATATTCATAATAAATCCTGAAGTGGGGGAAGAGAAGAGGAAGGAACTCATTGAGAAGTTAAAAGGAATAATAACTTCAGGTGGGGGAAAACTTCTGGGTCTCGATGAGTGGGGAGTGAGGAGGCTAGCCTACCCGGTAAAGGGATGTGAAGAGGGATACTACTACTTTCTGAATTTAGAGGCTACCCCTGCCGTTATTGAAAGCCTGGAGAGGAATTATAGAATAACAGAGGAGATCATCAAATATCTGAGCGTGAGGATAGAGGAGCGAAAACCAAAACCAAAGAAGGTGAAGCCGAAAAGATATAGACCGAGAGTTCAAGAATATGAAAGAGGAGGTAGAGAGAGATGGCGAGAATAAGCATTAATAGGGTGTTCATATCCGGGAACCTGACTCACGATCCAGAATTGAGGTATACCCCCAGTGGCCAGGCAGTGACCAACTTCTCCATTGCCAATAACCGAAGATATCGTGATCAATCCGGGGAGTGGAAAGAAGAGACAAGCTTCATACGTATCGTCGCTTGGGCAAGGCAGGCAGAGGTCTGCAGTGAATACTTGAAAAAGGGGAGCCCGGTCTTAGTGGAAGGAAGGCTGATGCAGCGCTCCTGGCAGACACCAGAGGGACAGAAGAGAAGTGTTGTTGAGATAAGAGCATTTCGGGTTCACTTTCTGAGTGTTGCTCCTAAGACAGAGGCAGTTGAAGAAAAGGCAGTAGAAAAAGAGTTACCTACGGAAGAGGGAGAGGAAGAAATCCCCTTTTAATACCGCAGATTATCGCAGATAGCAAGGAGATTGAATAGAAAGGGACGCAGATGACCGCAGATATCAGCGGCTAACGCCTCAAGGCAAACGAAGTGCGTTGAGTGCCAGCGTCCAATAAGCCCAAGCAGTAAGCAATAAAAAGAAATCAGCGTTTGGAGGAGAGAATGGTTTATCAGGCAAGAGGGAGAGCATTTCGGCCGAGAAGGGGTGTTCGTCCCCGGTTTTTTAGGAGGCAGAGGCCCTGTCGTTTCTGTGTCAAAAAAGTTCTCATAATTGATTATAAGGATGTCGCTACCTTAAGGAATTATATCAGTGATCGGGGAAAGATAAAGCCCAGGAGGTTTACCGGAAACTGTGCCCGGCATCAGAGGGAGCTTGCCCGAGCAATCAAGAGGGCAAGGAGTATTGCTCTATTACCTTTTAAGGGCGAGTAGATAACTTTCTGTCATCATACTCCTCTTCCTTTTTCCTCTTGAACCTTACCACTCTCTTTCTTTCCCCCATCATTTACTGTAGATTAGAGATAGCCACTACTTTTAATTGTTGTTTCATCGTTTACTGTTGAGCGGTGCGTTTTACTTGCCCCGCTGATGAATAACTATTATTCAATTTGCCCACTCCTCACCTTGTTCGTCGCTGTTTACCCCGTTGATAACTTCGTATCTACGGGGTTTACCGTTAACCGCCCGTCCTCCGCAGTAGTCCAGCCTTCGTAGCCGTAGGCTACTACGGCGGAGTTGGCCAGGCTACTGCTACGGAGGATGGATAAACCGTGAACTGTAAACGATTGCTTACCTAAAAGGAGCAAGAGATGAATCCCGCATCTTTCCTTAGAATTGGTTATAAGATATACAAATACACAGAAATATCTAGAAAAAAAGGTGCGGGATGAAGGTAATCTTAAAGGAAAAGATAGAGAATTTAGGAAATATTGGGGAGGTGATAGAGGTGAAGGATGGCTATGCCCGAAACTTCCTGATACCAAAGGGCCTGGCCCTGGAGGCGAATCCCAAGAGCCTCAAGGTTCTGGAGCATGAGAAGAGGATGAGAGAGACAGCGAAGAAAAAAGAGAAGGAGAAGGCAGTTACTTTAGCTAAAGAATTAGAAAATATCTCCTGTACCGTGAAGGTGAAGGCCGGAGAGGATGATCGAATATTCGGCTCGGTCACTCCCTTGGATATTAAGAAGGCCTTGGATAGTCAGGGGATAGATGTCGATAAGAGATATATATCCTTAGTAAAGAATATAAAGACCTTGGGGATCTATCATGCCCTGATTAGACTCCATCCTGAGGTGGAAACAAAGATAAAGGTCTGGGTAGTTAAGGAATAGATAGTGACCGGAGCACAGATCTGGGGTCTTATTGGAGGAGTCAGTCTTCTCCTCCTAGGAATAATAGGAATTATTCTAAAGGTCTTTTATAAGAGTAGGGGAGGAACCCCCCTGGGAATAGAACTCCTCAGACGCTGGACACTCTTCGACTCCCTTATGACCATCTTTCTCCTTTTGGGAACAGGCGTCCTCGTCTCTGGACTTATCTCTTTGAGTATGAGCGGGGTGGAGGAAGAGACAAAATATCTCCTCTGTTTCATAGGAACCCTATTTACCCTCATTGGCGAACTGAATCTACTCATCAAGATAATCTTAAGATTCTGCTCTTCAAGGAAATAATTATCAAAACTCATAACGAATACCTACTTGAAAGGAGGTACTGAGATGTGCGCAGAAATAATGCGAAAAGAGGAATTAACGGCAAGGATTCCTCCCCAGAATATTGAGGCCGAGAAATCGGTAATCGGTTCCATGCTCGTTGAGAAGGAGGCCATTGGAAAGGGCATCGAGGTTTTAGGAAATGAGGAGCCCTTCTATAAGGAGGCCCATAAGAAGATCTATTCGGCAATTGTGGAGCTCTTCATGAAGAATGAGCCGGTGGATCTGGTAACTATGACTGAGGAATTGAGGAGGAAGGGAAACCTGGAGGCCATTGGGGGAACAGCTTACTTAACAGAACTAATAAATTCCGTTCC
Source organism: bacterium (assembly GCA_030619985.1). GTDB lineage: Bacteria > UBP18 > UBA7526 > UBA7526 > UBA7526 > JAUWXM01. The sequence continues at coordinate 1,606 of JAUXAI010000007.1, read as the reverse complement.
TACGGCAGCCAATGTGGAATACTATGCCAAGATCGTCTTAGAGAAGGCGACGCTGAGGGGACTGATCAATGCTTGTGATGAGATAAAGAACCTGAGTTATGAGAGCCCAGAAGAGGTGGATAGGGTTGTAGATAGTGCAGAGAAGATAATTTTTTCTGTCACCCAGGAGAAGATAAAGCAGGATTTTTTACCAATAAAGCATATCATAAAGGATAGTTTCCAGGCCATTGAAGAGTTATATGCCAAGAAGGAGCATGTCACCGGTATTCCCACTGGCTATAGGGAATTCGACCTCAGGACAAGTGGGCTGCATGGCTCTGAATTAATAGTTATTGCGGGAAGGCCCAGTATGGGGAAGACCTCCTTCGCTTTAGGTATTGCCCATAAGGCAGGGGGGGAGGAGAAGATCCCGGTTGCCATCTTCTCCTTAGAGATGTCCCGGGATCAACTGGTCCAGAGGATGCTCTGCTCCGAGGCTAGGGTCGATGCCCAGAAGGTAAGGACCGGTTATCTATCAGAATCCGACTGGCCGAAATTGACCATCGCTGCTGGAAGGTTGGCCGAGGCACCAATATTCATAGATGATACCCCGGCCATCTCTGTTCTGGAAGTAAGAGCCAAGGCGAGGAGATTGAAGGCAGAGCACAATATCGGCCTAATCATCATCGATTATCTCCAGCTTATGTCTGGCTCAGGAAGAATAGAAAATAGGCAGCAGGAGATCTCAGAAATCTCAAGATCTCTGAAGTCTTTGGCCCGAGAACTGAATGTCCCGGTAGTTGCCCTATCCCAATTATCCCGGGCGGCAGAGCAGAGGCCAAGCCACCGGCCCCAGCTCTCTGATTTAAGGGAGAGTGGCGCTATTGAGCAGGATGCCGACCTGGTGACCTTCATCTTCAGAGAAGAATACTATGAGCCGGATAACCCAGATGTAAGGGGGATTGCAGAGATAAATATTGGGAAGCAGAGAAATGGTCCGACTGGAACCCTACAACTAGCCTTTATAAAAGAGTATACCAAGTTCGAGAACTTAGCTAAGAGAGCAGAATGATCTGATAAGCGAGGCAAGATGGGGTTTACGGTGAACAGTAGAATAGAGGTTTACAGTAACCAGCGTCCGCCAGAGGCGGATCAGCCTTCGGCTGAAACAGTAACCAGCGAACAGTTTACCGTAAAAAACTGGTTACTGGTAACTGGTTACTTCTTTCAAAAACTGTAAACTGGTTACTGGTTACTTCAGAATTCATTACTTACAGTTAATTGGTTACCCCGAATGAAATGAGGGAAAATGGATAGCCGATCCACTTGGGCAGAGATTGATTTAGGTGCCTTGGTCCATAACTTCAAGGAGATTAAGAAAAGAGTAGGCCCAGATGTTGGAATCATGGCCATCGTTAAGGCCCAAGGTTATGGCCATGGGATGGTCCAGATCTCAAGGGCCCTGGAGAAGGAAGGGGTGAATTACTTTGGTGTAACCTCTCCCTTTGAGGCCTTCTTCCTTCGTAAAGAAGAGATCGAATCAGCCATTCTCATCCTGGGTCCCACCATGCTTGAGAAAGCATCCGGGATCATAGAGAAGGATATTACCCAAACGATATGCACCAAA